>NZ_JAQYWZ010000486.1:0-442 GCF_036290945.1 Streptomyces sp. BE303
CCCCCCCCCCCCCCCCCCCCCCCCCCCCCCCCCCCCCCCCCCCCCCCCCCCCCCCCCCCCCCCCCCCCCCGTTTTTAAGGATCCGGCGAGCACCGAGTTATTCAGCGCGATAGCCCCTCATTCCCTACACGACGCTCGTCCGATCTCGGCGCGGTCCGGTGCTGGCCGGCGCGCTCGGATCCGAGGAGCACGCGGCTGAACGCCGGTCCGGCGTTAACGTCGCGAGTGGGGTGGCGTGCGGGTCGACCGGGGGGGGGGGCGGGGGGGGGGGGGGCGGGGGGGGGTGGGGGGGGGGGGGGGGCTGGGGGGCGCGGGGGGCGCGGCCGCCGGCGGGGGGGCGGGGGGGGGGGGGGGGGGGGCGGGCCCCCGCGAGCAGGGAGGGTACAACGGGAGGCAGGACCGCGGCCCCGACCTCGGGGACCGGGCCGCCCCCCCCCACACC
>NZ_JAQYWZ010000487.1:0-212 GCF_036290945.1 Streptomyces sp. BE303
CCCCCCCCCCCCCCCCCCCCCCCCCCCCCCCCCCCCCCCCCCCCCCCCCCCCCCCCCCCCCCCCCCCCCCCCCCCCATTTTGACGACCCGGCCCGCGGTCGCCCCGGCGGGCGGGCGCCCTGCTGCTCGACAACAACGGGGGGGGGGGGGGGGGGGGGGGGGGGGGGGGGGGGGGGGGGGGGGGGGGGGGGGGGGGGGGGGGGGGGGGGGGG
>NZ_JAQYWZ010000488.1:0-319 GCF_036290945.1 Streptomyces sp. BE303
CCCCCCCCCCCCCCCCCCCCCCCCCCCCCCCCCCCCCCCCCCCCCCCCCCCCCCCCCCCCCCCCCCCCCCCCCCCCCCCCCCCCCGGTGTTTAATGAGGCGGCGATGTCCTTCGGGTTGCGGCGCTCGCCGGCAGCGCGCTAGTGCACCCCGCTGATCACGAGTCACGACGGGAGGACGCGGTGGGCGGGGTCGGCGTGGACGAGGTGGGGGGGGGGGGGGCGGGGGGGGGGGGGGGCGGGGGGGGCCGGGGGGCCGCGGGGGCGGGGGGGGGCGGGGGGGCGGGGGCGGGGGGGGGCCCGGGCCCGCCCCCCCCCCCC
>NZ_JAQYWZ010000489.1:0-356 GCF_036290945.1 Streptomyces sp. BE303
CTCAGGTCGCCGACTTGACCCAGGCGCTGGGTGAGGCCGCGGTCGAGCTGCGGGTGTGGAAGAAGTCCGCGGAGGGCCGGCCGGGCCCTTCGAGGACCTCGAGGTGATCCGCGTCGAGGCGGGCATGCCGACCGCGAGGTTCTGCCGCCTGATCGGCGTGCCCGAGCGGACCTGGCGCCGTCACCGGGCCCGCGCCCGCCGCGGCGCACAGGCCAAGGGGCCGTGGCCGCGTCCGGCCCGGGAAGGGGTTCGTGACGCGGCCCGCCGCCACGCGCTTGCCCACCCCGCGTGGGGCCACCGGAAGGTCTGGGCGATGTGCCGGTGGGACGGCCACCAGGTCTCACAGGCCACCGTGC
>NZ_JAQYWZ010000490.1:0-6296 GCF_036290945.1 Streptomyces sp. BE303
CCGCAGCCGCGACGTCTTCCAACCCCGCTCCGAGGCAAGATCCGCGATCCGCACGATCTCTTCCTCGGCACCCGACACGACCACCGCGGCCGGCCCGTTGACCGCCGCCAGGTCGATGTCCGGGAACGCCCCGCACACCTCGGCCTCCGACGCCCCGACCGCCAGCATCGCGCCACCCGGGGGCAGCGCCTGCATCAACCGGCCCCGCGCCGCCACCAGCCTCGCCGCATCCGGGAGCGACAACACACCCGCCGCATGAGCCGCGGCGATCTCACCGACCGAGTGACCCGCCACGACATCCGGCGTCACACCCCAGGAGCGCACGAGGGCCAGCAGCGCCACCTCGACCGCGAAGATCGCCGGCTGCGCCCAGCCGGTCAGGTCCAGCCGCTCCCGGTCCTCCAGGACCTCCCGCAGCGGAAGGTCCAGCGCCGCACACACCTCGTCGAAGGCCGTCGCGAACACCGGGAACGCCTCGGACAATTCGCGGCCCATGCCGACCCGCTGCGACCCCTGACCGGTGAACACCACCGCCAGCCGGCCCTCGACCGCCGTGCCCCGCACCACCGCGTCGCCCAGCAGCACGGCCCGCTGCTCCAGCACCGCGCGCGAGGTCAGGGCCACCCCGATGTCCGACGGATCCGCGGTCAGCGCCCGCACCCGCTGCATCTGCGTCTCCAGGGAGCCCGCCGACCGTGCGGTCACCACCAGCGGCACCACCGGCAGCGGGGCTGCCACCACCGGCTCGCCCGACCCTTCCGGCTCGGCCGCCGGCACCGGCGCGGGCGCCTCCTCCACGATCACGTGCGCGTTGGTCCCGCTGATCCCGAAGGACGACACGCCCGCCCGCCGCGGCCGACCGGTGGCCGGCCAGGGCCGCGCCTCCGTCAGCAGCTCCACCGACCCGGCCGACCAATCGACCTGCGACGACGGCGCGTCCACGTGCAGCGTGCCGGGCAGCAGCCCGTGCCGCATCGACTGCACCATCTTGATGATCCCGGCGACACCGGCCGCCGCCTGCGTGTGCCCGAGGTTGGACTTCACCGAACCCAGCCAGAGCGGCTCGCCGCCGGCCCGGTCCTGGCCGTACGTCGCCAGCAGCGCCTGGGCCTCGATCGGGTCGCCCAGCCGGGTCCCCGTGCCGTGCGCCTCCACCGCGTCCACCTCGGACGCCGCCAGCCCGGCCTGGGCGAGGGCGGCGCGGATCACCCGCTGCTGCGACGGGCCGTTCGGCGCCGTCAGACCGCTGGAGGCGCCGTCCTGGTTCACCGCCGTGCCCCGCACCACCGCCAGGACCGGGTGTCCCAGGCGCTGCGCGTCCGAGAGGCGCTCGACCAGCAGCATGCCGACGCCCTCGCCCCACCCGGTGCCGTCCGCGCCCTCCGCGAAGGACTTGCACCGGCCGTCGGCGGCCAACCCGCCCTGGCGGCTGAACTCGACGAACGTGGTCGGCGTGGCCATCACCGTCACGCCGCCGGCCAGTGCCAGGTCGCACTCGCCGTTGCGCAGCGCCTGCGCGGCGAGGTGCAGGGCGACCAGCGACGAGGAGCACGCGGTGTCGACCGTGACCGCCGGGCCCTCCAGGCCGAAGGTGTAGGAGATCCGCCCCGAGGCGACGCTGCCCGCGTTACCGTTCCCCAGGTAGCCGGCGACGCCGTCCGGCAGTTCCAGGGGCCGCGAGCCGTAGTCGTGGTACATGATCCCGGCGAACACCCCGGTGCGGGGGAACGACGCCGCCGTGGGGTCGAGGCCGGCCCGCTCGAACGCCTCCCAGGTCGCTTCCAGCAGCAGCCGCTGCTGCGGGTCCATCGCCAGCGCCTCGCGCGGCGAGATCCCGAACAGCTCGGGGTCGAAGCCGGCCGCCTCGTGCAGGAAGCCGCCCCGGAGCCGGGCCTCCCGGTCGAGTTCGCCGCTCTCGTGGTCGTAGAGGCCCTCGACGTCCCAGCCCCGGTCGGTCGGCGGAGCGCCGATCGCGTCGGAGCCGGTGGCGACCAGCCGCCACAGGTCCTCGGGACCGTCGACCCCGCCGGGGTAGCGACAGCTCATGGCGATGATCGCCAGGGGCTCGCTGTTCCGGTACTCCAGCTCCTCCACCCGCTGGCGGGCGGCACGCAGGTTCGCCGCCGCGCGCTTGAGGTAGTCGAGGTACTTCTCTTCGGTCCCGGCGGAGTCGCTTACGGATGTCACGGCGGAGCCGCCTTCGGGGTTGGGCCGGCTCACTGGGTGCCGAGCTCGTCGAGGAGGTCGAAGATCTCGTCGGCGGTCGCCGACTCGATGTCGTCGGTACCGGCGCCGTCCACGGACGCGGTCCAGGCGGCGGCGAGGGTGCGCAGCCGCTGCCCGACCGCTTCGCGGTGCCCGTCGTCGAGGGCCGCGGCCTTGAGGCGGGCCTCCAGGCCGGCGATCTCGGCGTAGAGGGCGTCGGCGGGACCGGCCCCGGGTGCCTGGTCGGGGCGGAGCAGCTCGCCGAGGTGCCGGGCGAGTGCGGTCGGCGACGGGTGGTCGAAGAGCAGGGTCGCGCTCAGGCGCAGTCCGGTCTCGGTGTGGAGCCGGTTGCGGAGCTCCACCACGGTCAGCGAGTCGAAGCCGAGTTCGAGGAACCCGCGGGTGGGCTCGACGTCCTTGGGCGACGCGTACCCGAGGATGCCGGCGGTGCGGGCCCGGACCAGGTCGAGCAGGGTCCGGTCGCGCTCCGCGTCGTTCAGCGGGGCGAGCCTGGCCGCGAGCGTCGGGGCGGGCGCGGTGTCGGTGGCCCGGCGGGGCACGGTGACGAGCCCACTCAGCAGCTCGTGGACGGGGGCGTCGCCCGCCGCGGCCCGGACCGCGCCCAGGTCGAGTGCGATCGGCACCGCCAGGGGCCGCCCGGCGGCGAGGGCGGCGTCGAAGGCGGCGAGGCCGTCGGCGGAGGTGAGGGCGCCGAAGCCGGTGCGGGACAGGCGGTCCCGGTCGGCGTCGGTGAGGGTCTCGCCCATTCCGGCGTCCCACAGGCCCCAGGCGATCGACGTCGCCGGGACGCCCTGGGCCCGCAGTTCGGTCGCGTAGGCGTCCAGGAACGTGTTGGCGGCGGCGTAGTTGGCCTGGCCGGCGTTGCCGAACAGGCCGGATGCCGAGGAGTAGAGGACGAAGGCGTCGAGCGTCCTGTCCTTCGTCGCGGCGGCGAGGTTGCGGGCTGCGTCGACCTTCGCCCGGAGGACGGCGTCGAGCCGCTCCGGGGTGAGGGACTCCAGTGTCCCGTCGTCCAGCACACCGGCGGCGTGGATCACCGCGGTCACCGGCACGTCCCACAGGGCCTCGGCGACGGCTTCCGCGTCCGCCACGTCGCAGGCCACCGCCCGGACCTTCGCCGGAGCGAGCTCCTGCGCGAGTCCGGCGTCCCCACCGGAACGGGAGAGCAGCACCAGGTCACGGACACCGTGGTTCTCGACCAGGTGGCGGGCGACCAGCCGCCCCAGGGTGCCGGTCGCACCGGTCACCACGACCGTGCCGTCCCCGAACTCCACTGCCCGCGCACCGTCGACGCGGACCAGGCGCGGCACGGTGATCACCCCGTCGCGCACGACCGCCTGCGGCAGCGGGTGGAACACGTCCTCGGCCGCGTCCACCAGGTGGAGCCGGTCCGGGTGCTCGGCCTGCGCCGACCGCACCAGACCCCACAGCGCGGCGCCGTCGGCGTCGGTGATCTCCGCGCCCGCCGCACCGAACGTGCGGACCACCAGGCGTGATTCGGACCACGCCGCGTCGGCCAGCCACGACTGGAGCAGCACCAGCAACCGGGCCGCCCGCTCCCGGGCCGCACCCGCCGCCGTCGCGTCCACGATCAGCACGGGGGCCGGGGCCGGCAGCGGATCGCCCAGCGCCATCACGGCCGTGGCCGCGTCCGACGCGGACACCTCCCGCACCACCCAGTCCAGCCCGAACAGCGACCGGAGGCCCGTCCGGACGGTGCCGACCTGCTCCGCGGTGACGGGGCGGAAGGCCAGTTCGTCGATGGTGAGCACCGGCGCACCGGTGCTGTCGAGGGCGACCAGCCGGACCGCGCTGTCGCCCACCAGGGTGAGGTGGACGCGGAGCGCGACGACGCCGACGGCGTGCAGTCGTGCGCCGCTGATCGCGAACGGCAGGCGGACGGTCCCGTCGAACAGTCCGGTCGCGCCGATCGCGTGCAGGGCCGCGTCGAGCAGGGCCGGGTGCACGCCGAACCCGTCGGGATCCACGGCGTCCGGCCGCACCTCGGCGACCACCCGGTCGCCGTCGCGCACCGCGCCGACCAGGCCCCGGAACGTGGGGCCGTAGGACAGGCCCGCGTCGGCCAGCCGTTCGTACAGGCCGTCGAGCGGGACGGGTTCGGCGCCCGGCGGCTGCGCGGGGAGCGACGACGGCGCCCCGGTGCCGGTGCCGCGGTCGTCGGTGGCGAGGTCGTCGGTGGCGAGGTGGCCGGTGGCGTGCGTGGTCCAGCCCTCGGCGCCGTCGGGCTGCGCGTAGACGGCCAAGGCGCGGCGTCCGTCGTCGCCGGGGGCCCCGACCGTGACCCGCAGCGCGACGCCACCGGTGGCCGGCAGCGAGAGAGGCACCTGGAGCAGCAGTTCGTCGAGGACGGGGGTTCCGGACCGGGCACCGGCGGCGAGGGCGATGTCGATCAGGGCGGCGCCGGGGAGGACCGTGACGCCGAAGACGGTGTGGTCGGCCAGCCAGCCCGGCGACCCGGCCGCGAGCCGCCCGGTGAACAGCAGCGCGTCGCCCTCCGGGAGCGTCACGGCCGCGCCGAGCAGCGGGTGTTCGGCCTCGTGCAGGCCGATGCCGGCCAGGTCCCCGACCGGGTCGACGACGTCGATCCAGAGCCGCTGGTGCTGGAACGGGTAGGTGGGTAGGTCGAGCACCGGCGCCGGGGCGGGGCCGAACGTGGCGGCCCAGTCGACGTCCTGGCCGGCGGCGAAGAGCCGGGCCGCCGCGGTGAGCAGCGTCTCGACCTCGCCGCGGTCGCGGCGCAGGGTCGCGACGGCGGTCCGCTCGGGGTCGGTGTCCTGCACGAGTGCGGTGAGGACGGCGTCCGGGCCGACCTCCAGGATCCGGCCCGCGTCGAGGGCGGTGACGGCGTCGGCGAAGCGGACCGGCTCACGGACCTGTCGCACCCAGTACTCCGGGTCCGACCACTGACCGGGCGCCACCGGGGCGCCGGTCACCGTGGAGACCGCGGGGACCGGCGGGTCGGCGAGGCCGAGCGTCTCCACGACCGCGCGGAACTCGTCGAGCATCGGCTCCATCAGGCGGGAGTGGAACGCGTGACTGGTCCGCAGGCGGGACGTCTTCCAGCCCCGCTCGGCAGCGAGTTCGGCGATCCGCGCGATCTCGTCCTCGGCACCGGACACGACCACCGCGGCCGGCCCGTTGACCGCCGCGAGGTCGATGTCCGGGAACGCCTCCCGCACCTCGCCCTCCGACGCCCCGACCGCCAGCATCGCGCCGCCCGCGGGCAGCGCCTGCATCAACCGGCCCCGCGCCGCCACCAGCTTCGCCGCGTCCGCCAGGGAGAGGACCCCGGCGGCGTACGCGGCCGTGATCTCACCCACCGAGTGACCCGCCACGACATCCGGCGTCACACCCCACGAGCGCACGAGGGCGAGCAGCGCCACCTCCACCGCGAAGATCGCCGGCTGCGCCCACTCGGTCCGGTCCAACCGTTCCCGGTCGCCCAGGACCTCCCGCAGCGGAAGGTCCAGCGCCGCACACACCTCGTCGAAGGCCGTCGCGAACGCCGGGAACGCCTCGGACAACTCCCGGCCCATGCCGACCCGCTGGGCCCCCTGGCCGGTGAACACCACCGCCAGCCGGCCCTCGGCGGCGCGGCCGATCGCCACCGGTTCCCCGGTGCCGGGGCTCAGCAGCACCGCGCGGTGCGGCAGCACGGCGCGGCCGGTCAGCGCGTGCCCGAGGTCCCCGGGCCGGAGGTCCGGGCGGTCGCGGAGCAGGGCCGGTGTCCGCTCGACCAGTTCGGCCAGCGCCGCCGGGTCGTTGGCCGACACCACCAGCGGCACCGTGCGGGTCACGGTCGGGCGCGGCGCGACCTCCTGGGCGGGGGGTTCCTCCAGGATCACGTGGGCGTTGGTGCCGCTGATGCCGAAGGAGGAGACCCCGGCCCGGCGGGGGTGCGCGGCGCGCGGCCAGGGGCGGGCCTCGGTGAGCAGTTCCACGTCCCCGGACGCCCAGTCCACCTGGGGGGTGGGCGCGTCGACGTGCAGCGTGCGGGGCAGCACGCCGTGCCGCATCGCCTGGACCATCTTGATGATGCCGGCCGCCCC
>NZ_JAQYWZ010000491.1:0-27891 GCF_036290945.1 Streptomyces sp. BE303
ACATCCTGCTCGCGGCGGACACCGCGAAGTTCGGCCAGCCGGAGATCAAGCTGGGGGTGATCCCCGGGATCGGCGGTTCGCAGCGGCTCACCCGGGCGGTCGGCAAGGCGAAGGCGATGGAGCTGTGCCTGACCGGCCGGACGATGGGCGCCGAGGAGGCCGAGCGGGCCGGCCTGGTCTCCCGGATCGTCCCGGCCGACCGGCTGCTGGCCGAGGCGCTGGCGACGGCCGGGAAGGTCGCCGAGATGTCCGCGCCGGCGAGCATCATGCTGAAGGAGGCGGTCGACCGCGCCTTCGAGACCACCCTCGCCGAGGGCGTCCGCTTCGAGCGGCGGCTCTTCCACGCCGTCTTCGCCACCGCCGACCAGAAGGAGGGCATGGCGGCGTTCGCCGAGAAGCGGCCGGCGTCGTTCACCCACCGCTGACAACTGACGACCGCCACCCACCGCCGCCACCACCCACCGCCGGCACCCGGGCCGAGGCGCGCCGTGGTGCGGCGCCCCGGCCGCGGGGCGCCGCACCACGGGGCCGTCGGCCCGTCGAGCGGCGTCCGGGCCCTCCCGGGGGTAGGTCGCCGACGACCTGCCCGGATGCGCTGTGATGTGACGCACGGACCCTTGACCCGGCCTTTCGGGCGTCGCCATGATGGGCCGTCATGTTCTGACTCCGCCGTCGGGGGAAGTCCGGTTCGAATCCGGCGCTGACCCGCAACGGTAGGCCGCCGACGGCTGTCGGCGGCGAGCCCGAGTACCCGGCGGCGGAGAGGTGTCCACTCCTCCCGTCGTGGTCTGCGGGCCGGAGCTCCGAGAGCTGTCCCCGGCCCCCCGCGGACGCTCTCCGGGCCCCTGCGTCCAGGCCCGGAAAGGCTCTCATGCCCGCGCTCCGCCGCACTCTCGGACTGCTCGCCATACCCGCGCTCGCCCTCGCCACCGCGCTCCCGGCGGTCACCGCCGCACACGCCACCCCCGCACAATCGTCCTCCCCGACCGTCCGTCCGGACGCCGCGGCGGCGGGCTGGCTGGCCCGCCAGCTGGTGGACGGTGACCACTTCGAGTCGGTGTTCGACGGCACCGCCTACCCCGACCAGGGCCTGACCATCGACGCCGTGCTCGCCTTCGCCGCCTCCCGCAGCTCCGACCAGGCCGCCGCGAAGGCCACCGCCTGGCTGGCGAGGCCCGACGTCATCGGCGGCTACCTCGGCGACGGCACCACCGAGGCGTACGCCGGGGCGACGGCCAAGCTGCTGCTCGCCGTCGAGGTCCGCGGCGAGAACCCGACCGCCTTCGGCGGTGTCGACCTCCCCGCCCGGCTCCGCTCGCTCCAGAGCCCGAGCGGCCGCTTCTCCGACCGGTCCCAGTGGGGCGACTACAGCAACGCGTTCGGCCAGTCGCTCGCGCTGATCGCGCTCAAGCGCACGCCCGGTGGTGCTCCGTCCGCCGCCGTCGACTTCCTCGCCGACAGTCAGTGCGCCGACGGCGGCTTCCCGGTCTCCTTCGGCCAGGCCACCTGCGCGAGCGACGCCGACGCCACCGCGCTGGCCGTCCAGGCCCTCGCCGCGACCGGCCGCACCGCGAAGGCGAACGCCGGGCTCGGGTGGCTGACCGGCCACCAGAACGCCGACGGGGGCTTCGCGGCGGCCGGAGCGACCACGTCCAACGCCAACACCACCGGCCTCGCCACCCAGGCCCTGTTCTCCGGTGGCCGCTTCGGCGCCGGCCTCAAGGGCTGGAGCAGCCTGGTCAAGCTCCAGCAGGGCTGCGCGGCCGCCCCCGCCGTCCGGGGGGCGGTCGCCTACGACGCGACCGGCTTCAACCCGGGCAACGGCGCGCGGGCGACCGCCCAGGCCGTCCTCGGCCTGGCCGGCACGCCGCTGGCCACGCTCTCGGCCGCCGGCGCGCGTCCGGCCCCGCCCACCCTGGCCTGCCCGGCACCGGCCACCCACTGACCGTCCGCGACCACCCGAGGAGCACTTCGATGATCGACACTCCCACCCGGACCCGACCGGTCCGCCGGACGCTCGGCTCGGCCGCCGCCGCGGCGGCCCTCACCGCCGGGCTGCTCGGTGCCTCCGCCGTCCACGCTCCGCAGGCCCGGGCGGCCGCCTGCACCGGCACCACCGGCGTGACCGTGGTCGTCGACTTCACCGCAGTCGGTGGCGGCATCCAGACCGGCTGCGCGCTCGGCGACCCGGCCAGCGGGCTCGCCGCGATCACCGGCGCCGGGTTCTCCTACTCCTTCCACCCGCGCTTCCCCGGCTTCGTCTGCAAGATCAACTCTCTGCCGACGACCTGCACCAACCCGACCGGCAGCGCCTACTGGTCGTACTGGCACGCGCCGCACGGCGGCCCCTGGTCGTACAGCAGCCTGGGCGCGGGCAGCTACGACCCGGCGCCCGGCGAGGTCGAGGGCTGGTCCTTCGGCGCGGGTGCCCAGCCGGGCATCACCGCTCCCTGACGCCGACACGCCGACACACCGGCGCCCCGGTCTCCGTCGCGGAGGACCGGGGCGCCGGTGTGCCGGGGGTGTGGTCAGGCCGTCCGGTGCGGGTGGAACCCGCGGCCGGTCTTGCGGCCGAGCAGGCCGGCCTCGACCATGCGGGACAGCAGCGGCGGGGGAGCGTAGAGCGGCTCCTTGTACTCGGCGTACGGCGATTCGGCGATGGCCTGCACGGTGTCGAGCCCGATCAGGTCGGCGAGGCGGAGCGGGCCCATGGGGTGGGCGCAGCCGTGGACCATGCCGTCGTCGGTGTCCTGCGCCGTGGCGTGCCCCGCCTCGGCCATCCGGATCGCGGACAGCAGATAGGGGACGAGCAGGGCGTTGACCACGAAGCCGCCCCGGTCGCGGGAGCGGACGACGTGCCTGCCCAGCACCTCCTTGGCGAAGGTCTCCACCCGGTTGAGCACGGTGTGGTCGGTGTGCAGCGAGGAGACCAGCTCCACCAGCGGCAGCACCGGGGCGGGGTTGAAGAAGTGCAGACCG
This sequence comes from Streptomyces sp. BE303, assembly GCF_036290945.1. Lineage (NCBI taxonomy): Bacteria > Bacillati > Actinomycetota > Actinomycetes > Kitasatosporales > Streptomycetaceae > Streptomyces > Streptomyces sp. BE303. The sequence goes on from NZ_JAQYWZ010000491.1 coordinate 2,980, forward strand.
AGCACCTGCGAGGCGCGGCCGGTGGCGATCCCGAGCCGGGTGACCGGGATGGCCGAGGCGAGACCGTCCGCCACCGCCTCAGCACCCTCCAGCGGCCGGGACTGCGCGGGGTGCCGTTCTCCTTCGTCCGGGTCGACCGCGCCGGGAACGTCTCCGAGCGGCAGTCCGCCACCGACTTCCACTTCTCGCGCACCGGTGGCACCTGCCCGCTCTGGAACGTCTACGAGACCTTCGCCGCCCCCGGCCGCGTCCACGTCCAGGTCGCCGGCATGCCGGACGGACGGCGCTACCTGTGGACCGCCCGCGCCGTCACCCGTTCACCCGGGGGCTGGGGCCGCCCGGGCAAGACCTTCGCGATCGGGCTCGGCTGCGAACTCCGCCACGCCCACCGGCTGGTGTACTCCGCCGGCCTCGACCTGGGCGACGAGGGCGCGGCCACCCCGATCGGCCTCGGGTGCAAGGTGGGCGAACGCCCCGCCTGTCCGCAGCGTTCCGCGCCCGCCGTCGGCGTCCCGCCGGTGATCGACGAGCACACCAGCACGTTCGTGCCGTATCCCGCCCGCGCCGAACCGGAGGGGCGGGCGGCCGGCGCCTGAGGGCGGCCCGGGGCGCGGTGGCCGGGCACGGGGAGCCCGCGCCCGGCCACCGCGCCCGGCCGGGGGCCGGCCGCAGGTCAGCTGCCGTAGCGCAGTGACACGGTGTCGCCGACGTGGACGACGGTGGCCCGGGCGGCGCCGGTGGCGGCGGCACCGTCCAGGCTCACCTTCCAGGTCGACGCGCCGCTGTTGGCGGTGCCGTTGACCGCGGTGATCGTGCCGCTGCCGGTGGACGGCGTGACCGACGTGACGCAGCCGCTCGGTGTGGCGGTCGCGGCGGCGTCGAGGACGGCGCCCAGGGTGGTGGTGGCGCCGGTCGAGGTGAGGGTGACGGCGCAGACCTTCAGCGGGGCGGTGCCGCTGTCCACGACGAGGGCGAGCCGGGCGGCGGTGCCGGAGGTGAAGCCGGTGGTGGCGGCCCAGGCGGGCTCACCGGCCGCGGTCGGCGCGGGCGGGGTGGCGGTGAATCCGCCGCCGGCCACGGCGCGCAGGCCGTCCACGGAGGCGTAGGGGGACGGGGTGGTGTCGGTGGGCAGGTACTTGAAGCCGCCGCCGGGCTTGAACTGCTGGGCGATCAGGAAGTCGATCGGGGTCTTGCCGGTGCCGCTGGTGAAGTCGACGCCCTGCGGGTTGATCCCGCAGGCGTTGAGGCCGGACACGGCCCAGCCGTTGGAGTCGGTGTTGGCGCCCCACATCGAGTTGAAGGCGCCGGAGGCGACGAGCTTGCCCTTCAGGAAGTTCTTGGCCGCGACGACGGCGGAGTCGGTGTTGGGGACGCCGCCGCTGCACAGCGAGGCCATGGCGGCGCCGGTCATGTCGATGTCGCTGCCCTGGCCGAGCGCGACGGGGTCGCCGGCGGCCTTGCTGTAGTTCCAGCCGCCGTCGGTGTGCTGGTTGGCGCGCACGGTCGCGACCGAGGCGTCCAGCAGGGCCTGCGGGACGCGCTGCCCGCCGCCCTGGGTCCTGGCGCCGCCGAGGGCGAGCAGCCCGAAGACCGTGCCGTTGAAGTTGGCGGAGGGGCCGTAGTAGCCGGGCTCGGCGGTCTGCCAGTAGGCGACCAGGTCCGCGACCAGGTTGCGGCCCGGCCCGACGCGCGCGGGGTCGATCCCCGCGGCGTACGCGTTGAGGGCGCCGCGCTCGTAGTCGGTGACGACCGGCGAGGCGCCCGGCCAGGTGGCGGCGGCGAGCTGGTTGCGGTAGACGAGCCGGGCGTTCTTGGTGGCGTCGCCCCCGGGGGTCACGTCCGCCGCGGCCGTACCGGCGGCGGCCAGCGCGCTGAACGCCCATTCGTTGGAGAGCCCGCCGCCGGTGACGTAGCTCCCGTCCGCGGCCTGGAGTGACTTCAGGTAGGTGACGCCGGTGCTCTTCGAGGTGGCTATCTGGGCCGGGGTCGCGGTCGCGTGGGCGGGGACGGCCGACAGCACGAGGGCACCGGCGGCCAGCGAGACGGTCACCGCGGAGGCGGCGCGTGAGGAGGCGAAGCGCGAGGAGGCGGGAACGGGCACGGAACGGCTCCTTGGTGTGGCGGGCGCCGATCCGGCCCCGGCCCCGGTGCCCGGTCGGGCGCGCGGCGGCTGGGGCGGCCGCCGCCCGGATCGCGTGGGCTGGCTTTCGCTGATGCTGCGCGGCCGGGCGGGCATTCGGGCTCGGGCCGGCACGGTCACCGCCCCACACCGCTGCGCGTCAGCCCCGGATTCACACCGGATTCCCCCGCTCGGCCACCGCGGACGCTACCGCACCGGCGGGGCAGTCACGAGGTGGGGAAGGAGACATGACGCTTCGTTGACGCCGACTCCGCGAGCATGGTCTGATGAAATGCTTTTTCATCCTCGGCAGTCAGGGGAAGCCGGTCCGATTCCGGCGCTGACCCGCAACCGTAGACCCGCCCCACCCCGGGCTGGTGAGCCGGAATGCCTGCGCCGGGGCCTTGTTCCAGGAGTGCTTGCGTCGTCGTGGACTACGACGCGGTCAGAACGGCCCCGCGCGAAGGAGGCCGTCGGCTGCGCTGTGGCATCCCGACGACTGATCAGGGAGTCGCCGGTGAGGGCCAGCAGCAGTCGTACGAGTCACAGAGCCCGGGGGGTCACGTCCCTGGTGGCCACCGGTGCCGTCGCGATCGCTGCAGGCGGCACGGTCCTGCTCGGACACCCCGGCAGGGCCGCCGCGGACCCGATCGAGGAGTGCACCGCCACCACCGGAGCGATCGTCGCCGTCGACTTCGGCCACTGGGGCGGCGGAGTCGTCCGCGGCTGCGACGCCCACCCCACGACCGGGATGAACCTGCTGCACAACGCGGGCTTCACCACCACCGGCACCGAGCACGACGGCCCCGCCTTCATCTGCCGGCTCGGTAACGGCGCCTTCGGCAACGGCACCCAGTACCCCACCGCCGCCGAGGAACCCTGCGTCAACACCCCCCAGGCGACGGCGTACTGGTCCTACTGGATCGCCGAGCCCGGCCAGGCGACCTGGTCCTACAGCCGCTACGGCGCCGGCACGCAGAAGCCCAGGCCCGGCGAGGTCGAGGCCTGGGTGTACGGCGGCACCGACATCGGCGGGACGAGCGGAGCGCCCTCCTTCACCCCGGACTCCGTCCGGGCCAGGAACACCGGTCCGTCGCCGTCCGCCTCCGCGTCGCCGTCGGTGTCCCCGAGCCCGACCCTCCCACCGCCCGCGGGAGACCCCGCCGCCGCGGCGGCCTGGCTGGCGGGCCGCCTCGTCAACGGCGAGTACATGGGGAACTGGGCCTTCGAGGGGGCCGACTTCCCCCGGACCGCCCTCACCGCGACAGCCCTGGCCGCCGCCGGCACCCAGGACCCGGCTCTGCGCAAGGTCGTCGCCTACCTCGCCGCCCACACCGACGCCTTCCTGTACCCGGACGGGCCGAGCGGCAAGCCCGATTCCAAGGCCGCCGCGCTGCTGGCCCTGGTCGCCGAGAGCACCGACGGCAACCCCCGGGACTTCGGCGGCCGCGACCTGATCGCCGCGCTCACCGACCACGTGTGCGTCGCGGCCGGCGAGAACGGGGAGTGCACCGCGGCCGGGGACTTCCACGGTGCGGCCTCGCCCTGGGTGCAGGCGTGGGCCGTGATCGCCCTGCAGCGCGCCGGGGTCACGCCGCCCGCCGCGACGCTCGCCCGCTTCACGGTCCTGCAGTGCGCCGACGGAGGCATCGCCGGCTCGATGATCGTGGCCGGCGGCTACTGCGAGTCCGACCCGGTGGCCACCGGCCTCGCCGTCCTCGCCCTGCGCCCGGCGGCCGGCTTCGAGCCCACCGCGAAGAAGGCCGCGGACCAGCTCGCCGCGAGCCAGCAGCCCGACGGCTCCTACGCCCCCTACGTCGGCGCCGCCGGCGACACCACGAGCACCGCCGCCGCGGCCCAGACGCTGAAGGCCGTCGGACAGGGGGCCAAACAGGCCACCGCCATGGCCTGGCTCGCCGCCCGCCAGGGCGAGGACGGGGGCTTCGGCCCTGACGAGTCGACCCCCGAGGCCGACGCGGCCGCCACCGAGCAGGCCGTCCTGGCCCTGACCGGAACCGATCTGACCACCGTCCGCCACAACCCGAACGGTGCCACCACCACCCCGCCGACCACGCCCGCCGGCCGGGCCCCCGACCTGGCCCGGGGCAGCTCCTACCTCACCGCCCCGGCCAACCTGATCGACGGCCACTACTACGAGGCGTTCCCGACCTTCGCGGACTTCGGCCTCACCATCGACGGCGCCTTCGCGCTCGCCGCCACGGGTGCGAACGACGCGGCCCTGCGCCGGATCGTCGACTTCCTCGACCAGCAGGGCACGGACCCCAACGGGCGCACCGTCAACGACTGGACCAGCATCGGCACCGAGTACGCGGGCGGCGGCTCGCTCGGCAAGGAGGCGCTGCTCGCCGAGGTCGTCGGCCGCAACCCGCGGGCCTTCGGCGGGCACGACCTGATCGCCGCCCTGGCCGCGGCCGTCTGCGCCAAGGCCGACGAGGCCACCGGCTGCGCCGGCCCCGGCAACTACACCTACGCCACGTCGGTCTTCTCCCAGGCTCTCGGCATCATGGCCCAGCTGCGCGCCGGGGACACCGCGAGCGCCACCTCGCCGGTCGCCTACCTGGAGAGCCTCCAGCACGCCGACGGCTCCTGGCCGAGCCTCATCCCCGCCACCGGCGACTCCGACGTGGACAGCACCGCGATGGCCGCCATGGCACTCGCGCTCGTCCCCGGGGACGAGGCCGCGCGGGCGGTCGACAAGGGACTGACCTGGCTGGCCGGGCGACAGCTGGCCGACGGGGGCTTCCCCGGCGCGGCCGGGAACTCCACCAACTCGGCCGCCCTCGCGGTCCAGGGCCTGACCCTTCGTCAGTCCACCTACGGCGCGCGGATCGCGAAGGCGCTCGACTTCCTCGCCGGGCAGCAGAACGGCGACGGGGGCTTCGACGTCGCCTCCGCCGGACAGCACGGATCGGACGTGCGGGCCTCCACCCAGGCCGTGGGCGGCGCCACCGGGATCTCCTTCGGCACCCTGCGCCGCGACCTCGGCGGCACGCCGACACCCACCCCGACCGCGACGGCCACGCCGACCGGTACGCCGACGCCCACCGCCACGCCGACCCCGACCGCCACCCCGACGCCCACGCCCACCCCCACGGCCACCGCGACATCGACCGTGACCGGCACGCCGTCGGGCACTCTGCCCGGTTCGCCGACGCCCACCGGTACTCCCGTGCCCACCGGCACGCCCACGGCCGTCACCACGCCTACCGGGGGCACGACCGCCCGACCCGGTGACTCGCTGCTCCCCGGCGGGGCGGGCGGTGCCGGAGGCTCCGGTGGCGTCGGAGGTGCCGGTGATCCGGTGCGAGGCGACGGCGCCCCGGTCGGCGGCGCACACGTCCGGACCGACACCGGCAGCCTGGCCGGGACCGGGACCGAGGCACTGGTGCTGACGACCGTCGCCGGCCTGCTGGCCGCCGTCGGCGCCGGAGCCGTCCTGGTCGCCCGTCGCCGGTCGGGCTCCACCCCGGGGCGTCACCGGTGATCCGGCGGATCGGCCGGATCCTCGGGGCCGCCACCGCGGCGCTCGCCTTCGCGATCGGCGGGCTCGGCGCGGGCGCGACCCCGGCCGCCGCGGCCCCGCTGCCGATCGAACAGTGCACCACCGGCTCCGGCGTGGTGCTCGCGGTGGACCTCAGCAAGTGGGGCGGCCCGCTCCTGCGCTCCTGCGGGACCACCCCGACCACCGGGTACAGCCTGCTGAACCAGGGCGGCTGGAAGACCACCGGGACCGGGCACGACGGCCCGGCGTTCATCTGCCGGATCGGGTACAGCGGCTTCCAGGGCGGCAAGCAGTTCCCGCCCCCGGAGCAGGAGAAGTGTGTCCTGACGCCCCCGGCCTCGGCCTACTGGTCGTACTGGCACGCGGACCCGGGTCAGAACAGCTGGTCCTACAGCCAGCTCGGCGCGATGAGCTACCAGCCGAAGCCCGGCAGCGTCGACCTGTGGATCTTCGGTGGCACCAACATCGAGGGAACCGAAGGGCGCCCCACCTTCTCGCCGGACACCGTGCGTGCGCACAACACGGCGCCGGGCGGCGGTACGAACGCCACTCCCGAGCCGCCCGCGCCGACGACCGACCCCGGCACGGCCGGCGGCGGCTCGACAGGAGGCGGCACGGCCGGCACGGTGACCGGCGGTGGCAGCGGCGGCTCCTCCGGGGGCAGCGGGACCTCCGGCGGCGGGTCCTCCTCCGGTGGCTCCTCCTCGTCCGGGGGTACCACCTCGTCCGGAGGCGCCGCCTCGTCCGGCGGCGGCACGTCCTCCGGGGGTGCCGCCTCCTCCGGCAGCGGCGGCACCGCCACGGGCGGATCAGCAGGCAGCGCCGGCACGAGCGGCGGCGGCGCGAGCGGTGGTGGCGCCGCCCCGAAGCGGCCGACCACGGGCGCGCCCCCGACCGGCACGTCCGGCGGCTCCGACCGGTCCGGGCCGACGGCTCCGGCGCCCGTGGCCCCCGCACCGGCCACGCCGGCCCCGGACTCCACGGAGTCCGCACCCCCGGCAGCCGAGGGCGCCGAGACTCCCGCCCCGGCCCCGTCGGAGACCCGGGCAGCGGACGGGACCGGGCCCGCGACGCCCACCGCCACCCCGGTCCCGTCGGCGCCCGTGGACGCCGCGGGCCCGCCGGTGATGAACGCGGCACCGGTCGCCGACGCCCCGCACGACACCGGATCGATGGTCCCCGCCGTGGTCGCGGTCGTCCTCGTGGTGCTGCTGGGCGGGGCCACCGCGGTCGCCGCGCGCCGCCGCCGACGGGCCGAGTGATCAGGTGAGCATGCCCGACAAGCACCGCGCCGGCCTCCCGCAGTCCGCCCCCGGGCGGGCCGCGGGGGGCCGGCGCAGCCCGCGCGACCTCCACCCCCTGGCGTGGTGGATCTGGGCCCTGGCCCTGGCGACCGCGGCCAGCCGCACCACCAACCCGCTGCTGCTCCTCCTCGTCCTCGCCGTCCTCGGCTACGTGGTCACCGCCCGTCGCACCGAGGCCCCGTGGGCCCGGGGGTTCAAGTACTACCTGTGGCTGGCCCTGACCGTCGTGGCGATCCGGGTGGTCTTCCGGTGCGTCTTCGCCACCGGCATCACCCCGCACGACCACCTGCTCTTCTCCCTCCCGCACATCCCGACGCCCGCCTGGTACGCGGGCATCCGGATCGGCGGCCCGGTCTCCCTGGAGGCCACCCTCTCCGCGGCCTTCGACGGGCTGCGCCTGGCCTGCCTGCTCTGCTGCATCGGCGCCGCCAACACCCTGGCCAACCCCAAGCGGGCGCTGCGTGTCCTGCCCGGGGCCCTGTACGAGCTCGGGGTGGCCGTGACGGTGTCGCTCAGCGTCGCGCCGCAGCTCGTGCAGAGCGTCCAACGCGTCACCCGGGCACGGCGGTTGCGTGCCGGGCAGAGCAAGGGCGTCCGCGCGCTGCGCAGCATCGTCGTCCCGGTGCTGGAGGACGCGCTGGAGCGCTCGCTGCACCTGGCCGCCGCGATGGACTCGCGCGGCTACGGGCGCGCGGGCACCGCCACCCGAGGCTCCCGCCGGGCCACCGGCGCCCTCATGCTGGCCGGCATGTGCGGCCTCTGCGCCGGGGTCTACGGGCTCCTGGACGGTACCGCCCCCGCCGCGCTGGGACTGCCCGCGCTGCTCGCGGGCGCCGGGCTCTGCGCGGCGGGTCTGGCGCTCGGCGGCCGGCGGGTCAGGCGCACCACCTATCGGCCGGACCGCTGGCGGGCCGCCGAATGGGGTGTCGCCGGGTGCGGTGTGGCCGCCGCCGTCCTGCTGTTCGGGACGGTCGGCTACGACGCCACCGATCTCAACCCCTCCCTGTATCCGCTGAGTTGGCCCAGCCTGCCGCTCGTCCCGGTGGTCGCGCTGCTGTTGGCCGGCGCCGCCGGGGTGGTCTCCCCGCCCTCCGGTCGCCCGTCCGGACCCGGTGCCGTACCGGGGCAGCGCCCGCCCGGCGCGACGAGGAGCGCCGTCCGTACCGACAGCACCGCCCGCCCGCACACCGAGGTGACCAAGTGATCCGATTCGACCAGGTCGGCGTGGTGTACGACGGCGGGACCGACCCGGTACTCCGGGACGTCGACCTCCATGTCCCGGAGGGCGAGCTCTGCCTGGTGGTCGGCCGCACCGGGGTCGGCAAGTCCACCCTGCTCGGCGCCGTGAACGGTCTCGTGCCGCACTTCACCGGCGGCACCCTGCGCGGCCGGGTCACGGTGGACGGGCGTGACACCGCCCACCACCCGCCGCGTGAACTGGCCGACGTGGTCGGCGTGGTGGGGCAGGACCCGTTGGCCGGCTTCGTCACCGACACGGTCGAGGAGGAGCTCGCCTACGCCATGGAGCAGCTGGCCGTGCCCCCGGACGTGATGCGCAAGCGCGTCGAGGAGACCCTCGACCTGCTGGGCCTGGCCGACCTGCGCCACCGTGCGCTGTACGAGCTCTCCGGCGGCCAGCAACAGCGGGTCGCCATCGGATCCGTGCTGACCGCGCACCCCCGCGTCCTGGTGCTGGACGAGCCCACCTCCGCGCTCGACCCGACCGCCGCCGAGGAGGTCCTCGCCGCGATCACCCGGCTGGTGCACGACCTCGGGGTGACCGTCCTGCTCGCGGAGCACCGGCTGGAGCGCGTCGTCCAGTACGCCGACCGGGTCGCCTACCTGCCCGGTGACGGCACCGTCGTGCACGGGCCGCCCGCCGAGGTGTTCCGGCACACCGCGATCGCTCCGCCCGTGGTCGGCCTCGGCCGGCTGGCCGGCTGGAGCCCGCTGCCGCTCTCCGTCCGCGACGCCCGCAGGGCCGCCGGCCCCCTGCGGGAGCGCCTGGCCGCGCTTCCCGCCCCGGCACCTCGCCACGAACCCGGTTCCGGGGAGACTGTGTTGAGCGCCGAACGGATCGTGGTGCGCTACGGCCAGGTGGCCGCCGTCCGGGAGGTCACCCTGGACCTGCGGGCCGGGGAGGTGACCGCGCTGATGGGGCGCAACGGCTCCGGGAAGTCGTCCCTGCTCTGGGCGCTCCAGGGCTCCGGCCCCCGGCAGGGCGGCAGCGTGAAGGTCACCCGGGCCGGCGGCGAGCCGCCGAAGGACCCCAAACGCCTCCCCGCGGCCGAGGCCCGGCAGTTGGTCGGGCTCGTCCCGCAGACCCCCACCGACCTGCTCTACCTGGAGTCCGTGGCCCAGGAACTCGCCCAGAGCGACCGGGAGGCCGCGTCCGCCGAGGGGCCGACCGCACGGCGGATCCTCGACCGCCTCGCCCCCGGGATCCCCGACGGGGCCCACCCCCGGGACCTCTCCGAAGGCCAGAAGCTGGCCCTGGTCCTCGCGATCCAGCTGGCCGCCGCCCCCAGGGTGGTGCTGCTGGACGAACCCACCCGAGGGCTCGACTACCACGCGAAGGAGGCGCTGACCGGCATCGTCGACGCCCTCGCCGCCGAGGGCCGCACCGTGGTGGTCTCCACCCACGACGTCGAGTTCGTCGCCGGCGCGGCCGACCGGGTGGTGGTGATGGCCGAGGGCGAGATCGTCGCGGACGGTCCCACCGCCGAGGTCATCGTCGCCTCGCCCACCTTCGCGCCCCAGACCGCGAAGATCCTCGCCCCGCTGCCGTACCTGACCACACGCCAGGTCGCCGCAGCCCTCGCACCGGTGGAGGCCGCCCGGTGACCGCCGTCCGGATACCCGGCCGGGCCCGGGTCGTGGTGGCGCTGGCCGCCTTCATCGGCCTCGTCGCCTTCACCTGGCCCTTCGTCGTCGCCCCGGGGACGTTCGGTTCCTCCTACGCCCCGCCGCTGATCTTCGGTGCCCTGCTGATCCTGGTGCTCGCCGTCGTGATCGCGGAGATCGCGGCCGGCGGCATCGACGCCAAGGCCCTCGCCATGCTCGGTGTCCTGTCGGCCGTCAACGCGGGTCTGCGCCCGCTCGGCGCCGGGACGGCCGGGGTGGAGACGGTCTTCTTCGTCCTCGTCCTCGCCGGCCGGGTCTTCGGTCCCGGCTTCGGCTTCACACTCGGCTGCACCTCCCTGTTCGCGTCCGCCCTCCTGACCGGCGGGGTCGGCCCCTGGATGCCCTACCAGATGTTCGGCTGCGCCTTCGTGGGCATGCTCGCCGGCCTGCTCCCCAAGCTGCCGCTCCGCTGGGAGGTCCCGGTACTGGCCGGCTACGGCGCCTTCTCCGGGTACCTCTTCGGCTTCCTGCTGAACCTCTCGTTCTGGCCGTTCGCGACCGACCCGAACAGCTCGATCGCCTACCTGCCCGGGCTGCCCTTCACCGAACAGTGGCACCGCTACCTGCTGTTCGACCTGGCCACCTCGCTCGGGTGGGACACCGGCCGGGCGGTGACCACCTTCGTCGCCGTCCTCGTGGTCGGTCCGGCCGTCCTCACCGTCTTCCGCCGCGCGGCCCGCCGTGCCAACTTCGAGCCGACCGTGCGGTTCGAGGGCCCGGGCGGCGTCGCCCCGCCGGCAGGGGCCGTCGCACCGCCGACCGGAACGGCTCCCTCCTGAACGGGAGAGCCGGCCCGCCACCCCTGCCGGGGCGACGGGCCGTGGGTGCCGGGGCCGGGGTCAGCCGACGGAGACGGCGCTCCAGGCGGCCGCGACCGCCCGGTACTCGGGGCTGTTGAGCCCGTACAGGTCACCGGCGGCGTTCAGCGACGCGGCGCGGGCACCCTTGTAGTCGGTGGTGGACGTCATGTAGACGGTGAGCGCGCGGTACCAGATTTTGGCGATCTTCTGGTTGCCGACGCCGGTGACGGTGGAGCCGTCGCAGGTCGGGCTGGTGTAGGTGACGCCCTTGACGGTCCTGGTTCCGCTGCCCTCGCTGGCCAGGAAGAACCAGTGGTTGCCGACGCCGGAGGAGTGGTGGACGTCGAGCTGGCCGACCTTCTTCGTCCAGCAGTCGGCGGACGATCCGTCCAGTGAGGGCTTGTCGAAGCGGCGCAGCCACGGCGGGGTGGACTGGTCGCTGAACAGGTAGTCCGGCTTGTCGACGGTGTTGTCGGCGTACCACTCGACCATGGTGCCGAAGATGTCCGAGGTCGCCTCGTTGAGGCCGCCGGACTCGCCGCTGTAGCGGAGGTTGGCGGTGGCGCTGGTGACGCCGTGGGTCATCTCGTGGCCCATGGTGTCGAGGTCGACCTGTTCGGGGTCGACGCTGCCGTCGCCGTCGCCGGTCAGCATGCAGAAGCAGGTGTCGGACCACTGGGCGTTGTCCCACTTGGTGCCGACGTGGACGAAGACGGTGGCGCCCTTGCCGTCGTTCCTGATGCCGTTGCGGGCGAAGACGTTCTTGTAGTAGTCGTACGTCAGGGCGGTGTTGGCGTGGGCGTCGACGGCGGCGGTGGCGCGGTCGGTGGAGAACTTCCTGCCGTCGCCCCAGACGTTGTCGGCGTCGGTGAAGAGGGTGCCGGAGGTGGGGGTGATCGAGCCGGCGCCGGCGTTGCGCGCGTCCCTGGTCCGGTGGCCGCGCAGGGGGTCGATCAGGGCGTAGCCGCCGGACTGCGGGGTGGTGTCGACGGTGATGTCGCCGGTGTACTCGGAGTGGCCGGTGCCTGCGGCCTGGTGCTCGGAGTCGTAGGACTCGATCTGCTCGCCGCTGCGGGCGTCGGTGACGACGACGCGGCCGGTGGGCTGGCCGTGCTCGCCGGTGCCCCGGACGGTGGTGCGCCAGGCGAGGCGGGGGGTGCCGTCGGCGGCCCAGACGACCAGTTCGGGGCTGCTGGTGGCGTCGGCCACGCCCGGGGCTGCTTCGAGTGCGCGGCCGGCGGTGAGCTGGGCGGGGACCTTGGGGACGATCGAGGCCACGGCGGCGTCGTGGGCGGCGGCGCGGGAGGAGTCCTTGAGCCGGCCGCGGGCGTCCTGGTGGACCACCAGGTCGCCGCCGACGACGGGCAGGCCGAGGTAGGTGCGGTCGAAGCGGACGTGCTGGGTGCCGTCGGCGTCCAGGACGACGTCCTTGACCACCAGGTCCTGGCCGTCGCCGTAGCCGAAGACGCCGGCGTTGTGGGCGACGTTGGACCGGGCCCGGTCGATCGCCGCGTCACGGCCGGTGGGGGCGGCGGAGGCGGTGCCGGCCGTGAAGGTGGCGAGGAGGGCGGCGGTGGCCGCGGTGGCTCCGGCCGCGAGGAGGCGGCGGGAAGAGGAGATGGGGCTCACTCTGACTCCAGTCGGGGTAGCTGCAGGGAAGGAGCTGCCACGAGGTTGACGGTGGTCAGTCAGATTGAGCTAGAGGGGGCGCCATTTCTTGACCAAGTCGTGTCCTGTACTGATCAAAAATGATCGAGTACGTCCGGCCCGCGTGCACCGTCGACCACCGACGCCGGGCTCCTCGCGCTCTGAGGAACCGTCGCGGACGCCCCGCCGAGGCCGTACCCTCGCGGGATGGACGGATGGGTGGGGGCCTGGACCGGCGGACGCCGGGCCGTGCACGTGGGCAACGTGGCCGACTTCAACGCGCAGTTCCTCGACGAGCGGACGGACCCGGCGCAGCGCGAGCGGCGGCTGCGGCAGGCGCACCACTACGCCGGGATGGCGACCTGCTACAGCCCCGAGCCGGCGGCACTGGTGCTCCCGGCCGAGGTCGAACGGGACTGGATCGGCTGGCTGGCCCGGGAGTTGGCGTGGGGCCCGGTCGACCTGCACAGCGGCGTGGCACCCGGCGAAACGGTGGCCCGGGCGCTGGAACGGCGCCCGGCGCTCGCGGAACGCCTCACGCGCGGCGGCGAGCCGGTCCTCGTCTGGGGCCGGACCGCCGCGCAGGGCGAGGGGCCGGAGCTGGCGACGGTGCGCCGGTACGAGTCCAAGGCGGCCGCGCACGAGCTGTTCACGGCGCTCGCCCCCGACCATCCGGGCGTGCGGGTGCCCCGCCAGGAGCACGCGGACGGCCCGCGCCGGGCCGCGCGCCGGTTGACGATCCGGGCGGCGCGGGGTCTGACCACCGTGGTGAAGAGCCCGCACGGCGTGGGCGGGTACGGGACCGTCGTGGCCGCCCCGCAGGAGGTGTTCGCGGCCGGCGGCGCCCGGGCACTGCTCCGCCGGCTGGTCCGGGAGGAGGTGCTGCCGCCCGGCGGCGCCCTGCTGCTGGAGGAGTTCGTGGACGGCGGACCGGCCGGCTCGGACCGGCTGCGCGACCTCACCTTCGACGCCGTGATCGGCGACGACGGGCGGGTACACCCGGTGGGCACCGGGGAGATGGCCGTGGACGGCACCCGCTACCAGGGGGTGACGGTCGGCCCGGGCGTGGTGCCGCCGGGGGTGGCGGCAACCGCCGAGCGGTTCGGGCTGGCGGTGGGGGAGCGGCTGGCCGCGGCCGGCCACCGGGGCTGGTTCGACGTGGACTTCGTCACCGACCGGGACCGACGGCCCGCCCCGACCGAGGTGAACCTGCGGCTCACCGGGCCGGCCGTCGCCTTCGTCCTGCGGCAGCGGCTGGACGAGGTGCGCGGGCCCGGCCACCTGGTCCGCACGCTGGACGCGATGCCGCTGGGCGCCCGGCTCTCCCAGGAGGCGCTGTACGCGCACCTGGACCGGCTGCGCCCGCGGTGCGCCCGGCTCGGCGCGACCGTCCTGCCGTTGATCGTGACGGCCGGCCACGAGCCGGAGCCGACCGTCGGTCTGGCGCTCGCCGCGCACAGCGTCGAGGTGCTGGATGCGGCGGAGGCGCTGGTCGGCGCGGCGCACCACGCGCTGGGCCGGATGTTCGAGGCCCTGCGCTGACCCGCCGTTCGGCACGCCCCCCTCGGCGCGCCCCCTCGGTGCGCCCGTCCTACCGCCGGCCCCGCCGCTTGTCCCGGACCGGGGCGGGCGGATCCCAGAGCATGAAGCGGACCACGACGGCGGCCGAGACCATCAGCGCGACGTTGAACACGTAGACCAGCAGCGACTGCCGGGACCAGTCCGCCTTCGCGCTGGTCCGGTACATGTTGTCCTGCGGCCACCAGGAGGCCAACAGCCAGAACACCGACAGGTACGTGGCCACCGAGAGCCAGAACGGCCGCCCGAGCTCGACGAGCGCGCCGGGCCCCGCGAGCAGCCACACCACGCCCAGGCCGAACGAGCCCCACTCGAAGAGGTACAGCACCTGGAAGTAGGTGTCGTACGGGGCGGGCACCGCCGAGACGTCCGTGGAACCGGGCCAGAGCGCGTCGGTGAAGACCCAGGCCAGGACCGAGAACGCCAGCGCCACGAAGACCCCGACGCAGCCGGCCCCCCTGGCCTCGACCGTGTTGCGGGTCCGTCCGCCGCCCTTGCCGCCGCCGCCCTTCGCGCCGACGGCGCGGCGCGGCGCGGTGTGGTCGGCGGGGGCGGGCAGCGGCAGCGCGCCGTGGTCCAGCTTGCCCGCCCGGGTGCGCGGCAGCTCGGTCAGCGGCACCACGGCGGCCGGCGTTCCGTGTTCCGGCAGCCGGTCGGCGAGGTAGGAGGTGAGCGACCAGCCGTCCACGCCGGTGGCGCCCGGCTCGACGACCGCGTAGCCGACCGTCTCGCGGCGGGTGGGTGACACCTGGACCACGGTGACCACCGCCTCCCGCACGCCGGGGTGCGCGCGCAGCAGGGCCTCGGCGCGGGCCGCCGTCTCGACGCCGTGGGCCACGACGCCTGCGACGGCGGCCTCGGCGGCCAGGGTGACCGGCGCCGCGACGGGGCGGGCGAGGTCGGGCTCCCCGAGCGCGGTCGACGCGCGGGCGACGAACTCCAGGACGCCGTCCGGCCGGAGCCGGCCGTAGTCGCCGGTGAGCAGCACCCGGCCGTCCGGGTCGTACGCGACGTGGGCGTACCGCTGCGCGGTCTCGTCCGCGTGGTTGAGGTAGCCGCGGCCGAGGCCCGCACCGGCGAGTGCGATCTCGCCGAGGGTGCCCGGCGGCGCGGGGGCACGGTCGGGGCCGAGGACGTAGACCCGGACGCCGGGGAACGGCACGCCGACGAGCGAGACCTGGGCGCTCCCCGCTACGTCGCCGGGGCCCGTCGGTTCGTACCAGGTGCTGTCGACGGCGGCCTCGGCCAGCCCGTAGACGTTGATCACCCGGGTCGACGGACCGAGCAGCTGCCGCAGCATCAGGTGCTCGTCCAGCCAGAACTTGTCGGCGCCGACGGTGAGCACCCGCACGCTCGACAGCAGGCCGCCGAGCGGGCCGCCGGTCACCGCGTCGTGCACCGCGCCGACCGCGGTGTCGGACGCGACGAGGTGGGCCGTGAGCCGGCGCGCGGTGCGGACGTTCAGCTCCAGCACGGTGATCCGCTCGGAGGCCACCAGCGCGGGCAGGTCGGCGATGTCGGCGCTCCGGTCGAGGGTGTGGTTGCGCGGGGCGACCACCAGGGTGGCGCCGGAGCAGAGCGCGCGGACCCAGTCGGAGGTGAAGACGTCGAACTCCAGGCTCGCCGTGGTCAGGATCCGGTCGGCGGGGGAGAGCCCGTAGACCTCGTACCACCCGCGGTGCAGGGCCAGCAGGTTGCGGTGCTCGATCGGTATGCAGCGGGGCGCACCGGTCGTGCCCGAGGTGGTGAAGACCACCGCCGGGTCCTCCGGTCCGACCGCCACCGTGGGGGAGAGGGACGGCAGTTCGGCGATCCCGGCCGCGGCCGGGTCCACGCAGACCAGGGCGCGCGCGCCCGCGTCGGAGAGCCGCAGCCGGTGGCTCTCCTCGGTGACGACGAGTACCGGGTCGGCCTCGGCCAGGACGTGCCGAAGCAGCGGGTCGGGCGCGCTCGGTTCGAGCGGCACGTACGCGGCGCCGGTCTTCAGCACGGCGAGCAGGGCGACGTACACCTCGGTGCCGCGGCCGAACGCCACTGCGGCGCGCCGGCCCGGGGTAAGACCCCGTGCCGCCAGGTGACGGGCCAGCCGGTCGGCCCGGGCGTCGAGTTCCGCGTAGCTCAACTCCCGCCCGGCGCACCGGACGGCGACCGCGTCGGGCGTCCGCCGCGCGTGCTCCTCGAACCGTCCGTGCAGCGTCCCGGCCCGCCCTGAACCGATCCCGACCGGTACGTCCGTCCCTGTCATGAATACGCCCCTCCGCCGTGCCGATGCTGCCTCGCGGGACGGCGCAGAAGCCCTCCGCGGTTCCCCGATACTCCCGCCAACTGCCCCTCCGGAACAGGGGCGTGCGGGGTCACGCCGGTGTCCGCGGCTCGGACGGCACGGTCGTGGCGGGGCCGACGGTTGTACTCTGCACGCGGACGGTCGGCGTCGCGCCCGCCCGGTACGGCGCCGAGGCCGCGCCCCTGCCCGACACCCGCCCCCGGAGGCCCCCACCATGAGCACGCCCGATCCTTCCTTCGCCGGCCCGCTGCTGCGCACCCGTGGCGTCGACGTCGTCCGCGGGGGGCGCCACCTGCTGCGCGGGATCGATCTGGAGATCCGGGCCGGCGAGCACTGGGCGCTTCTCGGGCCCAACGGCGCCGGCAAGTCGACCCTGCTCGCCCTGCTCGGCGCGGTCTCCCACCCGACCCGGGGCGAGGTGGACGTGCTCGGTCGCCGGCTCGGCCGGGTCGACGTCCGCGAGCTGCGCGCCCACCTCGGTCACGTGAACCCGCGCCACCCGCTGCGCTCGCCGCTGACCGTGCGGGAGGTGGTGCTGACCGGCCTGACCAACACCATCGAGCCGGACCTGTACCGCAAGCCCGGTCCGGAGGAGCGGGACCGCGCCGAGCGCCTGATCGACACGCTCGGCATGACGGCGGCGGCGGAGTCCCCGTGGACGACCCTCTCCCAGGGCGAGCGCGGCCGGGCGCTGATCGCGCGTGCGCTGATGCCCAGTCCGCGCCTGCTGCTGCTGGACGAGCCGGCCACCGGGCTGGACCTGACCGCCCGTGAGCTGCTGCTGGACAGTCTGGACCTGCTGCGCCACCAGCACCCGGACCTGGCGAGCGTGCTGGTCACCCACCACCTGGAGGAGCTGCCGGAGTCGACCACGCACGCGCTGCTGCTGCGGGAGGGGGAGACGGTCGCGGCCGGCCCGGTCGACGAGGCGATGACGACCGAGCTGGTCAGCGCGACCTTCGGCCACCCGATCAGGATCAGCCGGCACGAGGGCCGCTGGACCGCGCGCGCCGCCGCCCGGCGCACACCGGTGCGCTGAGGCCGCTCCGGCACACCGCGGCGGTGGGCGCCGGGCCGGCCGGGCGCCGGGGTGGCCGGGCGCCGGGGTGGCCGGGCGCCGGGCGTGCGCCGTCGAGGGGCGCGCCCCAGCCCGCCTCGGTGCGCCCGGTGACGGAGCCGGCCGTGAGCCCCCTTGGCCGGAAACGATCGGTGTACCGACCGGTTTCCCGCAGGGCGACCGCTCTCACCTGCGGTGACGGCCTTACCTATTCTTTACCGTCCCGGGCGTAGACGGCGAAATCTGATGTACATAAGGTATGCCTAAGCTAAGTGGACGGGGGGCCTCACGTGCCGTTGCCACGTCCACGCTCAGCCCTGCCCTCATACGCCCTGCCCGCTGGAGCCCCCATGTCCGCCCGTCGTTCCACCGCAGCCACGCTGCTCACCCTCGCCGTGGCGACCGCCGCACTGGCCGGCTGCTCGCAGAAGAAGGACGACAAGGCGGGCTCCGACGCCGTCAAGGTGAACGCCACCGACACCGCCTGCGAGGTCTCGAAGACCACGTTCCCGGCCGGTCACATCGTTCTCGACATCGCCAACAAGGGGTCGAAGACCACGGAGGTCTACGTCTACGCGGCCGGTGACAAGATCGTCACCGAGCGGGAGAACATCGGCCCCGGGACCAAGGCGACCGTCAACGCCGAGATCAAGGCCGGTTCGTACGAGATCGCCTGCAAGCCGGGGATGGTCGGCGACGGCATCCGCCAGAAGATCACCGTGACCGGCGAGGGCTCGGCGGCGGCGGTCGACCCCCGTCTGACGGCGGCCGTCGACGCGTACCGCGCGTACGCCCAGGAGCAGGCGGACGCGACCGTTCCGGCCGTGGAGGCGTTCGCCGCCGCGATCAAGGGCGGCGACCTGGAGAGGGCGAAGTCGCTGTACGCCCCCTCGCGCACGGGCTGGGAGCGGACCGAGCCGGTGGCGGAGAGCTTCGGTGACGTGGACCCGAAGACCGACACCCGTGAGGACGGTCTGGAGCCGGGTCAGGAGTGGACGGGCTGGCACAAGCTGGAGAAGTCGCTCTGGGTCGACGCGGCGGTCGGCGACGCGGAGAAGAAGCTGGCGGACCAGCTGGTCGCCGACCTGAAGGACTGGCAGAAGCGGATCCCCGAGGCCGAGATCACCGCGACCGGCATGGCCAACGGCGCCAAGGAACTGCTGGACGAGGTCGCGACCGGCAAGGTGACGGGCGAGGAGGACCGCTACAGCCACACCGACCTGGCCGACTTCGCCGCGAACGTCGAGGGCGCGAAGAAGGCGTACGAGCTGCTGAAGCCGGTCGCCGCCGAGAAGGACGCGGCGCTGGCGAAGACGCTGGACTCCGAGTTCGCCGCCCTGGAGGCGCTGCTCGCCAAGTACAAGCAGGCCGACGGCTCCTACACCTCGTACGAGAAGGTCACGGAGGCCGAGCGCAAGACGTTCTCCGACGCGGTCAACGCGCTGGGCGAGCCGCTGTCGAAGCTGGCCGCCGCGGTCGTCGCCGAATAGCGCAGGGCCCGGCGGCCCGCCCGCACCGCTTCCCGGGCGGGCCGGGCCGCCGCACCGCGCACCACCTGGCCACACCGCCGTGGCGGCCCGAGCGGCCGCCACGGCGCGAGTCCCGTACAGAGAAGGGTCCGCCGCCGATGGACGCCGAGCAGGAGCAGCAGAACGGGGCGCCGGACCACGGGACGCCGTCCCCCAGGGGTGACGAGCCCGGGGCCCGGGAGCCGGGTGGTGCCGCCGGTGGCGGGTTCAGCCGCCGTGCGGTGATCGGCTGGGCCGGTGCGGGGGCCGCCCTGGGGGCGGCCGGCGTCGGCTCGGTGGCCGCCGCGACCCGCCGGGAGGAGGACGCCCCGGCGCCGGCCGCCGCAGGCGGGGACGTCGCGTTCTTCGGGGAGCACCAGTCCGGGATCGCCACCCCCGTCCAGGACCGGCTGCACTTCGCGGCCTTCGACGTCTCCGCGTCGGCGACCCGCGAGTCGTTGGTGCGGATGCTCAAGGAGTGGACCAGGGCCGCCGCGGCGATGACCGGCGGTCGCGAGGTGGGCAGCGGTGCGGCGAGCGGCCTGCCGCAGGCGCCGCCGGACGACACCGGCGAGGCGCTGGGCCTGCCGGCCTCCCGGCTGACCCTCACGGTCGGCTTCGGTCCGGGCCTGTTCGACAAGGATGGCGTGGACCGCTTCGGCCTGAAGGCGCGGCGCCCCGAGGCGCTGATCGACCTGCCCCGGTTCAAGGGCGACAACCTCGATCCGCAGCGCAGCGGCGGGGACCTCTGTGTCCAGGCCTGCGCCGACGACCCCCAGGTGGCGGTGCACGCGATCCGCAACCTGGCCCGCATCGGGATGGGGACGGTCAACATCCGCTGGTCGCAGCTGGGTTTCGGCAAGACCTCCTCCACCACGCCCGATGCGCAGACACCGCGCAACATGATGGGCTTCAAGGACGGCACCCACAACATCGCCGGCACCGACGCCGCCGCGCTGGCGCAGCACGTCTGGGTGGCGCCCGGCGAGGGGCCGGAGTGGATGACCGGCGGTTCCTACCTGGTCGCCCGGCGGATCCGGATGCACATCGAGACGTGGGACCGTACGTCGCTCAAGGAGCAGGAGGACGTCTTCGGCCGCACCAAGGGCGAGGGCGCCGCGTACGGGAAGGTCCGGGAGCACGACGCGCCGGACCTGGACGCCATGCCCGGGGACGCCCACGTACGCCTGGCGCACCCGGACTCGAACGGCGGCCACATGATCCTGCGGCGCGGGTTCTCCTTCACCGACGGGACGGACGGGCTGGGGCGGCTGGACGCGGGCCTGTTCTTCCTGGCCTACCAGCGGGACAGCCGTACGGGGTTCGTCCCGCTGCAGCAGCGCCTCGCCGCGTCGGATGCGCTGAACGAGTACATCCAGCACGTCGGTTCGGCGCACTTCGCCTGTCCGGCGGGTGTGCGCAAGCCCGGTGAGTGGTGGGGCCAGGCCCTCCTCGGCTGACCGTTCCGCCCGTCACCCCTGTACAACCTCCGGAGGAGGGTGCCGTGTTCGGCAACTATCTGATCGGCCTGCGCGAGGGTCTGGAAGCCAGCCTCGTCGTGTGCATTCTCATCGCCTACCTCGTCAAGACCGGCCGCAGGGACAAGCTCCCACCGGTGTGGGCGGGCGTCGGTGCGGCGGTCGCCCTCAGCCTGGCGTTCGGCGCGGTGCTCCAGTACGGCTCGACGCAGCTGACGTTCGAGGCGCAGGAGGCCCTCGGCGGGACGCTGTCGATCGTGGCGGTGGGTCTGGTCACCTGGATGGTGTTCTGGATGCGCCGCACCGCCCGGCACCTGAAGACGGAGCTGCACGGCAGGCTGGACGCGGCGCTCGCGATGGGCACGGCCGCCCTGGTGGTCACCGCGTTCCTGGCGGTCGGGCGGGAGGGGCTGGAGACGGCGTTGTTCATCTGGTCGGCCGTGCAGGCGACCGATGACGGCTACAACCCGGTCATCGGTGCGGCGCTGGGTCTGTCGACCGCGGTGGTCCTGGGCTGGCTGTTCTACCGGGGCGCGTTGAGGATCAACCTGGCGAGGTTCTTCACCTGGACCGGCGCGATGCTGGTGGTGGTCGCCGCCGGGGTGCTGGCCTACGGGGTGCACGACCTCCAGGAGGCCGGCTGGCTCCCCGGCCTGCGCAGCCGCGCCTTCGACATCAGCTCCGGCATCCCCAAGGACAGCTGGTACGGCACGCTCCTCAAGGGCGTGTTCAACTTCCAGCCCGACCCGACGGTCCTCCAGCTCGTGGTCTGGGCGGCCTACCTGGTCCCGACTCTGGCGATCTTCCTGAACGTCTTCGGCGGGCGCCGCACCAAGCCTGCCGCGCCGAACGCGGGAGCGGCCAACTCGGCTGTTTGAGCGAAGAGTTCAGGCCACTTGGTGGCCTCGAAGGCCCCGTCCGGCAACCCGCCGGGCGGGGCCTTCGGCGTTCCTGCGCCCGCCGGGACGGGTGTGGTGCTGACGCCCGCTCAAAAGTTCACCTCCCGGCTCTACCCGCGTATACCCCCGGGGCTGCATGCTGGTCGGCAGCCCGGGCCGCTCCGCCCGGGGGCTTTCCCCTGCCCTCGTCGACTCAGGAGTCCCCCATGTCCGCGATACCCGTGCCCCGTCCGTCCCGCCTGCCCCGCCGCGCCCCGGCCGCCGCCCTCGGCGCCCTGCTGCTCGCCCTCGTCACCCTGCTGACCGGCGCCGGCACCGCCCGGGCGGCCCTGCCGACCCCGGTCTCCGCCGCCACCGCGCGCAGCTACCTCGCCTCGATCGCGGTGTCCGCCGAGTCCCACGCCTCCACCTACGACCGGGCGCTCTTCCCGCACTGGATCACCGTCTCCGGCACCTGCAACACCCGTGAGACGGTCCTCAAGCGGGACGGCAGCAACGTCGTCACCGACTCCGCGTGCGCCTCCGTCAGCGGCACCTGGTTCTCGGTCTACGACAACGCCAGCACCACCAGCGCCTCGTCCTTCGACATCGACCACGTGGTGCCGCTCGCCGAGGCCTGGCGCTCCGGCGCCTGGGCCTGGACCACCGGCCAGCGCCAGGGCTTCGCGAACGACCTGACCCGCCCGCAGCTGATCGCGGTCTCGGCGAGCTCCAACCGCAGCAAGGGCGACCAGGACCCGGCCCACTGGCTGCCGCAGACCTCCTACCGGTGCACCTACGCCCGTGCCTGGGTGCAGGTGAAGTACTACTACGGCCTCAGCGTGGACAGCGCCGAGAAGAGCGCGCTCTCCTCGATCCTCAACGGCTGCTGAGGAAACGTTCGCTCAGCGCGGCGCACACCGGAGTCGCCGGGAACACCCCGCCCGCCACGACAGACCGCTCGTGACGGCGCCGCTCACGAGAGTGCCGCTCACGACGGCGCCGCCCGCCGGGAGGAGTCCCGGCGGGCGGCGCCGTGCGTGCGGTACCGGACGGCGCTAGTCGCTCTTGATCGCGCTCAGGATGTCCGTCCGGGCCGCCCGGCGGGCCGGCCAGAGCGCGGCCAGCAGGCCGATCACCGCGGCGGCCACCAGGAAGCCCAGGATCTGCACCGGCGGCACCACGGTGGTGATGTTCCTGAACACGTCCTTCATGGTCCGGACGCCGGCCCAGGCGGTGACGATGCCGAGCAGCACACCGACCACGCCGCCGAACAGGGCGATCATCAGGGACTCCAGCCGGACCATCCGGCCGATGCCGCGCCGGTCCAGACCGATCGCCCGCAGCATGCCGATCTCCCGGCGGCGCTCGAACACGGACATCGCCATGGTGTTCACCACGCCCAGGACCGCGATCACCACGGACATGCCCAGCAGCCCGTACATCATGCTCAGCACGGCGGAGACCATCTCGCGGTTCTCCGCCTTGATGTCCTTGTCGCCCTTGACCGCGATCAGCGGGTTGCCGCCGGTGGCGTCGCGCAGCGCCTGCTTGAGCGCGGCGTCCGGGCCGTCCGGGCCCTTGACGAGCACCTTGTCCAGCCCGGTGCCGGCGCCGGCGTGCGGGCCGACCACGCTTTCGGGGGCGATCAGCCCGGACACCACGGTGCTGTGCCCGATCAGGCCGCCGACGGTCAGGGTGGCCGGGCTGCCGTCCGGGTAGGTGCCGGTCAGGGTCGAGCCGACGGTGAGGCCGTTCCGCGCGGCGTAGTCGGCGCCGGCCAGCAGCTTGCCCTGCTTGAGCGCGTCGGCCGAACCCTCGGTGGTCTTCACGTCGACCAGCCGGTCGAAGGTGGCCGCGTCCACCGAGGTGAGCCACGAGGTGTCGTCCTCGGCGGCCTTGACGGGCACGGTGCGCATCACGCTCGTCGCGGTGAGCCCGGGGATCCGGGCGATCTGGGGGGCGACCTCGGGGGAGAGCATGGAGAAGTTCGACATGGCGACGGTGTAGTCGGCCTTGAGGTCGTTCGCGGTGGCCTCGTCGACGGCCTTGTTCACCGAGGCGCCGACCACGGTCAGCGCGGTGATCAGGGTGACGCCGATGGTGAGCGCGGAGGCGGTGGCGGCGGTGCGGCGCGGGTTGCGCACCGCGTTCTCGCGGGCCAGCTTGCCGGGCGTGCCGTAGAGCCTGCGCAGCAGCGGGGCGACCAGGGCGATCAGCGGCCGGGAGAGCAGCGGGGTGAGGACGAAGACGCCGATCATCAGCGCACCCGCGCCGAGGCCGACCAGCTTGGCCTCCTTGCCGGCCGCGCCGGCCAGCAGGCCGCCCACGCCGGCGAGGGCGAACAGCAGGCCGATCGCGTTGCGGACCACGAGGGACTTCTGGGTGGCGGGCTGCTCGACGGAGCTCATCGCGGCGACCGGGGCGATCCGCGAGGCACGGCGTGCGGGCAGCCAGGCGGCGAGCACGGTCACCGCGACGCCGACGCCGACGGAGCCGAGCACCGTGGCGGGGCCGATCACCAGCGGGCCGTCCGGCAGGTTGGCCTCGAAGGGGCCGTTGAGCAGGGCGCGCAGTCCGGTGGCGATGCCGATGCCGACGACCAGCCCGCCGAGCGAGGCGGTGAGGCCGACGAGCAGTGCCTCGGCGAGCACCGAGCGGGTGATCTGCTTGCGGCTGGCGCCGACGGCGCGCAGCAGGGCCAGTTCCCTGGTGCGCTGGGCGACCAGCATGGTGAAGGTGTTGGCGATGATGAAGATGCCGACGAAGAGCGCGATGGCGGCGAAGCCCAGCAGGACGGTGGAGAGGCCCTTGGTGCCCTCGGCGATCATCCGGTCCTGCTCGTCCGCGAGCTCGCGGCCGGTCCGGGCCTCGACGGAGTCGCTCTGCGGCACGGCCTGCTTCACGGCGGCGAGCAGCGCGGTGTCGTCGGCGCCGGGCCTGCCCCTGACGTCGATCTCGGCGAACCGGCCGGGGCTCAGGTAGAGCTGCTGGGCGGTGGCGGTGTCGAACGCGGCGAGCGATCCGCCGGAGACGACGCGCGGGTCGTTGGTGTGCAGGGTGCCGGTGAGCCGGAGCTCCATGACCGGGCCGTTGACGGCGACGCGGACGGTGTCGCCGACCTTGTAGCCGCCCTTCTCGGCGGTCCTGGCGTCCAGCGCGATCTCCTCGGCGCCGCGCGGGCCGCGTCCGTCGACCAGCGGGTAGCGGGGGTCGGTGCCGTCGGCGCCGGGCACGTAGTTGGTGCCGGTGGTGGAGAAGCCGTTGCCGATCAGTGCGCCCTTCCGGTCGGCGATGCCGGCGAAGCCGCTGACCACGCCGCGGGCCTCGGCGGCGCCGGGCAGCGCGGCGATCGCCCCGCGCGTCTCCTCGGACAGGGCCGGGCCGGCCTCGGCGCCGCCGCCGTGGTCGTACCCCTTGCTGACGGCGGAGCGGTCGCTGACGGTCACGGTGATGTCGGTGTAGCTCTTGGCGCTCTGGGAGCGGAGCGCGCTGCCGAGCGTGTCGGTGAAGACCAGGGTGCCGGCCACGAAGGCGGTGCCGAGGAGGACGGCGAGCGTCGTCATCAGCAGTCGGCCCTTGTGGGCCAGCACGGTGCGCAGTGCGGTGCGGTACATGGAGTGGTGTCAGTCCTGGAAGGTCGTGGGGACGGAGGCCGGAGCGGCGCCGGGCGGGTGGGCCGGGATCCGGCTCAGCTGGTGCGGCCCTTGGCGTCGAAGCGGCGCATGCGGTCCAGGACGGTGTCGGCGGTGGGCTGGTGGAGTTCGTCGACGATGCGGCCGTCGGCGAGGAAGACGACGCGGTCGGCGTAGGCGGCGGCGACGGGGTCGTG
>NZ_JAQYWZ010000492.1:0-351 GCF_036290945.1 Streptomyces sp. BE303
CCCCCCCCCCCCCCCCCCCCCCCCCCCCCCCCCCCCCCCCCCCCCCCCCCCCCCCCCCCCCCCCCCCCCCCCCCCCCCCCCCCCCCCCCCCCCCCCCGATTTTCGAGGGGGCGTCCGTCGGCGTTGCCGTGGAGATCGGAATAGCTCACGTGTTAAATGAAGTCACCAAGTAAGAACTCGACTGCCGTCTTCAGCTAGACACCGAGGGAGACGGCGGGGGGGGGCTGGGGGGCGGGGGCGGGGCCCGGGCCCGGCGCGCGGGCGGGCGTCCGCCGCGGGGGGGGGGGGGGGGGGGGGCGGGGGGGGGGGGCCGGGCCCCGCGGGCCCCCCCCCCCCCCCCCCCCCCCCCCC
>NZ_JAQYWZ010000493.1:0-478 GCF_036290945.1 Streptomyces sp. BE303
CATGTCGGTGGTGTAGGTGCCGCCGCGCGTTCCGTCCTTGAGCTGGTAGCCGGAGTCGGTCGGGGTGGTGCCGATCGGGACTTCGCCGACGTGGACGCCGTGGCCCGTGCCGGTCTGCACGCCCTCGAAGGTCCGGATCACTTCGCCGTCGGTGGCGTCGGTGATCACGTGGAGCTTGCTCGGGCCGCCGTCGTCGGCGGTCCCGGCGATCACGGTCTCCCAGGCCACGCGCGGGGCGCCGTCGGCCGCCCAGACCACGAGCCGGGGCGGCCGGTTGACGGACGTGCCGGGCTGGGTGTCGAGCGCGGTGGTCTGGGCCCGTGCGGCGTTCAGGGCGGGTGAGGTGTTCAGGCCGGTCAGGGGTGCGTCGGACGCGCGGTCGACACCGCGCAGGGTTCCGTTCGGGGCCTGGTGCGCCACGAGGTCGCCGCCCAGGACGGGGAGCCCGGAGTAGGTCCGTTCGTAGCGCAGGTGCCGG
>NZ_JAQYWZ010000494.1:0-292 GCF_036290945.1 Streptomyces sp. BE303
CGACGGCCCGTTCACGGCCGCCACCTCCACACCGGCCGGCAGACCGTCGGCCACCCGCCCGAAGGGCAGGCCCACCGACACCATGCCGCCACGACCCGCCAGACCCCGCGCGATCGCCTGCGAACGCAGCGCCACCACGGCAGCGGCGTCCTCCAGCGACAGGATCCCCGCGACATGCGCCGCCGCGATCTCACCCTGCGAATGCCCCACCACCGCGTCCGGCACCACACCCAACGAACCCCACACCCGCGCCAGACCCACCATCACGGCGAACGACACCGGCTGCACCACA
>NZ_JAQYWZ010000495.1:0-509 GCF_036290945.1 Streptomyces sp. BE303
CCCCCCCCCCCCCCCCCCCCCCCCCCCCCCCCCCCCCCCCCCCCCCCCCCCCCCCCCCCCCCCCCCCCCCCCCCCCCCCCCCCCCCCCCCCCCCCCCCCCCCTATTTAGCCAGAGCGGGTCGACCCCGGCCCGTTCGAACGCCTCCCACGACGTCTCCAAGATCGGAAGAGCACACTACTGAACACCAGTCACCAATAAACATCGCGAGTGCCGTAAGAGGCCGTTCGGGGTCAGCCGGGTCCGGCGCGCCTCGGCGGGCGAGAGGTCCGCCAGCCGCAGCGCGAGCGGCAGCCGGCCGGTCACGGTCACCTCGCGGTCCGACGCCCGCTCCTCCGGCAGGTCGGCCAGCACCGACGCCGGCCGCAGCACGCCGGACTCGGCGGCGAACCGGTCCCACCGCACGTCCGCGACGACCACCGCCGGCTCGCCACCGCCCACCGGGGAGAACGGATCAGCACTCGCGTGACCGGCGGTCAACAGTTAGAGGCGCGAGAGGCGGCACAGCGGG
>NZ_JAQYWZ010000496.1:0-354 GCF_036290945.1 Streptomyces sp. BE303
CACGACCCACACCATCAGCGCGCCCTTCTCGGGTTCGGCGGACGGGCGAGTCCTCTACCTCCCCGTACGCCAGTGCGAGTGGATCGGCTTGGACGCGCACGGTGTGGCGGTGGGCGGGTGCTGGGGGGTCCGGGGGTAGAGGTTCTCTACGGCGCCAGCGGGGGCCCACCGGGCCCCGGCCCGCCCCGCCGGGGCCGCGCGGGGCGACGCCCCCCCCCGCCCCCCCCGCGGCCCCCCCCCGCGCACCCCGCCCGGCCCCCGCGGCGGTTCACCGGGCGCGTCCCGGGCCGGCCGCGCCGACAGCGCCGGGCGCCGGGCCGCAGCCAGACCACCCAGGTGAGCGCCGCGCAGAAC
>NZ_JAQYWZ010000497.1:0-323 GCF_036290945.1 Streptomyces sp. BE303
CGACGAGGCGTTCTGGGACCCGATCGACCGTGGCGACACCGCCGGACTCGCCTCCAGGCTCGGTGTCCCGGTCACCACCCTGGAACCGCTCGTTCCCGCGCTGGCGTCCTGGCGGGCCCGCGGTCGGGAGCGCTCGCTGAGCGCCGGGGGGCGTCACCGTGCCACCGTGCAGCCCGTCACCGCTCTGGCCGAGGCGGCGCCCCGTGGCCGCTGGGCGATCGTCGGTGACGAGGCGTCCGTACGCGTCGAAGCGTCCGAGTTCGCCGAGGCGCTGACCGCGCTCGGCGCCGACGCCGTGGTCGTACCGCTCGGCGACCGCGCCG
>NZ_JAQYWZ010000498.1:0-414 GCF_036290945.1 Streptomyces sp. BE303
CCCCCCCCCCCCCCCCCCCCCCCCCCCCCCCCCCCCCCCCCCCCCCCCCCCCCCCCCCCCCCCCCCCCCCCCCCCCCCCCCCCCCCCCCCCCCCCCCCCCCCCCTGTTTAGTAACAGCGGCGATGGCGGCGTGTGCTAGAAGACCCGCCGGGGGCGGGGGGGTTGGGGGGGGGGGGGGGGGGGGGGGGGGTGGGGCGGGGGGTGGGTAGTTTTGGGTGGTTGTTTTGCTCCGACTGGGGGGGTGGGGGGGCGGGGGGGGGGGGGTGCCGGCGCGGGGCGGCCCCGGGGCGCGGGCCGGCCCGGCCGCCGCGCGGCGCCGCCGCCCCCCCCCCCCCCCCCCCCCCCCCCCCCCCCCCCCCCCCCCCCCCCCCCCCCCCCCCCCCCCCCCCCCCCCCCCCCCCCCCCCCCCCCCCC
>NZ_JAQYWZ010000499.1:0-296 GCF_036290945.1 Streptomyces sp. BE303
CCCCCCCCCCCCCCCCCCCCCCCCCCCCCCCCCCCCCCCCCCCCCACCCCCCCCCCCCGCCCCGGGGGTTCAAGCAGCCGAGGGCTTACGAGCTGTTTTTGGGGGACTGGAGTGCAGACGTGTGGTCTTCCGATCTGGACCGGCCGTTGGCTAGATCACGGGGGTCGACGTAACATTAAAAACCGGGGGGGGGGGGGGGGGGGGGGGGGGGGGGGGGGGGGGGGGGGGGGGGGGGGGGGGGGGGGGGGGGGGGGGGGGGGGGGGGGGGGGGGGGGGGGGGGGGGGGGGGGGGGGGG
>NZ_JAQYWZ010000500.1:0-267 GCF_036290945.1 Streptomyces sp. BE303
CCCCCCCCCCCCCCCCCCCCCCCCCCCCCCCCCCCCCCCCCCCCCCCCCCCCCCCCCCCCCCCCCCCCCCCCCCCCCCCCCCCCCCCCCCCCCCCCCCCCCCCCCCCCCCCCCCCCCCCCCCCCCCGCCCCCCCCCCCCCCCCCCCCCCCCCCCCCCCCCCCCCCCCCCCCCCCCCCCCCCCCCCCCCCCCCCCCCCCCCCCCCCCCCCCCCCCCCCCCCCCCCCCCCCCCCCCCCCCCCCCCCCCCCCCCCCCCCCCCCCCCCCCC
>NZ_JAQYWZ010000501.1:0-8200 GCF_036290945.1 Streptomyces sp. BE303
TATCTGGAGGGGTTGTACCACCCGGATCCGGACCATGCGGGGACGTTCGACGCCCGGGAGGGAGGGTACCTGTACGGGGCGGGGGACTACGAACCGGGCCTTATCGGCATCTCGCCGCGTGAGGCGTTGGCGATGGATCCGCAGCAGCGCCTGTTGCTGGAGACGTCGTGGGAGGCGCTGGAGCGGGGTGGGGTCGATCCGCTGGGCCTGCGCGGCGAGCCGGTGGGCGTGTTCGTCGGCGCCTCGTTCATGGGGTACGGCATCGGGTCGGTGGAGAGCGGGGAGGGCCTGGAGGGGCATCTGCTGACGGGCACGGCCTCGTCGGTGATGTCCGGCCGGATCTCCTACTCCTTCGGGCTCGAAGGCCCGGCGGTGACGGTGGACACGGCGTGTTCGTCCTCGTTGGTGGCGCTGCACCTGGCGGCGCAGGCGCTGCGGTCGGGTGAGTGCTCGATGGCGCTGGTCGGCGGTGCGACCGTGATGCCGAACGCCGATGTCTTCGTGGAGTTCTCGCGTCAGCGCGGACTTGCTGCCGACGGCCGGTGCAAGTCGTTCGGTGCGGACGCGGACGGGACGGGTTGGTCCGAGGGTGTCGGCATGCTGCTCGTGGAGCGGTTGTCGTCTGCGAGGGCTGCCGGTCGGCAGGTCCTGGCGGTGGTCCGGGGCACGGCGGTCAATCAGGACGGTGCGTCGAACGGTCTGACGGCGCCGAACGGTCCGTCGCAGCAGCGGGTGATCCGGGCGGCGCTGGCGCAGGCGGGGTTGAACCCGCAGGACGTCGACGCCGTCGAGGCGCACGGCACCGGCACGACGCTCGGCGACCCCATCGAGGCCCAGGCCCTCCTGGCCACCTACGGTCAGGACCGGGACGGCGGCGACCCGCTCTGGCTGGGGTCGGTGAAGTCCAACATCGGGCACACGCAGGCGGCGGCCGGTGTCGCGGGCATCATCAAGATGCTGCTGGCGATGCGGCACGAGACGCTCCCCGCCACCCTGCACGCGGACGATCCGTCGCCGCACGTGGAATGGTCGGGCGGTGAGGTCGAGCTGCTGACCGCGTCGAGGCCGTGGACCCCCGGGGACCGGCCTCGTCGGGCCGGCGTCTCGGCGTTCGGTGTCAGCGGCACCAACGCGCACGTCATCCTCGAAGAGGCCCCCGCAGGGGAGGCCCCGGCCGACGGCCCGGAGCCGACGGTCGTTCCGGTGCTGCTCGCCGGGCACACCGAGTCGGCGCTGCGGGCCCAGGCGGAGCGTCTGCGGCACGTCGCCGACCAGGATCTCCACGCGCTCGCCGCGGCTGCGGCACGGCGCCCGGCGCTGGCGCATCGCGCGGTGGTGCTCGCGGGTGGGACCGACGCGCTGACGGCCGGGCTGGACGCGGTGGCGTCCGGTGCGGGTGGTCTGACCGGCACCGCACGGGCGGGCCGGGTGGCGTTCCTCTTCACGGGTCAGGGCGCGCAGCGAGCGTCGATGGGCCGGGGGTTGTACGAGGCGTTCCCGGTGTTCGCGGACGCCTTCGACCAGGTGGCGTTGCACGTGGATGCCGATCTGGACCGGCCGCTGGCGGAGGTGCTCGCGGACGAGGAGCTGATCCACCGCACCGGCTACGCGCAGCCGGCGCTGTTCGCCGTCGAGGTCGCCCTGCACGCGCTCCTCACACACTGGGGTGTGCGGCCGGACGTCCTGGTCGGGCACTCGATCGGTGAGATCGCTGCCGCGCATGTGGCCGGAGTGCTGTCTCTGCCGGACGCGGCCACGCTGGTCGCCGCACGCGGCCGACTGATGCAGGCCCTTCCGGCCGGTGGGGCGATGCTCGCCGTCGGAGCCTCCGAGGCGGACGTCCTCGCCGCGTTCCCGGACGTGGACGTCGCCGTGGTGAACGGCCCTGGGGCCGTGGTGGTCGCGGGCCTGGAAGCCGAGATCGACGCCGTCGCCGAGGCTGCGGGCGAGCGGGGTTGGAAGACCAGCCGTCTGCGCACCAGCCACGCCTTCCAGTCGCGGCTGAGGGAGCCGATGCTGGAGGACTTCCGTGTGATCGTGAAGTCCCTGGCCTTCGCCGAACCGTCGCTCCCGGCGGTCTCCACGGTGACCGGCCGCCCGGTCCGGCCGGGCGAGTGGTCGGACCCGGAGTACTGGGTGGACCAGGTCCGCAAGCCGGTCCGCTTCGCCGACGCCCTCGAAGCGCTCGACGGCGTCACCAGGTTCGTCGAACTGGGCCCGGACGGCGTCCTGTCGGCGCTCGTCCAGCAGCCCGACGCCGTCGCCACGCCGCTGCTGCGCCGCGACCGCGACGAAGTCACCACCGCACTGACGGCGCTCGCGACCCTGCACGTCAACGGCGTCCCGGTCGACTGGTCGCCCTTCTTCACCGGCGTCCGGCCGCTCGAACTCCCCGCCTACGCCTTCCAGCGGCAGCGGTACTGGCTCGCCGCGACCCGCGGCGCCGGCGATCTCGGTGCGGCCGGGCTCGGCGCCGCCGAGCACCCCTTGCTCGGCGCGGTCGTGCCGCTGGTCGACGGGGACGGGACGGTGCTCACCGGCCGGCTCTCGCTCGGTGACCAGCCCTGGCTCGCCGATCACGTGGTCGCCGGTGCGGCGCTGCTGCCCGGGACGGCGCTGCTGGAGCTGGCGCTCCAGGCCGCCCGCCAGGTCGGCTGCGACACCGTCGAGGAGCTGACGCTGCACGTGCCGCTCGTCGTTCCCGACCGGGCCGCGGTTCGGATCCAGGTGACGGTGGACGGCCCGGACGAGCGGGGCCGCCGGGACGTGCGCATCCACTCCCGTGACGAGCACGGCGACGGCTGGCAGCACCACGCCACCGGCGCCCTCGCGCCGGCGGGCGCGGCGGCGGGGCGGGCCGTCGACACCTCCGCCGTCTGGCCGCCCGCCGGCGCGGTGGAGGTGCCGCTCGACGGCCTCTACGCCGGTCTCCGGGACATGGGCCTGGACTACGGGCCGGCGTTCCAGGCGCTTCGGGAGGTCTGGCGTCGTGGCGACGACCTGTTCACCGAGGTGGTCCTCGGCGAGGAGTTCCGGCGTGAGGCGTCGCGGTTCGGTGCGCACCCCGCCCTGATCGACGCGGCCCTGCACGCGCTGAGCCTGCCGGGCGGCGACGCCGAGGGCGGTGACGCCGACGCGGTGGCACGGCTGCCGTTCAGCTGGTCGGACGTGGCGGTGTACGCCGTCGGCGCGGACCGGTTGCGGGTCCGGATCAGTCCGGCCGGCGGTGACGCGGTCCGGTTGGAGGCGTTCACCACGACGGGGCAGGCCGTGCTCGCGGTCGGGTCGCTGGTGATGAGGCCGGTGCCGTCCACCCGTCCCGTGGCGGCGGACCTGTTCGCGGTCGAGTGGGACCGGGTGCCGGCGCCTTCCCCTTCGGCGGCCTCGCCGAGGGCGGCTGGCTGGGCGGTGCTCGGGGAGCCGCTGCCGGAGCTGCCGGGCGTGCCGGCGCGGGACGGCTTCGGTGCCCCGGTGGTGCTCGTGGCCGCGGGTGGCGCGGGCAGCGGCGGCCAGGGGGCCGGCGGGGTCGCCGAGGTGACCCGTGCCGAGGTCCGCCGGGTGCTGGCGGTCGTGCAGAGCTCGCTGTCCACCGACTCCCGGGTGGTGGTGCTGACCAGGAACGCGGTCCTGCCCGATGGCGAAGGCGGCGACGGCGGCGACGGCGTCGACCTCGCCGGGGCTGCGGTCTGGGGCCTGCTCCGGTCGGCCCAGCAGGAGAACCCGGACCGGTTCGTCCTGGTCGACGTCGACGAGGACGCCGCGTCCTGGCTGGCGCTGCCGGCGGCGGTGGCCTCCGGTGAGCCTCAGGTGGCGGTCCGCGGTGGCGCGCTGTTCGCGCCGCGGCTGGCGCGCACGACCGCCGGTGACCGGGCGATCGACCCGACCACCGGCCGGGCCACCGATCCGACCACCGCATCGGCCACGGACCCGGTCACGGACCCGGCGGTCGGATCGTTCGGCGCCGGTACCGTGCTGATCACCGGCGGGTCCGGCACGCTCGCGGGCCGGGTGGCGCGTCATCTGGTCGCCTCCCACGGGATCCGCCGGCTGGTCCTGGTCAGCCGCAGCGGCGGCGGCGAGGCGGTGGCCTGGGAGCTCGGCGCCGAAGGCGTGGAGGTGACGCTCGCCGCGGCGGACGTGACCGACCGTGCCGCGCTGGCCGCGGTGATCGCCGGGATCCCGGCGGAGCACCCGCTGACCGGGGTGGTGCACACCGCCGGTGTCCTGGACGACGGGATCGTCGAGCAGATGACGCCCGACCGGCTCGACCGCGTCCTGCGGCCGAAGGTGGACGGCACGCTGCACCTGCACGAACTCACCCGGGGCCTGGAACTCTCGGCGTTCGTCCTGTTCTCGTCCGCGTCGGCGGTCTTCGGGACGCCGGGGCAGGCGAACTACGCCGCGGCCAACGGGTTCCTCGACGCGTTCGCCCAGCACCGCCGGGCGCTCGGCCTGCCGGGGCAGGCGCTGGCCTGGGGGCCGTGGGCCGAGGGCGGCATGGCCGGTGACCTGGACGAGGCCGACCGGCAGCGGATGGCCCGGGCCGGTGTGCTGCCCTTCGACGTCGCGTCGGGGCTGGCGGCGTTCGACGCTGCCGTGACCGCCGCGGCGGCGCCGGTGGTGCCGATCCGGCTCGACCTGGCGGCCGTGCGGGCGGCGGGGGAGGTGCCGGCGCTGCTGAGCGGCCTGGTCCGGAGGCCGGCGGTCAGGGCCGTGGCGCCCACGGTGGTGCCGGTCGCCCAGCGGTTGGCGGGGCTGTCGGACGAGGCGAGGCGCGAACTGCTGCTGGACCTGGTGCACGGCCACATGGCGACGGTGCTGGGCTACCCGGCCGACCATCCGACGGAGCCCGCCCGGGGCTTCCTCGACCAGGGGTTCGACTCGCTCACGGCGGTCGAACTGCGCAACGGTCTGACCGCGGTGACCGGCCTGCGCCTGCCGGCGACGGTGATCTTCGACTACCCGACCCCCGGCGACCTGGCCGAGCACCTGTTCGAGCAGTTGGCCCCGGTGGAGCCGGTGGCCCCGCCGCTGCCCGCGCTGGCCGAGCTCGACCGGTTCGAGGCCTCGTTGGCCGCCGACGGACTCGACCCCGCGGTGCGCGACCAGATCGCGGACCGGCTCCGGAGGCTGCTCGCGGGCTGGCAGCCGACGGAGGCGGACGAGGTCGTCGACCTGCTGGAGGAGGCCAGCGACGAGGAGATGTTCGCGTTCATCGACAACGACCTCGGCCTCTAGCCGGTCGGGGCGGGGCGGAGCGCCGGCACGCAGGGGCCGGCGCTCCACCGGCCGCGAGGGCGCGGCGCGACCGGTGGACGCGGCCTACTTCCGCATGATCACGGGTTCGCGCCGGCGCAGCAGCCGGGCGACGACGAGTCCGAAGAGCACGGAGAGGGCCAGCAGCATGCCCATGTCGAGCAGCCAGACGCTGCCGCGGTGGGCGAACATCGGGTCGTCGGTGAGGGGGTCGGGCAGGAGGGCGCCCAGGTCGACGGTGGCGGCCATCGCGCCGAACCCCCAGCGCGCGGGCGCCAGCCAGGAGAGCTGGTTGAGGATCGGCGTCTGGTCGAGCTGGAGCAGCGCGCCGCAGAACACCACCTGGACGATGGCGACCAGGACCAGCAGGGGCATGGTCACCTCCTCCTTCTTCACCACGGCGGAGACGAGGAGGCCGAGGACCATCGTGGTGACGGAGAGCAGGGCGACGGCGAGGGTGATCTCCACCAGGCGCGGCAGGAACACGCCTCCGGCGCCCGGTGGTCCGAGCCCGACGCCGACCAGGGCGACCAGGGTGAGGACCACCGACTGGACGACCGTGATGGTGCCGAGCACCACGACCTTCGAGCAGAGGTACGCGGATCTGGACAGGCCGACGGCGCGTTCGCGCTGGTAGATGACGGTTTCCTTGACCAGTTCGCGGACGGCGTTGGCGGCCCCGGTGAGGACGCCGCCGACGCAGAGGATGAGCAGCGCGTTGAGGGCGGTGTCCTCGTCGAGCTGTCGGCCCGCGAGGGCGCGCGTCAGGGCGCCCATGATGAACGGCAGGGCGATCATCACGGCGAGGAAGGTCTTGTCGGCGGCGAGCACCGTGGCGTAGCGGCGGACGAGGGTGGAGACCTGTTTGCCCCAGCGCCTCGGGGTGGGTCGGGGAGCCGAGGCGGTGGGCGCCGGCGTGCCGGGGAGCGAGCGGGCGGGGTGGTCCATGGCGCCGGCGATGTAGCGCCGGTAGGGGGTGGACGCCCGGTACTGACCGGCCCAGTCGTGGTCGCGCCGGCTCTCGAAGGCTTCGAACGCCTGGGGCCAGTGGTCGAAGCCGAAGTGGCCGAGGGCCTCGCCGGGCGGGCCGTACCAGGCGATCCGGCCGCCGGGGACGAGCAGGAGCAGACGGTCGCAGAGGTCGAGGCTGAGCACGCTGTGGGTGACGACGATGACGGTGTGTCCGTCGTCGGCGAGGCCGCGGAGCATCTGCATGACCGAGCGGTCCATGCCGGGGTCGAGACCGCTGGTGGGTTCGTCCAGGAACAGCAGGGAGGGCTTGGTGAGCAGTTCCAGGGCGACGCTGACGCGCTTGCGCTGGCCGCCGGAGAGGCTGGAGATGACCTGGTCGGCGCGCTGGGTGAGGCCGAGCTCGCTGATCACCTCCTCGACCCGGGCCTCCCGTTCGGCGGGCGCGGTGTCGCCGGGGAAGCGGAGCTCGGCCGCGTACCGCAGGGCGCGGCGGACCCGCAGCTGGGTGTGCAGGATGTCGTCCTGCGGGACGAGGCCGATGCGGTGGCGCAGCTCGGCGTACTCGCGGTAGAGGTCGCGGCCGTCGTAGCGGACGGTGCCCCCGGTCGCGGGGCGGAGCCCGGTGAGGGCGTTGAGCAGGGTGGACTTGCCCGCGCCGCTGGGGCCGGTGACGGCCAGCAGGCTCTTCTCGCCGACCGGGAAGGTGACGTGGTCGAGCAGGACGTGGGCGTCGCCGACCGTGACGGTGAGGTCCTCGACGTCGAGGTCGACGATGCCGGTGTCGACGAACTCCTGGAGCTCGTCGCCGATCAGGCAGAACTCCGAGTGGCCGATGCCGACCAGGTCGCCCTGGCCGACGAGGGCCTCGAACACGGGCTGGCCGTTGAGGTAGGTGCCGTTGTGGCTCTCCAGGTCCGCGATCTCGTACCGGCCGTCGGGGAGGGCACGGAGTTCGGCGTGGTGGCGGGAGGCGGAGAGGTCGCTCACCACCAGGTCGTTGTCGGGGGCGCGGCCGATCCGGACGACGCGGGCGGACAGCGGGAGGATGCTGGTCGGCGGGCGGTAGGAGCCGGTGATCGAGGTGAGGGCGGACGACTGCCGCTGCTGGACGGTCATCGGCTCGGGCAGGGCGCTCAGGCTGCAGCGGGGCCCGTCGGCGGGATCGCCGAAGCGGACCACGCTGCCGGGGCCGACGTCCACGTGCCGGACGCGGTGGCCCTCGGTGTAGGTGCCGTTGGTGGAACCGACGTCGTCGAGCACCCACCGGCCGTCCCCCTCGTGCAGGACGGCGTGGTGCCAGGAGACCCGGGGGTCGGTGAACACGACGTCGCTGGCCGGGTCCCGGCCGACGGCGTAGGAGCGGCTCGGGCTCATGACCTGCGAGTCGCCTTCGGCATCGAGTACGAGCTGGGGCGCGCTGGGCCCGAACTCCCGTTCTCCCATACGGTCGATGCTAGTCCGGTGGGGGCCCGGCCGCCCGGGAGGCGGCGTCGTGACCCGGGCGCCTGCCCCCTGCCCCCTGTGACGGCCTTGGACCGCGCGATCGGCGGATCCCGGCCCGTCGGGGGGATTCCCGCCGGCGGGCCGGGATCCGCGGCTAAGGGACTCCTAGGGGTTGAGGGGCCCGAGGGACCGCTCCTACCGTCTGGGACGGTACCGCCGGTCCGCGGTGCCGTCCCACCCTGCGATCCCGGTGACCACCGGAGTGAGGTGACGCGCTGGTGTCGACTGAGCAGAGGCTCCGGGACTATTTGAAGCGGGTGACCGCCGACCTCCATCAGACGCGCAAGCGGCTGGCGGAGGCCGAGGCCGGCGCCCGCGAGCCGATCGCGATCGTCGGGATGGCCTGCCGCTACCCGGGCGGGATCACCACTCCGGACGAGCTGTGGAAGCTGGTGGACGAGGGCCGGGACGGCATCGGCCTGTTCCCGACCGACCGCGGCTGGGACGTCGAGGGGCTCTACCACCCCGA
>NZ_JAQYWZ010000502.1:0-356 GCF_036290945.1 Streptomyces sp. BE303
AACGGCGCGGGCAAGTCCACCCTCCTCAAGATCCTCACCGGCGACCACCAGCCCACCGAGGGCCACGTCGTCCTCGACGGCGAGCGGGTGGACCTGGCCTCACCCGCCCAGGCCCGAGCCGCCGGGATCCGCATCATCCCCCAGGACCCGGAGATCCTCCACCACGACTCCGTCGCCGAGAACGACTCCGCCGGCTCCCTGCCCCGCAAAACCGGGCGACGCCTCGACCGCACCGAACTACGCCGCCGCATCACGGCCGACCTCAAACGCCTCGGCTTCGACAAAGTCCTCGACCCCGACCTCCTCGGCTCCCAACTCACCCCCGCCCAACGCCAACTCGTCGAAATCCTGCGCGC
>NZ_JAQYWZ010000503.1:0-317 GCF_036290945.1 Streptomyces sp. BE303
ACGGTGACGCCACCCGTCGATCAGCGAGCGCTCCCGACCGCGGGCCCGCCAGGACGCCAGCGCGGGAACGAGCGGTTCCAGGGTGGTGACCGGGACACCGAGCCTGGAGGCGAGTCCGGCGGTGTCGCCACGGTCGATCGCGTCCCACAACGCCTCGTCGGCGGCCACGGCCGGCGCGGGGGCGCGGGTCTCCAGCCAGTACCGCTGGTGCAGGAAGGCGTAGGTCGGCAGCTCGGCCGGTCGGACGCCCGTGAACAGCGGCGACCAGTCGACCGGGACGCCGTTGACGTGCAGGGTCGCGAGCGCCGAGAGCACGG
>NZ_JAQYWZ010000504.1:0-494 GCF_036290945.1 Streptomyces sp. BE303
TCCGAACTCGCCCTCGCCCTCGCCGGCGACCAGCCCCTCCGCTCCGGCACCGTCACCCTCGACGGCCGCACCCTGCGCTCCGGCCACCCCGGCGACGCCATCCGCGCCGGCCTCGGCCTCGCCCCCGAGGAACGCAAAGCCCAGGCCCTGTTCCTCCACCGCTCCATCCGCGACAACACCAGCACCGTCGTCCTGGAACGCCTGCGCCGCTTCCGCTTCGTCAAGCGGACCGCCGAACGCCAACTCGCCCAGGAATACACCGACCGGCTGCGGGTGCGCACCCCCTCCATCGAGCACGAGGTCCGCAAACTCTCCGGCGGCAACCAGCAGAAAGTCGTCCTCGCCCGCTGGCTCGCCCGCAAACCCAAAGTCCTCATCCTCGACGAGCCCACCCGCGGCATCGACGTCGGCGCCAAGGCCGAGATCTACCAGATCATCGCCGACCTCGCCACAGAAGGCGTCGCCGTCCTCGTCATCTCCTCCGAACTCCCCGA
>NZ_JAQYWZ010000505.1:0-412 GCF_036290945.1 Streptomyces sp. BE303
GGGGGCCACCCCAAACCCCCCCCCCCCCCCCCCCACCCCCCGGACCACCCCCCCCCCCCCCCCAAACACCCCACCCCACCCCCCCCCACCCCCCACCCCCCCCCCCCCCCCCCCGGCGGGATTCCCCCCCCCCCACCCCTCACAACCCACCCCCAACCACACACACAAGACCCCCCCCACCCCCCCCCCCACACAAACAAAACAACAAAACAAAACCAAAAAAAAAAAAAACAAAAAAAAAAAAAAAAAAAAAAAACAAAAAACAAAAAAACAACACCCACAAAAACAAAAAACAAAAAAAAAAACACAAAAAAAAAAACCCCCCACCCCCCCACGCACGCACCCCCCCCCCCGCCCAGCCCAACCGGGTTTTATAAAGACACACCCCCCCCCCCCCCCCCACACCCCCACC
>NZ_JAQYWZ010000506.1:0-421 GCF_036290945.1 Streptomyces sp. BE303
CCCCCCCCCCCCCCCCCCCCCCCCCCCCCCCCCCCCGAGCTCGCCCACCCCGCCCTCCGCGCGGTGAAGTGGTGCCGGGAGTGCAGTCGTGTGCTCTCCCGAGCCGAGGTCCCGGTGGTACCGGGGCGCGGGGCCACCCACACACAACAAACAACCAAACCACCACCCCACCCCAAACCCCCCAACCACAACCAACACCCCCCCCCCAAACCCCCAAACCCCCCCCCCCCCCCACCACCCCAAAACACCCCACAACAAAAACCAACGCCCGCGACACCCGGTCTGACCCCCCCCCCCCCCCCCCCGATTGTAGCGCCCCCCCCCCCCCCGCCCCCCCCCCCGCCCCCCACCCCCCCCCACCCCCACACACCACCCCACCCCCAACCCCCCCAACCACACAGAACACCACCACACCACCCCC
>NZ_JAQYWZ010000507.1:0-301 GCF_036290945.1 Streptomyces sp. BE303
CCGCCGGATCGGCGGACCCGGGCGCGACCGCCCCCCGCGTGAGGAGCCAGAGCGGCGCCGCGAGTCCGGCGTCGCCCAGTGCCTGGACGGCGGCGAGCACGCCGGTGAGCGAACCCGCCGGTACCAGCACGCCGACCGGCGGTGCGTCGAGCGTCCGCAGCCGGTCGGCCAGCTCGGCCCGCTCCCCGATCTCCAACCGGAGCACGGTCGCGCCGTGACCGGTCAGGACATCGGCGAGGGCGGCGGTCTCCTCGTCGTCCTCACCGAGAAGCAGCCAGGATCCGTCGACCCGGGCCGCGCC
>NZ_JAQYWZ010000508.1:0-504 GCF_036290945.1 Streptomyces sp. BE303
CCCCCCCGTTATGTTTTTCGCGGTCCTGCAAGAGGGCCGCTGGCCTCCGGGCCCCGGCATGACTGTGTCCCCCTGTCGAAGAGATGACCTGGGGGGTGGTGTCACCGGGCCCGGAGGTGTCGTCGGAGACGCTGATGAGAGGTCCGGCCACCGCCCGGTCCGGCGCAATGCCGGACGGCCCGCGGGCGGCAGGTCTGCATAACGTGGATGCGCGCGTACGACACCACCGCCGAGGCCGGCCCGTCCGACTCCCCTGGAAGGGTGCGATGTTCGACACCGAAGACGTGGGCGTGTTCCTCGGCCTGGACGTCGGCAAGACCGCTCACCACGGCCACGGCCTGACCCCGGCAGGCAAGAAGGTCTTCGACAAACCGCTGCCCAACAGCGAGCCGAAACTGCGGGCCGTCTTCGAGAAACTGACCGCGAAATTCGGCACCGTCCTGGTGATCGTGGACCAACCCGCCTCCATCGGCGCCCTGCCCCTGACCGTCGCCCGCGACGCCG
>NZ_JAQYWZ010000509.1:0-443 GCF_036290945.1 Streptomyces sp. BE303
CTCACACGCGCGACGTCCACGGACCCGAACCCGGTATCCCCGACTCGTCCTCGCCGGCGACGCGGTCCGATGCCCCCTGCCCACCGCCCTCATGGAACGCGCAGCCACCACCGGCTTTGCCGCCGCGAACAGCCTCCTGCTCGGCTGGGGCCTGCGAGGACACGCCCTGTGGTCGGTTCCGCCCCACGGCCGCAACACCCTGCTACGAGCCTTCGCCGCAGGTTCGAGTGATCAGTGCGCGCGGTCCCGTGCCGGCGCCCGCCGCCGGCGTGCCGCACGGCTGGGTGCGTCGCCGGACCGGGGTCAGACTTCCACCGACCGGGTGAAGTTGAGCAGGACCGGGACGGGGGTGCGGCCGTGGTTCACCGAGAGTCGGCCGGCACGCAGGTTCTCCTCGGTCCGGCGGATGTTCTGCTGCCACATGTCGTGCCAGCTCAGGGGAC
>NZ_JAQYWZ010000510.1:0-376 GCF_036290945.1 Streptomyces sp. BE303
CGCGCTACTCCCCGAGGGAAACACCCATCTGCAAACGAACAACGACAACGACCTGGACGCCCCCGACGACCACCCCACCAGCCAGCAGACCCCGCACCAGGAACACCCCCCCCACGACCCGCTCCACGACCTCCCCCACCCCCCGCCGGAGCATTCCGGCGGCGGCGACCACCGAGATCTACCCCGAGATCTACTCTCTTTCCCTCCCCGACGCTCTTCCGATCTCTCGCTGACCTCGTAGACCCGGTCCTTGAGCAGGTTCCCGATGCCGCCCCGGAGGGACGTCGGCAGCTCCCGCGCCTCTAGTCCCTCGACCTGCTGCGACCGCACCAGCACGGGCAGGACGGGGAGTTCGCGCCGGGCGCGGGTGACCGCG
>NZ_JAQYWZ010000511.1:0-400 GCF_036290945.1 Streptomyces sp. BE303
GCCGACCTCAAACGCCTCGGCTTCGACAAAGTCCTCGACCCCGACCTCCTCGGCTCCCAACTCACCCCCGCCCAACGCCAACTCGTCGAAATCCTGCGCGCCCTCACCGGCGACGCCAAAGTCATCGCCTTCGACGAACCCACCTCCTCGCTGTCCGAACACGAAGTCGACGCGCTCTTCGCCCTCATCCGCCGCCTGCGCGACCAGGGCGTAGCCGTCATCTACGTCTCCCACCGCATGCAGGAGATCTTCCAGCTCGCCGACCGCATCGCGGTGCTGCGCGACGGCGCCCTCGCCGGCGTCCAGGACGCCGCGACCACCAGCGAGGGCGACCTCGTGCGGCTGATGGTCGGCCGGGACCTGTCCGCCATGTTCACCCGCGAACGCGTCGCCACCGACC
>NZ_JAQYWZ010000512.1:0-308 GCF_036290945.1 Streptomyces sp. BE303
CTGGCGCCACGCGGGCTGCCAGGCCCCGACCGTCGTGGTCGTCCTCCTCCCCACCCGCCCCGGCCCCGTCTCCGTCGCCGACGCCCGCCCCCCCCACCCCCAACCCCCCACCACCGCCGACCCCAACGAGCACGCCCGGCGCCGCCACCACCACGTCCCCGCCCTCACCCACCCCCTAGGCCCCGACCCCCCCCCCCTCCCCCGCACCCTCCCCCACCAAACCCCCACCCACCCCCAACCCCCCCCCCACCCCCACCCCCAACCACCCCACCCCCCCCCCCCACACCAACACCCCACCCCCCACCCCC
>NZ_JAQYWZ010000513.1:0-204 GCF_036290945.1 Streptomyces sp. BE303
ACGCGGCGAGCGTGCTGTCCGGCCGCGTCTCGTACTCGTTCGGCCTGGAGGGGCCGGCGGTGACGGTGGACACGGCGTGCTCGTCGTCGCTGGTCGCGCTGCACCTGGCCGCGCAGGCGCTGCGGTCGGGCGAGTGCTCGCAGGCGCTGGTCGGCGGCGTCACCGTGATGCCGAACCCGGATGTGTTCGTGGAGTTCTCGCGTC
>NZ_JAQYWZ010000514.1:0-354 GCF_036290945.1 Streptomyces sp. BE303
GGCGGGCTCCTCGATCATCTTCTGGTTCGTGGTGTCGAACTCGGGGGACGTCCCGCTGACCGACTTCAGCGTCACCGACACCTCGTTCTCCGGCACGGGGACACCGCCCGCGATCACCTGCCCGGACACCTCCCTCGTCCCGGGCGACTCGAGGACCTGTTCCGCCGCCTACACCGGTGCCCAGCCGCACGCCGCCGCCTCCTCGCCGACCACCGCGAGCTCCTCCTAGAGATACCCGCGGTCCGGACCCGACGCCCGCCCGCTCTCCGCCGTCGACTCGGGCAGGGTCACCGGTGTCGGGACCGCGAGCGGCCCCCCGCCGCCCGGCACCGCGGTGATCGACCACGCGGGCCA
>NZ_JAQYWZ010000515.1:0-398 GCF_036290945.1 Streptomyces sp. BE303
CGGCTGTATCGACTGCCGGGGGCTCCTCCACGACAACGTGCGCGTTCGTCCCTCTGTCGGCGAACGCCGACCCCCCCGCCCGACGAGGCCGGTCGCCGGCGCTCCAGGGCCGCGTCTCCGTCAGCAAGTCGACGGCGCGCGCCGACCAGTTGACCTCGGTCGTCGGCTCGTCCGCGGGCAGGGAGGCGGGCACGGCCTCCTCCCGCATCGCCCGGACCCTCTTGCCGATGCCGGCGACACCGGCCGCCGCCTGCGTGTGGCCGATGTTGGACTTCACCGACCAGAGCCATAGCGGGTAACCACCTTCACTGTCCAGTCCGTAGGAGTGCAGGAGGGCCTGGCCAGCAATTGGTACGCCGAGCGTCGTTCCCCTGACGAGCGACAAGACCGAGACGACG
>NZ_JAQYWZ010000516.1:0-318 GCF_036290945.1 Streptomyces sp. BE303
GTAGTGGGTGGTGCGGGGGGGGGGGGGGGGGGCGGTGTCGGCGTGGGTGGGTGGGGGGGGGGGGTGTGGGGGGGTGGGTTGGGGGGGTGGGGGGGGGGGGGGGGGGGGGGGGGGTTGTTAGAGTGGTGGGGGTCGGTTCCGGGTTGGTGTGTGTTGTTTTGTTTTTTGTTTTTTTTGGTGTTTTTGGGTTTTGGTGGTTGTTTGTTTGTTTGTGTTGTTTTTGGTGGGGGGGGTGTGGGGTGGTTTTTTTTCTATTTTTTGGGGGTTGGTTTTGCGTTGTTTTTTTTTTTTTTTTTTTTTGTTTTTTTTGTGCGCCCA
>NZ_JAQYWZ010000517.1:0-618 GCF_036290945.1 Streptomyces sp. BE303
AACCCACGCACCACGGCGCGGAAGTCCTCCAACATCGGCTCCCTCAGCCGGGAGTGGAAGGCGTGACTGGTCCGCAGACGGCTGGACTTCCAGCCCCGCCCACCCGCAGCCTCGGCAACGGCGTCGATCTCGGCTTCCCGGCCCGCGACCACCCCGGCCCCAGGGCCGTTCACCACGGCGACGTCCACGTCCGGGAACGCCTCCAGCACCTCCGCCTCGGAAGCACCCCCCGCGAGCATCGCCCCACCGGCGGGACGGGCCTGCATCAGTCGGCCCCGGGCCACGACCAACGCCGCCGCATCGCCGAGCGACAGCACCCCGGCCACGTGCGCGGCAGCGATCTCACCGATCGAATGACCGACCAGCACGTCCGCCCGCACCCCCCAGTGCGACAGCAGCGCGTGCAACGCCACCTCGACGGCGAACAACGCCGGCTGCGCGTACCCGGTGCGGTGGATCAGCGCCTCGTCCGCCAGAACCTCCGCCAACGGCCGGTCCAGATAGGCATCCACGTGCAACGCCACCTGGTCGAAGGCATCCGCGAAAACCGGGAACGCCTCGTACAACCCCCGGCCCATCGACGCACGCTGCGCACCCTGGCCCGTGAACAGGAACGCC
>NZ_JAQYWZ010000518.1:0-310 GCF_036290945.1 Streptomyces sp. BE303
CGCTGGCGATGGACCCGCAGCAGCGGTTGCTGGTGGAGACGTCGTGGGAGGCGTTCGAACGGGCCGGGGTCGACCCGCTGTCGCTCCGCGGCGAGCCGGTCGGCGTGTTCGCCGGACCCAACGGTCAGGACTACGTCGCGCTGCTGGACGACGGGTCCGTGGACGTCGCGGTCGCGGCGGGCCACATCGGCTCCGGGAACGCGGCGAGCGTGCTGTCCGGCCGCGTCTCGTACTCGTTCGGCCTGGAGGGGCCGGCGGTGACGGTGGACACGGCGTGCTCGTCGTCGCTGGTCGCGCTGCACCTGGCCGC
>NZ_JAQYWZ010000519.1:0-407 GCF_036290945.1 Streptomyces sp. BE303
AACGGGTACACCTGGGCCGACCACGGATACCAACTCCTCGTTCGCGACCATAGTGAAGGCGACCGGCCACCGCACCAGATCTGAAGAGCACACGTCTGAACACCAGACACCAAGTAACATACGGTATCCCCGAGGCTGGTGTATTCGCCGGGGTGCTGGGGGTCCGCCGGCCGGGCCCGCGAGCCTGGTCTCCCCGCAGCCGCCGGCGGACGCGTCGTCCGTGGGGGTCTGGTGCCGTGCCTTGTGGACGTCCGTTGTGGCGTGGGGCGCGGCCTGGCAGCTCCCCGGGTCTTACGATCGCTTCATTTGTGTCGGGTTTTCTGTCGTGTGAAGTTCCGATCTGCCGCTGGGCCGCCTCGGCCTCCTTGAGCGCCTGCTCGGCGACCGACACGGCGCGTTCCTTGAGC
>NZ_JAQYWZ010000520.1:0-383 GCF_036290945.1 Streptomyces sp. BE303
CCCGCGCCCCCCGCCCCCCCAGCCCCCGCGCCCGCCCCACCCCCCGACCCTTACCGGAGCAGACGGCATACGCGCGGTTTCTTGGTGACTGGAGTTCAGCCGGGTGCTCGTGCGAACGCGGCCGCGCCCGTCGCCGCCCGCCCCCACCCACCCGGCCCCCCCCCACCTCATCCCAGCCACGCCCGAGCCGCCTGACCAGTTGAAACCTGGGGACTCGATGGCTGACGGGCTCTCTCAGGACGTGGACCGGCTGCGCGCCGTGCGGGAGAAGTTCGAG
Source organism: Streptomyces sp. BE303 (assembly GCF_036290945.1). NCBI lineage: Bacteria > Bacillati > Actinomycetota > Actinomycetes > Kitasatosporales > Streptomycetaceae > Streptomyces > Streptomyces sp. BE303. Next base: position 278 of record NZ_JAQYWZ010000520.1, read on the forward strand.
GAGTACGGCCTGGACGCCCGGGCGTTCGCCGGGATCCAGGTCGCGGCGGTCGGCGAGACCACCGCGCAGGCGCTGGTCGACTTCGGCGTGAAGCCGGACCTCGTGC
>NZ_JAQYWZ010000521.1:0-513 GCF_036290945.1 Streptomyces sp. BE303
GAGAAGTTCTGGTTGGCGCCGTTGCCGCAGCCCCACTGGAGGAGCCGGGCGGTCTCGGCGAAGGAGTAGTCGCCGACGTCGACGCACTTGCCGCTCTGCCGGCCGACCAGCTGCTGCCAGGTCGCGTGGAGCGGGGTGACGTGACCCGCGTCCGCGTCCAGCGTGATCTGCGGCGAGTAGCCGAGGGTCAGGGTTGTCGCGGTGGGGAAGGCGAGCGGCAGCCACACGTACTGCGAGTCGTTGACCGTGCCGCCCGTGGAGTTGCCCCAGCGGTCTCCCATGTAGAGGTAGCTGGTGCCCTGGCTGCCCTCCACCGGCAGGACGAAGGTGGTCTGGGTGTGGTAGGTGATCCCGTCGCCCGCGTCGTTCAGGCCGCTCCAGGACCCGGTGATGCTGTCGGCGGTCGCGTACTTCTGCTGGTTGGGGGCCCAGCCGGTGGCACCGGAGGTCAGCAGGAAGTAGACGCCGTCGCGCTTGAACATCGCCGGGGCCTCGCGGGACTCGCCGTTCCAC
>NZ_JAQYWZ010000522.1:0-289 GCF_036290945.1 Streptomyces sp. BE303
ACCGCGCCCAGCCCGGTCGTCAACCCCTCGGTGACACCGGCGCGCCGCGCCGCCCCAGCGGAGCGCGGGGCGCGCCGGCCCGCGGCTGCCCGCCCGGCATGTTCACGAACTTGCCGTGAGCCGAGATGTTACTGGGGGACTGGCGGTCTGACGTGTGCTGGTCCGATCCGGGGGGGGTGGCCCCGGGCGGCGGTGCGCCAGATCGGAAGCGCGGCGGGGGGGGAACGGGTGTATATCTCAATCCGGGGGGGGGGGGGGGGGGGGGGGGGGGGGGGGGGGGGGGGGGGGG
>NZ_JAQYWZ010000523.1:0-278 GCF_036290945.1 Streptomyces sp. BE303
GTAGGGAGAGTCCGTGCAACCCGGGCCTGGCGCTCCACGTCGGACGGGGTCCGGTACCTGAGAGGGTGCCGGGCCTCGTTCGCGTTTCGCGGGGTCGGCGGGTGGGCGGTCGGGTTGCGGTGCACCGGCTCTGACCTGGTAGTGTTCTTCCTGTCGCGAGGGAGATGATCTCTCGTCAGGCGTCAGTGGTGCTACCAGAGCACGTCCTACTTTCAGTAGGGAGAGTCCGTGCAACCCGGGCCTGGCGCTCCACGTCGGACGGGGTCCGGTACCTGAGA
>NZ_JAQYWZ010000524.1:0-398 GCF_036290945.1 Streptomyces sp. BE303
CCTGCGCCGGCGGCAGATCCCGGCCCGCATCGCCCGCCGCGGCATCGAGTCCTCCCAGCGCCTCGGCCGGCACCGCTGGGTGATCGAGCGCACCGTCGCCTGGCTCGGCGGCTTCCGCCGACTCCACCGCCGCTACGAACGGAAGGCCGACCACTTTGCAGCCTTCGCCAGCATCGCAGCCGCCCTCATCTGCCACCGCCGACTCTCCAAATGAGATGACTTCTAAGTGGGCGTTTCATCCGTCAGCGGGCTGATTGGTCCTGATTCTTGGGATGAGGAGCGGACCCGGCTGCCGTGACTCCGGAGGCTTGGTGGGGCGGAAGTGTCACCAGCGTGCAGATGTCCGCCGGAACTGCGCGGTTCCTCCTGCCTCGTCCCGGGAAGCCGGATCAAGGCGC
>NZ_JAQYWZ010000525.1:0-22941 GCF_036290945.1 Streptomyces sp. BE303
CAACAGGCTGACTAGGGGGAGGGGTGGGCGCCGGGGGGCGCGTGCGGGTCGGCTTCACTCCTGCCAGATTGGTCTAGTCCACGGTCTAGACCTCTGTTTGGGTCTCGCGGCGGGTCGGGGTGCGCTACCCTCGAAGGGTGAGCAACGGTCTCCGGTGTATCAGTCTTCAGGCGTCAGGTGATCCCGCCGGAAGTGGGGTCCGGATCCATGCTTTTCGGGCGTTCGCCGGAATTCGTGACCGGGGACTGATATCCTGCCGGATAGTCGCTTCTGTCGCGCGCACTGTTTCCGGTCGCCTCGATTCTCGGGCCGTCCGTCGAATGTATCAGTAGGGCACTGTCAGAATTTCCCGTGTGGTCCCTGGTGTGGGTCCGGGAATGGGTGAGGGGAACGTCTTCGTGAACGTCGTAAAGCCTGGCTTGAAGGCCACTCAGTCCGCTGCCGGCATCTCACTGCGCGGGCACCAGGAGGAGGTGCTGGAGGCCATCGTGCGGGGCCTGACGCCCCGTCCGGGATACCAGGCGCCGAACGGGCTGCGGGTGACGGTGCAGATGGCCACCGGCTCCGGCAAGAGCTACGTCGGTGCGGCGGCCGGCCAGAAGCTCGTCCCGCGCGGGACGGTGCTGGTGGTCGTGCCCACGCTGGACCTCCTGGTGCAGATGGTCGGCGCCTGGCGGGCGGCCGGGCGCTCCGGGGACATGCACGCCATCTGCTCGCTGGTCGACTCGGAGCTGCCGTTCGGGGTGATGGCGAGCACCAGCCCGCTGATGATCGGCATGTGGCTGGCGAACGCCGCGAAGCACCGCCGGCCTATCACCCTGTTCGCCACCTACACGTCCGTGGGCGCGGTCGCCGACGCCTACGAGTACTGGGCCGAGCGCCAGGGCGAGCTGCTGCCCCCACTGGGCCTGATGGTCTGCGACGAGGCGCACCGCTCCTCCGGCAGTGTCGAGAAGACCTGGACCGTGGTCCACGACCAGGCCGCCATCCCCGCGGACAGGCGGCTCTACATGACGGCGACCCCGCGGATCTGGGCGCCGCCCAAGCGCCCCGTGAAGGGCCGCGAAGGCGCCTATCAGCCGCTGCCGGAGGAGCTGGCGGTGTCGATGGACGACCAGCGGATCTACGGCCCGCACGTGTACTCCCTGGGCCTGGCGGAGGCGATCGACAGGAGGTTGTTGGCCCCGTTCGAGATCGTGGTCCTGGAGCTGCGCGACCCGCTCGGCGACCGGGCCGCGGCCGAGGCGCAGGGCGTGCCGTGGGGGCCGGGGGTCGGCGAGGCCGAGGACGGGAGTGAGGACGAGGTGCCGGCCGCGCGGATCGCGGCGATCCAGGCCGGGTTGGTCAAGACCGTGGTGGAGCGGGACCTCCGACGCTGCATCACGTTCCACAGCCGCACGATCGAGGTGCGGTATTTCTCGGAGACGCTGAATCAGACGGTCGAGAAGCTGCATTTCGAGAATCCGCAGAAATACCCGCCGGAGTTCTGGGCGCAGTGGCTCTCCGGTGAACACGATGTCGACTACCGGAAGGAGCTCATCGGAGATTTCGGGAAGGGCGAGGAGGACGACGGACTCAGGTACCGGATTTTCAGTAACTGCAAGGTCCTGGGTGAGGGCGTTGATATGCCGAATGCAGATTCGGTGCTTCTCCAGGGCAGGGGCAGCATGGTGGATATCGTCCAGGCAATCGGACGGGCCCTACGCATGCAGCCCGGTGAGGGAAAGACTGCCAGCCTGATCGTACCGGTTTTCCTCAAGCCCGGAGAGGAGCCCGGGGACATCCTGGAGTCCGATTCCTACGGGCCCCTGGTCAAGATCCTGACCGCACTGCGCAGCCACGATGCCAAGGTGGTCGAGGCTCTCGCGGTGCCGCAGAAGTCCGGGAAGCGCACCAAGGGGCGCAGCGCCGAGGCTGCTTCTGGCCCTGGTGAGAGCATGGTTGGTGCGGGTGGTGGGTCGGGGGCGTTCACGCTGCCGGTGCGGTTCCAGACGCCGGTGGACGAGAACGTGCTCGCCCTTTTCATCGCCTCCAGGGTCCTGGTCGGCGAGACGCAGCTGTGGCGCGAGGGGATCGGTCACGCACGGAAATGGTTCGAGGAGACCGGCGGCCTCGACGTCCCCTATTCCGCGATGGTCGGGGAGAACAGGAATTACCCGCTTGGAAAGTGGCTGTCGGACCGGCGCGGGGAGAATGCGGCCGGAGAACTGGCGTCATACCGGGTGGAGATGCTGGACGCGCTCGGCATGATCTGGTCCGTGTCGGACGCGCGGTTCGAGGCCGGTCTCGACTGGGCGCGGGTGTGGGCGAAGGGCCACGGCGGGTCGTTGGCGGCGCCGGCGCGGGCGTCGGTCGGCGGCTACGCGATCGGCACCTGGTTGTCGGAGCTGCGGGCCGCGGCGCAGGTGCCGGCGGGCGAGCAGGGGGCGCTGGCGCCGGAGCGGCGGCGGGCGCTGGAGGAGATCGACCCGTGGTGGTGCCCGGTGTGGCCGGTCACCTGGCAGCGTGCCTACGCGACCGCCCGGCTGTGGTGGCTGGACACCGACGGCCTGGTCGACTGGCCGCGGTTGCCGCTGGACACGGTGTACGAGGGCGAGCAGCTCGGCCGCTGGGTCCAGGCGCAGCGGGCTGGCTGGCCCGACCTGGAGGAGGACCGACGCGACCTGCTGACGGCGATCGGCATCGAGGCCGACCCGGAGCTGGCGGCCGCGAAGGCCGCCGCCGAGGCGAAGCCCAAAGCTTCGCGGGCGGACCGGTTCCAAGTGCACCTGGCTGCCCTGGCGGAGTTCGTCCGGGAGCACGGGCACGCCCGCCCAGCCCGTACCTACAAGAGCCCCGACGGCTTGTCTTTGGGCGCATGGGCGAACAACACCAAAGCTAGGCGGGCTAAGCTCACGGCGGAGCAGCTCGGACAGCTTGCTGCCCTCGGTGTCGAGTGGGCAGTTTAGGACGCATGGCGGGTGGTCACGTGCTCAGTCCTCAGCTGATTGGTTCAGCAGACGCCTGGGCCTCCGAGCTTTCGGTCTCGTCGTCAATCAAGCCGTAGGGGGGGCGGTCCTCGCTGCGGCTGTAGCGAACCACGACGTGATTCTCCACTGAAGGCGGGGGGCTGTTGTCGGCCACGATGAGCTGCGCGCTGGATCCGCGGTCGGCGAGCCAGGTGCTGAGGTGCTGGTAGAAGTCCCCGATGCTGACAGCGTCGGCGATCACCGCGTCGAGCTTGCCTCCGTGGCCGAGGTTCTTCTGCGGACTGTCGATCATGAGGAAACCCGGGTGGGCTGCGCCGCTCTCGACGGCAATCTCGAATACGGCTAGTTGCCAGGCCAACGTCAGGAGGGTTCGCGCCCCGGATGATGCCTCGTGATAGGACTCGCCGCGGACGAAAGGGGTGAGGTCCTCACCAATACGCGGCAAGCTGATCTTGGGGTACTGCCACGCCCTGAGCAGTTCCCCATAGCGAGCGCTAACACGGCCAATGACCAAGTCACGATCGCGGGTGGCGTCGCCGAGAGCGCGCAGTTCTTCCCGGAGCATCGTGAGCTGTCCTTCCAGCCGGCTCACGGCGGCAGTGCGCTTGGCGATGCCTTCCTGGAGCTTGGCGGTGCTGCGGGACTGCTCCAGGCGGTGCAGTGCGTGTTCGCGCTGGCGATGCAGGTCGTCGCGGGCCGTGAGGTATGTGGACACTGCCGGGGCTGTGGCTTCATCGAGGGCAGCTGCGGTCTGTTCTTCCTGCAGGCGTGCATCTTCGGCCTGCAGCTTCAGGCCCGCGAGGGAGGAGTCGAGGTCCTCGATGTAGGCGGTGATCTCCTTGAGGCGGGCCTTGGTTGAACGAATCTCTGCTGCGACGTCGAGCTGGCCTTCCTGCCGCGCGCTGAGCTGGGCTGCGTCGCCCAGTGTCAGTTCGCCGTCGGCTAGGCGCAGCTCGTGGTGGCAGAAGCTGCAGTGGCCGGCCACTGCAGCCGGCGGGGTTGGCAGTTGGCTCAGGCAGGCTGGGCAGGTGGTGACGCGCAGGGGGTCGAACAGTTGCTTGGCCTGGTCGAGCATGCCGAGTTTGAGGAGGTCGTCTGCGTACTGGGCGCGCAACGGCATCATGCGGGCAAGCTGGGTTTCGCGGTCGCGCACCACCGCGGCAGCACGGCGGGCTTCCTTCGCGGCCTCTTGGTGGTTGCGGCGCAGCCGGGCGGCGAAGTCGGTGGCGGCGCGGGCTTGCTGGTCGATCTGGGTCAACTGGATGGCAATGTCTGCCAGCTCCTGCTCGACGGGATTGCTGGCCGCCGGGCTGTTCTCGAGGGCGCTGGGGTCCTGTTCAGCGACGAAGGTGCGGGCAGCGGACAGATCGCTCTTGGCCTGGTTGAAGCGGGACTCGAGGGCCTGGATGCGGTTGCCGAGTTCGACGGCGCGGTCGTCATGGACCCCGAAGACGACGTCGACGACCTGGCGCAGCTTGTGCTTGCGCATGCGGTCGTTCTCGAAGAGGAAGTTCTTGTCGGCGACGCGTTCGTTGGGCAGGAAGGCGAGCCACATGAGGTCGCGGAAGCTGAGCGGGTCGGTGCGGGACTCGCTTTGGGTGGGAGCTTCTCGAAGTTGGACGCCCTCGAGGTTGCAGTGGCTCAGGAGCAGGGCGGAGAGGCTCTCCGGGGAGCCCGGAGGGTCCAGGCGCCTGGGTTCCGTGGGAGCTGGCCCAGGGGGGTCGATGGTCCCGCGCCGGATGTATGCGATCTTGGAGGGTTCTCCGACTGATCGCTCGATGACGTGCGGCTCGCCGGAGAGTTCGACTTCCAGGAGGCAGGAGCGGACCTTGCGGAGGACTTCCTGGTGTCTGGGGTGACGCTTGGCGCCGAGGCCATAGGCGATGAACTCCAGCACAGCGGTCTTTCCGGAGCTGAAGGCGCCAGCCACCACCGCGAGGTTCCGGACCCGGCCGTCAACGGTGAAGTCGACGTCGTAGGTCCGGTCGATGCCGGCAAGGCGCAACCGGCGGACTCGGATGCCCTGCGTGGTCTGCACGGCGTTCACTCTCCCCGGGGGGTGTCGAAGTCGAAGGAGGGTTCCGGCCCTGCGCCGAGGACGCCCAGGAGGGCTGCCGCAGGACCGTTGTGCCCCGCCGGGCGCAGCCACTGCACAGTTTGTTCGCGTAGGGCTTTGTCGCTGAGCCTGCGTAGGCGACGGACGACGATCCCGGCTGCGGTGCTGAACGCGGTCGCGTAGGTGGCGGTGAAGCGGGTGCTCAGGGTGCGCCCTGCGTCGGTGATCGCGTAGCCGAGGGCCTTCTCGTGGTTGCTGACCTGGCAGCAGCCGTAGGCGACCAGCAGGGACAGGTCGTGCTGGATGCGCTCGCGGCGGCTGGTGAACCGCTGGGAGGAGGAGGCGTAGGCCAGGACTTGGGGGTCGAAGCCGGCGAGGCGCAGTCTCCCGGCATCGCGGTCGTCGGACGGTACGACGAGAAACGGGTTGGCCGAGAGGAAGTCGTAGTACCCGATGCGCTCCAGGCTGGCGCCGTGCAGTTCGTGGTCGGCTACGGCGTCGAGGAGCAGGAGAAGCTGTGCGAGTCGGAACTGGACCTCGTCCTCCGGCATGATGACCGGCCGGTGGGTTTGCATGGACTCGCTCCTCTCGTGTGTGCGGGTGCTGGCCGGGTGTCAGGCGTTCTGTTGGGCGGCGATGTCACGCCAGTGTTTGACCCAGCCGGCCTTGCGATTGTCTACGAGGCGGTGGACCAGGCCCCAGGCGTGGACGACCTCCAGGCGCAGGACCTTGGGAAGGCGTTCGTGCTCGCTGCGCACTTCGCGCCAGACTCTGCCGTGGAGGGCGGGGAGGGTTCCCTCGGTGGTGCAGTCGTTGAACTGCATCTCCCACAGGCCGTGCAGGGTTGCGTCGGCGGAGCTGAGGGCGGCGATCTCGGCGGGGACCGCCTTGTGAGCGATCTCGCGGGCGACGAGGTCGGCGTTGAAGAACTGGCGCTTCGCGGAGTCGAGCTCGACATGGCCGGCCTCGGCCATTTGCCGAACGAAGAGCGCGGAGTCGAGCGCGGCCGCCTCTTCCTCCTCGACTTCCAGCACGAGCCGTAGCTGCTCCTGCTGCGGTGCGGGGGTGAAGGGCTCGTAGTACGCGCGGCGGACCTGGTCCCCTTCGGGGGTGTGAAGGGCCACCCTCAGCGCGGTCTCGTCCCACAGTTCGATGACGAGCTCATGAGCCTTCTCTTGCTGCTTCTTCCAGCGATCCCACCACTTCGTGGTGGGCCCATCCATGCTGGAGGGGATGCACAGCACCCATATTTCCACCGTGTGTCCCTGCGCCTTTGCCGCCTTGAGGACGGATGCGAACGATTCCCGGATCGTCCGTTGATGGCCAGCCGCAGTGACCGGGAAGAAGTATTTGGACTGCCACACTGCGATCGCGCCGCCCAGGTTGCCGGCGAAGGCGTCGACTCCCCAGTCCCCAGGGTTGGCGGCGATCATGCGGACGCCGGGCTTGGTGGCAGCGGCCAGCTCGGCGATCATCGTCTCGAAGTCTTCGCGCGCGCCGCCCGCGCCGCCGGTCCGCAGCTGGTGAGTCGCGAAGCTGATCGGCGGAACGCCGGCTGCAACGGCTACCGCGTGCCCTGTCACGGTCACCCCCACGGTCAGACGACACTCGACTGGCTGCTGACCCGACGGTGTCCAACGCACGACGCACAGTAAAGGCCGTGATCGTATCGTTCGGGATTCAACCGATCAAGAGGTTCACCAGCCGGCTGGTGCCGCGCTGCACGGTGGCATCAGGCTGGCACATCGGTTCGGGGTTGGGAAGTGTCCTGGCGATCATGGGCGGAGCCAGATGACGAGTGCGGCTGCGGTGACGGTGCCGAGGTAGTCGTAGCCGCACTTGTGGAATTTGGTCGCGACCGCGCGGAAGGTCTTCAGCTTGTTGGTTCGCCCGTTCGACGGCGTTGCGTTTCTTGTCGAATCCCGGCAGCCGACCACCCGCCCGGCCGCTGGCCCGTTCGTCGGTCCGAACGGCAGCTTCGACGCCCAGGTACCGCATCTCGTCCCCGGACGTTATCGAAACGTGCGAAGCAGTCCGGTACCTGCTGAAGACGAGCTTGGGTGGGGTCGTGGTCGGCGAGGACGGGAATTGGACTGATGCGTGGTTTCGCGGTCCTTCGGGTGCTGTGGAGTGCATGCGGTGGCCGGAGGCCGCCGCCGACGTGAAGTTCGAGCAGTGCCCTGTGCTGCAGTCGTTCCCTGTTCGCCGCGGCAAGCGGCTGGCGCCGGGATGGTGGTGGTCTTCGACGACAGGCCGACACGTTGCGTTCGGGTCGGCGGCGATGCGACTGCACGTGATGCTCCTTGACCGCGACAGAAGAGTCAGCGGACTGGCCGGCCGTCCTGTCGAGCTTCGGTGGCGGGACGAACGACAGGACCATTCGCATCTGCCGCAGTTGATGGTCCGCCTGGGTGATGGCACCGGGGTGCTGGCCGATTGCTCCTCCAGGCCTCAGCTCTCGGCCCGGCAGCGGGAGGTCTCTGCCGTGGTCGGGCAGCTTTGCCGGTCGGTGGGGTGGCAGTACTGGGTACTGGGCCCGGTGGATCTGGTCTACCAGCGCAATGTGACCTGGCTGGCCGGGTACCGGCACCCCCGGTATGGCGGCGGACGGGAGCTGGCCAGGGCGGTGCGGGAGGCGTTCGCCCGGCGGCGGCCCCTGTGGGAGGGGGTGGCCGAGGTCGGGGATCCGATCTCGGTGATGCCGGCGGTGTTCCACGCCCTGTGGTCGGGGAGCCTGTCTGCCGACCTGCGGGTGCCAATGCACGAACGGATGCCGGTGTGGACGGAGAGCGCGTGAGCGGGGCGCAGCGGGGGCCGGTGGTGGTGTTGGGCTGCCGGGTGCGGTTCGAGCGGCGGGTGTGGACGGTGGCGGCCGTGGGCGGGGGTGGGGTGCGGCTGATGGCCGAGGAGGGCGGCGAGGTGGTGGCTGTTTTGCTGTCGTTGCTGTTCGCGGACCCTGCCTTCGAGGTCCTGGACGGGCCTGGGGTGCCGCGGCTGTTGCCGTGGGGGTTGTGGGAGGCGCTGCCTGCCGCGGTGCGGGAGCGTGCGCTGGCCTGGGAGCGGCATGTCCGTGAGGTGGAGACCGGTCGGCCCGGCCGTGAGGGGGACGGCGGTGCTGCGCGGAGTGAGTACGACCCGGCTTCGAGGACGCTGGCGCAGCGGGAGGCGGCGAAGGCGGCGGAGCTGACGGCGTCGGGGGTGGCGGCGAGTGCGGTGACGGTGCGGCGGATGCGGGCGCGATACCGGGATGGGGGGTTGTGGGGGCTGGTGGACGGGCGGGCGGTGCGGTCGCGGTCGGTGCTGGGGCGTGCGGACGAGCGGCTGGTGGGTGCGGTGGTGGAGGTGCTGGAGGAGAACCGGGGTCGCTCGCGCGGGACGTTGGGGCGGCTTCGGGTCTATACGGAGCGGCTGCTGGTGCAGCGGTTCGGGGAGGGCGTGGTGCCGGTGCCGTCGGTGTCCACGTTCAACCGGCTCCTCCACGCTCTCGGCGACGGGACCGGGTTGGTGGGATCGCGCCGGCAACACCGGTGGCGGTCGGCGCGGCCCACTCCCCCGTTCACACCCACTGTGGTGATGGCGCCGGGCGAGCTAGTGATGATGGACAGCACCCTGCTGGACGTCTTCACTGTCCTGGACAACGGGGTGGAGGAGCGGGCCGAGCTGACCATCGCGCTGGACGTGGCGACCCGCAGCATCTGCGCGGCCGTCCTGCGCCCGAAGGGGACACGCAGCGTCGATGCGGCCGTCCTGCTCGCCCAGATGCTGGTCCCCGCTGCCCTGCGGCCGCACTGGCCCGAGGCCTCCTCGATGGAGCAGTCGGTCATCCCGTACGAACGGCTGGTGAGCGCGGACGAGCGGTTGAAGGGAGCCGCGGCCCGGCCGGTCATCACGCCACGGACCGTCGTGGTCGACCAGGACAACGTGTTCGTCTCGGCTTCGTTCGTGGCCGCGTGCGAGTCGCTCGGCATCACGATGCAGCCCACACCGCCAGCGAACGGTCCCGCGAAGGGGCACGTGGAGCGGGCCTTCGGATCGATCGGCACGCTGTTCTCCCAGTACGTGGCTGGCTACACCGGATCCGATGTCACCCGGCGGGGGCAGGGCCCGGAGGGCGAGGCGGTGTGGACGCTGCGCCAGCTGGACGAGCTCTTGCAGGAGTGGATCGTCTGTGGCTGGCAGGTGCGCGAGCACGACGGGTTGCGGCACCCGATGATGCCGCGGACCGCGTTGTCCCCGAACGAGATGTGGGCCGCGCTGGTGGCCGTCTGCGGGCACGTTCCGGTGCCGCTCGGGCAGGATGACTACATCGAGCTGATGCCGCTGGTTCGGCAGAAGATCAACGACTACGGCATCCGCATCGACTACCGCACCTATGACCACAGGGTGCTCAACCCCTATCGGGAGCAGCGCTCGACGGCCGCCGACGGGTTGTGGGAGATCCATTACAACCCGCACTCCCCCGGCCAGGTGTGGGTGCGGCTGCCGAAAGCGGATGTGCCGCGGGGCTACGAGTGGGTGACGGTCCCGTGGATCCACCACTCTCTGGTGCGGGCTCCGTTCACCGATTTCACTTGGCAGTACGTCAGAGGCACTGTCGCCCGGCGTGGTGACAGGGTGCAGCACGAGCACGACTTGGCGCTCGCCCTGCGGGAGTTGTTGGAGCGCACGGGGGCTGGGCTGGGCAGCCCGCGCGAGCGGATCGTCGCCGCCCGGGCCGGGGCGGCAAGCGCTGCGGGTGCGGGTTCGGCCGTGGCCTGTGGAGGGGCGGACAGGTCGCTGGAGGAGCCGGGCGTCGGTGTGCGGTTGCCGTGGGAGGTGGGTTTGTCTCGTCCTGGCGACGGCGGGGTGGACGGTGTGCTCTACGAGAGCGGTAACCCCTTCGACGATGAGGACGAAGCGGACGCCCAGGGGGAGGACGTACGGGATGCGGTGCTGTCGGCCGGCGCTGCGGTCACAGGCTCGCGGGAGGACGAAGAGGGCGAGCCGTGGCAGCCGGTGGGAGCGATGAAGGTCTACGACCCATTGAAGGAGGCGATGCGCTGGTGAAGGGCTTGCGTGGGGGCGGGGATGGGTCGGCGACGTTCGCCGCGGCGACCACGTGGCAGGGCTGGGACCGCTTCGTGCACAGGCCGCCGGCGCAGGCCGGGGAGATCGGTGACGACGCTTGGGGCCAGGCCGAGCGGGAGGCCTACCATTCGGAGCTGGCGGTGATGCTCACCCCGGCGATGGAACGGGTCTTCACCCAGGTCCGGCGGCTGCTGCTGGTGAACCGCTGCCAGCAGGCGGGCGCGCGGCGAGGACTGATCGTCTCCGGGCCGGCCACGACCGGCAAGACCACCACCTTGATGGCCCTCGGCCGTTCCTTCCAGCTCTCCGACGCACGCCAGCATCCGGGCCGGACCGGGCGCAGGCCTGTGCTGTTCATCAGCGTGCCGCCGGCGGCCACTCCGAAGATGCTGGTCAGCGAGTTCGCCCGGTTCCTGGGCATGCCGTTGTCCGAGCGGCTCAACCAGACGGACATTACCAACGCGGTGTGCGACACCCTGTGCGAGCTGGGAACGCAGTTGGTGCTGATCGACGATGTCCATTTGCTCGACACCCGGCGGCGTTCCGGTGCTGAGACCTCCGACCAGCTCAAGTACCTCGGCGAGCGCATCCCGGCGACGTTCGTGTACTCCGCCGTCGACATCGAGACCTCTCCCCTGCTGACCGGGGTTCGGGGCGCTCAGATCGCCGGCCGGTTCAAGATCTTCCGTAACCGTCCGCTCGCGTACGGGACGGCCGCGGATCAGCAGACCTGGCATGCCCTGCTGCAAGGCATGGAAGACCTGCTGCGGCTGCGCGCCCACAGACCGGGCACTCTCGTCCGGCACGCCGCCTACCTCCACACCCGCACCGGTGGACGGATCGGCAGCCTGTCCCAACTGGTGCGGGAAGCCGCCTTGATCGCTCTCACCGAAGGCACCGAGAAGATCACCAAGAAGCTGCTCGACGAAGTCGAGCTCGACGCCACCGCCGAGGCCGACGCACGGCCAAGGCGACGTCCCATGACGTGAACCGGCCGCCTCCTTCCCGCGTCGGCGGGCGGAAGGCGCGGCGGCGCTGTGCGCAGGGTCCCGGGCGGCGGGGAGTATCGGGTTGCGGGGCGGGCCCGTGACAACAGGTAGCCGGGCAGGGGCTGGTGGGAGCTTGCGATGTGAGGTTGTTGAGGGGGTAGCAGGAGATGGGCCGTGCACGGCGGAGCAGTGGAGTCGCCAAGCCTCTGGGGCCGGGCGGCGTGGTGCGGGTCGCACCACTGCACAGGGAGATGACGCTGTCGTTCGTGGGCCGGGTCGCGGCCCGGTACCACGTGGACACGCGAAGCCTGCTGGCCGCGCTGGTCGAGGTCGATCGCCTGCAGAACCTGCTCGGATCGGTTCGGCCGGACAGCGAGGTCTACCTGAACGCCGCCGCGCGCGCCCGGCTCTCCGTACTCAGCCAGATTCCGGAGGAAAGCCTGCGTCGGGCCCTGCCCGCTTGGGCGCAGGAGGAGCCACGCCCCTTGTATGCCCCTGGCCCGACGGCGATGCTGACGGCGGGTGTCGACAAGGTCGTGGGGTGGGGCCCTGCCTGCCCGGGCTGCGTCGCGGTCCGGACAGGCCGCCGCGATGGCGCCCGGGTGTACCTGGCCCCGCACCGGCAGGTCTGCGGCCGGCACCGGTACTGGTCGATGGCCGTGCCGGGCACCGGCGGTCTTCTGGTGGGCCTGGCCTCGCAGCCCGAAGTTGTCTTGGCGCAGCGCCGCCATCAACGGCTACTGCGCGGCTCCCCCATCGGCCAGGAGGCATTCGAGACCGCGCGGGCGGTCACGGCCTGGTGGTGGAGCCTGGGGTGGCCCGAGGAGACGCTGTGGCCGGCACGGCTGGAGGCGACCCGGCCAGCCGAGGAAGCGGCAGGCAGGTGGCGGGTGCTGGCCCGGGATCTGGTCGCCTATCCGGAGACGGTCACGGTCGCCGCCGTGCTGGCCGACCCAGGGGTACGGCGGCGTCTGATCGCCGACGCAGGCGGCCACCTGCCCTATCGCCTTGGCAACCTCCCCTCACTCATCGGCGAACTCACCGAACGCCTCGGTCGGCCCTGGATCGCGGACCGCCTCTCCCCCCTCACGCTCGGCCCACTGTTCACCTGGGCGCACAAGGCCTCGACCGGGGAAGCCGGATACGGGGCGGCACCCCTGAAACTGGGACTGTGGGAGGTCCACTCCGGCCACCGCCCTCGCCATCTGGCAGAAGACCTCGCCGACCACGACCGCCGGGCCCGCGGCGGGAACACCGAAGGACAGTCCGCAAGCAAGCATCGACGTGGCCACAGCCGCAAAGGCGACCGCTCCTTCACCACCGGCCTGGCCCACGCCCGCGACTACGCAGCCGCCAACGGGCATCTGGCCACCCGCAAGGACACCGTCCAGGACGGGTTCCCCCTGGGCGATTGGATGTCCAACCAGCGTTCCCATCACCTTGGCATGCCGCTGTGGCGCAGCACGGCCCTGCACGCACTCGACCCATGGTGGAACGCCCCGTGGCCCACCCAGTGGCAGCGCACCTGGCACCGGGCCAAAACCCACACCCAGGCCCACGGACCGCTCGACGCGGCGGCCGGCTTTCCCGGCACCGACATCAGCCTCGGCGAATGGCTCCACTTGCAGTGCACCCGCTACCCGCAGTTGCATCCCGAACAGCGGAGGTTGCTGGGCGAGTTGGGCATCGACAGCGTGGCGGCGGCCATCGCCCGACCCCGGCGTCACAACATCCGGGCCGCAGCCGAGGAAGCCCTCGCCCATGCCCGCGCCTGGGCGGCCGAACACGGCTCCCTCGCCGAGGTCCACACCTCCACCGTCCACGACGGATACCCGCTCGGCAGGTGGCTCGTCGGCCAGCGGGGCCGGGCAGGCCTCGGGAAGATATCGGCCGAGCGCGCCGAGGCGCTCGCCGCGATCGACCCCTGGTGGCGACCACCCTGGCACCTGAGGTGGCAACGCGACTACCACCACGCACGCCGGCAGGCTCACCTCGTGGGCGGTAGCGACCCGTCGGTGTACTGGTCGGTCATGAGCGAGTCCGCGCGGGCCTGGCTGAAGGCGCAGCAGCGGCTGTGGAAGGAGCTCCATCCCAGCCAGCAGCACCTCCTCGCAGGCATTGGTATCACTGCGGCGGGTGTCCTCCCCGGCGTCGCACTGCCCGTCCCGGTCGTCCCTGTTCCCGTCATCGGGCCACCTACCGCCCTTGATCGCGCAGCGCACCCCGAGAAACTCGGCGACGCACGGGCCCGGCGCGATCATGCACTCACCCATGCCCGCCGGTGGGCCACGGAGCACGATCATCTCGCCGTCCCCAGTGACCACCTCACCGACAGCGGTTTCCCTCTCGGCCGCTGGCTCGCCGAACAACGCCGCCGCGCCAAGACCCGCTCTCGCCACGGCGCTCCGCCCCCGGCCCACGCTCAGGTTCTCGCTGACCTCGACCCGTGGTGGAACCCTCCCTGGGACATGCAGTGGCAGCGCAGCTACTACCGTGCCCGCGATCACGTCCATGCCTGCCTGCCCTGGGACCCCGCCCGCCGCATCCTCGTAGCCCAAGGCAGCGCCTTGGGCTACTGGGTCAAAAGCCAGCGCGGCGTCTACGACCAGCTCCACCCCGGCCAGCGAGAACTCCTCACCGCCATCGGCATCACCGAAGGCACAAAACGGCGACGCCCGACAGACAGCCCGGAAAAGAGGTGATCCAGCCACCGACCTACCAACGACCAGCGAACCTGACCAACACCCAAACCACCTGACCAGCAGACCCCGAACCAGCAAACCCACAGCTCAGCGACCAGATCAGCCCGGCAGACAAACACCACACCCAACACCACCCCGGGACCACGCCCCAGACCCAAACTGATCAGCCCAGGTCACACCCCCACACTCTGATCAGAAAAAACACCCCCGGACAGCAGCTCGCCGAGCACGGCGTGGAGTGGGCGTAGCACCATGCGAAGACGGCGTCGGCCGATCCCGCGAGGGTGCGGGGTCGGCCGACGCCGCCGGACGTCAGTGGTAGTCGTTCGGGTAGAACGGCCCAGAGCGGATGAATTGGCCCGTGGTCGAGTTGATCTGGTCGACCCACTGGCTGATGAAGTTGTCCACTCCCTGCTGGGCTGCGATGACACGGTCGGGGGCAAGGTCAGCGTCGAGCAGGCCGGAGATCTCCAGGGGGTGCGAGAGGTGCGAATCGCTCTCAAGGCCGAACTCGCGGGTAAGCCAGTAGGAGGCCAGTGGGCGGTAGGCGCCGCGGGTTCCGGTGACCCGCAAGTACGGCTTCTCGATCGCCTTGTCGCTGTCCTGCTGAACGATGAGGCGCAGGTACTCGAACCGCTCCCATGCCTCGGTATAGGCGGTGCCGCTGATGACCAGATGGTCGGTGAGAATGGGTTTCAGGTGGTGGTGGAGGCGGGACGCCGAGTCGTGGAGGCCCATGGTGGTCTGCGGGCCGAGGAGTACTGCGGCCGACTTCTCGGCGTTGATGGGCCGGAATTGCTTAGCTCGGGGGACGGTGAGCAGGCGGGCAACCAGCGGCCAGCGTTCGGCGGCCACGGCGGCGACGCCGGCGCTGTAGAGCAGCATGGTGGCGGGTGCGCGATGGAGGTCGTTGAGCGCCACCGATCCGGTCTGCGGTTGGATATCGGCGAGGCGCTCAATGTCGCGGAACCAGTACCGGTCGGTGGCGTCGGTGCCCCAGTAGGCGGTGACGGCGACCAGGGCAAGGAGCGTCTCGGTCGTGGACTCCCACTGCGTCAGCCGACGCTGGTGCTCATCTTCCACGTCCATCGCCGGGACGTCCGAACTTTCCGAGCGCAGCGAGTGGTTGGTGATGCGGGCGGTTTCGCGACGTAGGGCGTCGTGGAGGTTGATGGCGGGGCGGTCGCCGCCGAGTTCGCGCTTGGCGGTGGCCACGGCGATGGCGATGCTGTTGGGATTGCGGCGGTTGGTTTCGCTGAGGACGGTGACGGCGTCGGCGGTCTGGCCGAGAAAGCTGTCGGCGTCGGCCTTGATGTAGGTGGCCTGGCGCTGGTTGAGGACGGCGGTGGCGATGGTGGACAGAGGGAAGGGGTCGGCCCAGTAGGTGGCGAAGCGGCGCGTGGCGCAGCGTTTGAGGGCGTCGCACAGGGCGGGGTCGTAGGTGGCGGACCAGCCGGCGATGATGAGGCCGTACTCGTCGAAGACCTGGTCGAGGAAGCGGTTCACTTCCGGCTCGTACTCGCGGAGTTCCTCGGGAGTGTTGCGCATGCTGGCGGGGTCGAGGTAGTCGCCGTGGAGGTGGACGACCACACCCTGGCGCTGGGCGTGCAGAGGGAGCATCCCTGCCAGATCGGAGGGCTTGCTGATGACGGTCGGGTTGAGGCCGACATCGCGCAGCGCGTGCTCGATCAGGTGGTCGAAGTTCAGGGTGATGATCACCCTGATGTGTCCGGAGGCGACCAGCCGGGCGAGGGCACGGTGCGCGTCGGTGGGCCGCTTGAGGCCCTGCTCCCGCTCGGCCTCGTCGGGCTCGAAGTAGGAGCGCAGCAGGGCCTGGCGTTCGCTCTGGGTCTTGGCCAAGCCGGCCAGGAGTGCGTCGTAGGCAGGCAGCTGGCCAAAGCGGGTCTCGTACCACTCGAAGGGACCGTCGTCGGTCTCGGGGACCTCGGCACCTTCGACGGCGGCGAGCTGGAGGATCAGGTCGTTCTGGACACCCCAGGCAGAGAGCATGCCGGAAGGCGCCGGCGCCGAGTAGTACCGCGTACCCACCGGGTACGGCCTTCAGGCCGAAGGCGAGGTTCGCATGAGGTTCCGTCAGCCGGTCTTCCACAGCACGCCTCCTGGGCACGCAAAGATCGAGACAACCGGTCCTGGCTGCCTCCCATCCCCACTTTACGTCAAAGTGACGAAAAGTGGGAAGAGATATCCACACCGCCGACTGATGCCGATTTCTCTCCTCCGGCATAAGTCGGCCTCAGACCCGTACGGGAACCCGCTCGGCGAGACGTACTCCGAAGCCAACGTCCTTCGCGGCCTTCTCCAGGTGCTTCTTCATCGGATCGCCGACGAGGAACTTGCTGACCGCGGTACCCGCGAGGTAGAGGCAGACGGGGATCCACACCCGGTTCGCGTCGACGGAGACCTTGCCCGTCGCATACAGGGCACGCTGCTCGCCGTGGTCTCGTTGCACGAACGCCTCGCCGGTCTGCAGGGATGCGTGCGAGTGGGACGACAGGTAGCGGTAGACCGGGTAGAGATTCTTGAGGCTGCGCGCCTCGACAAGGTTGGAGACGTTGGTGGCCTGGCCCAGGAGCGTCCGGTGGCGCCGCTCGACCGCCAAGTCGGGGAAGTTGAAGACCGGTTTGTCCCCGATCTTGATTTCGTCGGGGATCTCCCAGCCGATCCGCGCCATGTCCTCGATCAGCTTCTTACGCCGCCCCCACTCGGCGGCCTCCAAAGCCCACATACCCTCGGTCTTGTGCTCGGCGAGCCATTCCATGAAGTGGGCGTGCTCGATGAGGCTGCGCATCAGGCCAGCCGCCTCGACCGTGAATCCGGAGTCGTAGGAGCGCATCAGCACGTCCGCTTGCCGGTTCACGAACACCCACCAGCCGAGCAACTGGTGGGCATAGCCCACATCCTCCAGGAGTACCGCCGGTCCGGAGGCCGCCACCTCTGCGGCTTCGTCGATGAGGAGCTTGGTGATCTTGCGGGAGCGCTTGACGCAGGCGGGATTATCGCCGAACTGGTATGCCACCCACGGAGCCTATGGCGCTCCCCCGCGCAGGACCCACCGAATATCGCGGTCGCCGCAGTCAGGTGCGGCTGGCCGGGGACGGGCAGGGTGGCCGGACTAGGCTGGCGGGCCCGATGGTCACACGCTTCTCTTCACTGTGCGGGGTTCGGGGTCGAGTGGACACGACCGACCGTACGGCGCGGTGGGGAAGCCCCTGCTGGGCCTGGTAGCGCGCCGTTTCACCGCCGCGGGTGCCCGATGGGGCCGGGGCGACGTGTCGCGAGCGCAACGGGGCGGCCGGGGCGCGCAGGGTGTCGGCAATGTCTGAGCGTCGTAGTCGTGCACGGGTCCTTGCTCTGCCCGTCGATCTGCTGATGCTGAGGGCGGTACCGGAGGGTATCCCGGCGTGGCCGGTGCCGGCTCCTGCGGGGTCCGGTACGGCACCGCCGTGGATGGGCGGCGCCGTCGGGACCGGGGAGAGCTGGGAGGGCGTCCCGGTGGCTGCTGGGGGCTGCTGTGCGGTCGTGCGCAGCCGGGAGGCGCGTGAGGGTGGGGACGTGATCGTGTGGTCGCGGCACGCCCCGGGGTGTCCGGTGTGGTCGGTCCGCTGAGCGGGTGGGGTCAGCCCAGCCACTCGCTGGTGTCGCCGAGGTCGTCGCCCTGGTCGTCGCCGTCGTCGCGTGCCTGGTCCTGGTCCTGGTCGAGCTCGGCGCGCAGCAGAGCGGTGATCCGGTCGGCGACGTGGGCCGGGGCCTGGACGGTGCGCTGCTGGGGGCCGTGCGGATCGGCGACGTTCAGCCGGCTGTCGCGGGTGGTGTCGGGGTGGCGGTCCGCTCGGTGAAGTCGTCCAGGGCGTCCGCGAGGTCAGCGGCGGCGGTGCTGTCGCTGCTCATCGGGCCAGCGTAGAAGTGTGGGTCGGCGGCTGCGGTGAGCTCGGCGTGGGCGTGGCGCAGGCGGCGCAGGCGGCGGGACTGCCTCTCAAGGGTGCCTGTCACCCCTTCCGGGCGACTGTTGCGCCCGCCTCTTGCAGCGTGACCTGCAGGCCGTCGGGCTGGCGCGGCCACCTGACTGCCGAGTCCCGACCGCAGGTTGGTGGGGCACCGTCTCGCTCGGATAGTGGTGGAGGCACCGACCGGGCATCGGTGGTGTCTGAAGCGGGGCAAGTGTGTTGGCCTAGGCGTCGGCGAGCACAGGCTGCACGGTCGAGCCGTTGCGTTCCTTGCGGATGTGCAGTTGGGTGGGGATGCGGTCGCTGAGGTCTCCGACGTGGCTGACCACGCCCACTGCGCGGTCACCTGCGCGAAGTTGGTCGAGGACGTCCATGACGTCCGTGAGGCTCTGTTCGTCCAGGCTGCCGAAGCCCTCGTCGACGAACAGCACGCCTAGGGGGCGTCCGCCTGCTTCTCCGGTGACGATGTCGGCCAGGCCGAGTGCGAGGGCCAGGGAGGTGGTGAAGGTCTCTCCTCCGGAGAGGGTGGAGGTCTCGCGTTCCAGTCCGGTCCAGTTGTCGAGGATGCGCAGGCTCAGACCTGCCTTGGCGCGGCCCTTTCCAGGGTCCTTGTCCTGGCTGTAGACCAGCAGGAAGCGTTCGGAGGTCATGTTCAGCAGGCGGGTGTTGGCCGCGGCAGCGATCTCCTTGAGGCGGCTGGCGAGGACGTATGCCTCGAGTTCCATGCTGAGGGTGTTGGCGGTGCTGCGGCCGTTGGCGACCTCGGCCAGGCGGTCGGCCAGGGCATGGTCGGCACGCAGGCGCTCCAACGTCTCTACGGCGGGGGCTAGTTCGCCCGTCAGGCTGCGGAGTTCGGTGGCGCGGGTGTGAGCCTCATAGGTGCTCTTGGTGGCGGCCTTGACGGCTGTCTCCGCCGCTGTCACTGCCGCCTGTGCCGCGGCTGGGTCGGCGGGGGGCAGTTGGGAGGCATCGACGAGTTCCGGGGTGGTCAGGAGGTCAGCGACAGCGGCGCCGTCCTTGTCCCACTGGTCGAGTTCCATCTGCCATTGCTGGATGGTGGGGGCAGGTTGGAGGGCGTCGGTGGCCTCTTCGAGGGTGGGGAACCCGGCCTTGGCGGCGCTGTCGTGGGCTGTCGCGGTGGCGTCGGTGTAGCGGGTGGCCGCCGCCGTGGTGCGCCGGGCGTGCTCGATGACGTCGGCGACACGGTCCCTGTCTTCGGTCAGCGCAGTGATCCGGTGTTCCAGTGTGGGGGCGTCGGCGCGGGCTCCGTCGAGTTCGCGAATGATCTGCTGCTGTTCCTGGCGCAGTGTCGCGGCCCGGCTCTGGGATTCGGTGACCTGTTGCTGGGCCCTGGTGCGCTGCTGGTCCTGCCGGTCATGTTCGGCTTGCAGATCTTCCAGGTTCTGCTGGGCCTCGACGAGTTCGGCGGCCTCATGCTGGACCGTGGTGTGCACGGTGTGTGCTTGCTCCAGCCGTGTGCGCAGCTGGGTGACGGGTTCACTGCCGGCGGCGCCCATCGCCTGGGCATGCCGGGTGGCGAGGTCGGTGCGGGCCTGGTCGGCGGCTTCTTGGAGCTTCTGGGCCTTCTCGTAGGCTTGGGCGGCCTTCTCCTCGTCCGCGCGGGTCGGCTGCTGTGCGGAGGGCTGCGCGGGGCGGGGGTGTTCGGGGGACCCGCACACCGTGCACGGCTGACCGTCTTGCAGGTCGCGGGCCAGTTCGGCCGCCATGCCGTTCAGCCGCTGCTCGCGCAGGTCCAGCCACGTCTTCTGAGCGGCTCGAGCCTGGACGTCGCGCTTGTCTGCGGCCTTGGTCGCCTTTTCAAGTTCGGTGGCCAGTGCATCGCGGGTCTCAGCCATCTCCAGCTGCTGCGCGAGTGCGTTCTCCTCTTTCGCCAGCTGGGGTACCCGTTCGGCGGCGCTGCGCAGCGCGGTGATGCGGTCGGTGGCGGTGGCGCGGGACTCGGGCCAGCTGTCGAGCCAGTTCTGGGCGTCGTCCAGTTCCTCCTGGGCGAGATTTTCCTTCTCTTCCAGCGTGGCGAGTTGGTGGGCGAGTTTGGTGTGGCGCTCTTCGCGGGGACGCAGCGCTTCGAGGCGCCCGAGGGTGGTGTGCAGCTCTTGGTGGGCTTGTTCCAGCTCGGGGGTGGTCGCGTTCGTGTGGGCGGTGTCCAGGAGTCTGCGACGTTCACTTTCGGTTTCCTGGGCGGCGGTGAGCTGGCTGGCTCCGGCCCGTACGGCGGCCAGCAACGGGCGCAGGTGTTCGGCGCTGTGGGCGTGTTCCAGGCGGGTACGCAGTTGCTGGTTGTGTGCGCGGTTCTGGTCCAGGGTGGTACGGCGGGTGACGGCCTCGCTGTGGCGCTGCTGGCGGCCGGCGAGGTCGTCGGCAGCGGCGAGGGCTGCCTTGGCTGCCTTGTGGGCCTGGTCGGTCGATGCCTCGGCGGCCCGGGCGGTGTCGTGGGCGGCCGAGGCGCGGGTGAGGAGGTCGTGTGCCCAGGGCAGCAGGTTGGTGCCGTTGGGTGCGCTGGGTGGCGGTGTCGCCTCGGAGAGCTGGGGTCCTGCCGCCTGTTCGATGCGGCCGCCGAGCCGGTCGATGGTTGCCTGTGCCTGCTGGAGGTCGTTTCTGAGGGTGTTCCTCTGGGTGGCCAGCCAGGTCTGCAGGTCCTGGAACCTGTGGGTGGTGAACAGGTGGCTCAGCAGTGCGCGTCGGTCGCCTGCGCTGGCGTGCAGGAACTTGGCGAAGTCACCCTGCGGGAGCAGGACTACCTGGCAGAACTGCTCTTTGGTCAGGCCGAGGAGTGTAGTGATCTGGGTGCTGGCTTCCTGGACGTGGGCGCTGACCGGCTCCCAGCCGGTACTGCCGTCCGGGCGGGTGATTCGTTCGTGCAGCTGTGCGGTGGCTTGGGCGGTGGCGGTGCCGTCCTTGGCGCGGGTGCTGCGGTAGTTCTGCACCGGGGTTCGGGCGATCTTGAAGCGGCGACTGGAGACGCTGAACTGCAGTTCCACGCGGGTTCGCAGGGTGTCAGGGGCGTGGTCGCTGCGCAGTCTGGTGGTGGGCCGGTGGCCGGGGACCGAGCCGTACAGGGCGAAGCACACCGCGTCGAGCACGCTGGTCTTGCCGGCGCCGGTGACGCCTTTGAGGAGGAAGACGCCTGCGCTGAACAGCTGGTCGAAGTCGACGTTCTCGGTGCGGGCGAACGGTCCGAATGCGGTGACGGTCATGGTGTGCAGGCGCATCAGAGTGTCTCCCCCTGGGCGGTGACGCGGACGTGTTCGATGCCGCGGCGCAGCAGGTCCCGTTCGGGTTCGGTGGCGTCGGTGTGGGTGACGTGATGCAGGAAGTCCAGGGCGATCTCGTGGTCGGTGAGGCTTTCCATGCGTTCGCGCGAGGGCAGGTCGTCGGCGGAGGGGCCGGTGGCGGCATGGGTGAGCTTGAGGACGTGCGGGAAGCGCTGGCGCAGGCGCTCCATGGCCATGTGGGGGCGGCTGGTGTCGGTCAGGGTGACGTGGAGCCAGGCTTGTTCGAGGTCGGCGTGCTTGTCCTGCGTCAGGAGGTCTTCCAGATCGCCCTGGAGGCGGGCGAGGCGGTAGGGCTCGGGGCAGGGGATGGTGCGGGCGGTCACGGCGCCGTCGCCGTTCAGGTCGACGAGCCACATGCTCTTGGGATGCCCGGCCTCGGTGAACGAGTAGGGCAGCGGCGATCCGCTGTAGCGGATGCGGTCGCTGATCTGCTGGCTGCGGTGCAGGTGGCCGAGGGCCACGTAGTCCACTCCGTCGAACAGGGCTGCGGAGACGTTCGCGACGCCGCCGACGGTGATGTCGCGCTCGCTGGCGCTGGGCTCCGCGCCGGTGACGAAGGCATGGGCCAGGACGACCGCGCGGGTACCCGGCCGGGTGGCGAGGTCTTCTCGGACCCGGTCCATCGCTGTGCCCAGGACTGCCTGGTGGCTGGTGGCGGGGGCGTCGAGGCTCTCTCGTACCAGGGCGGGCTCGAGGTAGGGCAGACCGTAGAAGGCGACGTGGCCGTACTCGTCCTGGAGCAGTACGGGGCGGGCCACGTCGTGGGGGTCGGTGCGCAGGTGGATGCCGGCGTGTTCGATCAGTCGGGAGTTCACGCCGAGTCGGCGGGGCGAGTCGTGGTTCCCGCTGATCATGACGAGGGGGATCTTCAGCTCGGCAAGTTGCGTGAGGACCCTCTGGAACAGGTCGATGGCCTCCAGCGGAGGGATCGCCCGGTCGTAGATGTCGCCTGCGACGGCTACGACGTCCACATGTTCGTGTCGTACCACGTCGATCAGGTTCTCGATGAAGAGGCGCTGGGCTGCGAGGAGGGGTTCGCGGTGGAAGGAGCGGCCCAGGTGCCAGTCCGAGGTGTGCAGGATCCTCATGGGCTGCGACCGTAGCGCCTACTCACCAGTCACACGAACTGACGTTCATGTCAGAGTAATTCGGCGCAGAAGTTCGATAAAAGGCGTCAACTTCTGTCATTTTCGGGCTGGTTTGGATCATGCGGCATCCGGGGCGGACAATGCGGGTGGGGCGGACGTTCTAGGATGTTGTGCTCTGACACCACTCCCCCTGCGGGCAGTTGGTGGTGTGATGGGTCGCGAGGACCCGCGGCCGGGCGAGCGAAGTGGAGCGGGACGAGCGCAGTGCACCTGGACAGCTTCAGTGTGAGCGGCTTCCGCTCGCTCACCGACGTGGCGGACATTCCCGTGAGCCGGCCGACCATCCTGGCGGGGCACAACGACGGCGGCAAGAGCGCTGTGCTCGATGCGCTCGCGTTCCTGGTGGGCGAGCACGTTCTCACCGACGACGACCGCACCTACCAGAGCGTCGGCAGCGACGGCGAGCAGGCCTCGCCGCCTGTGCGCTGCGAGAGCACCAGTGTGACCGGCCGTTTCACTCTGGACGAGTGGGAGCAGGAGCAGTTCGACCTTCCGGCGCAGGTCGAGGTGCGTCGGCACGCGTCGGTCGACCAGTCGGCCAGGCTCGAGATTTGGGGCGCCCAGCCCGACGACGAGCGCCTCCACTCGCTGGAACAGCTCCTGGTCCCCGCTCTGAGTGGACGTTAAGTCCGTTTCTGGTAGCGGCCTCGTCCGGGTTGGGTGAGGAAGCCTTGGCGAGTGAGGCGTCCGAGGCGGCTGCGGGTGATGTTGACGGACGCCTCGTCGGTGGGCATGCCGAGGAGTTCGTGCAG
>NZ_JAQYWZ010000526.1:0-283 GCF_036290945.1 Streptomyces sp. BE303
CCCCGGGGACTATCGTGGCCTCCCACGTCCTTCATCGGTTCCTGGTGCCAAGGCATCCACCGTGCGCCCTTAAAAACTTGGCCACAGATGCTCGCGTCCACTGTGCAGTTCTCAAACAACGACCAGACACCCACACTCAACAACCCCGAAGGACCGCCTCGCATGAGACCGGCAGTACTGAAGAAACAGACCATACGGCCGTTCCCTCAGGACCCAACAACGTGCCCGACACGCCAGACAACGCACTGTGTTCCACGCCGAAGCAGTACTAACAGGCCTTACC
>NZ_JAQYWZ010000527.1:0-336 GCF_036290945.1 Streptomyces sp. BE303
GGGTTTGGTGTGCGGGAGGGGGGGGGGTTGTTTGCTGGTCCGCGGCGTGCGCGAGGGGGGCTGGGGGGTGTTCGCGAGCCTGCTCGTGCGCAGCGCACGGCCCGAGGGCTGGGCCCCCCCCCGCCCCCGCCGGCCCCCCCCCCCCCCCCCCCCCCCCCCCCCCCCCCCCCCCAACCCCCCCCACAAAAACAAAAAAAACCCACACAAAAAAAAACCAAAAAAAAAACCACACAAAAGAAAAAAAAAAAAAAAAAAACCAAACCCAAACCCCCACCCACGTAAGCCCCCAACACACACCGCACAAAAAAAAATAAAAAAAACCCCCCCCCCACCACA
>NZ_JAQYWZ010000528.1:0-3364 GCF_036290945.1 Streptomyces sp. BE303
CGAGAGATGACAGACTGGGCACCCAACGGAGCTCCTACCGAACAGTGATCTTGGTCGACACGGTTCTAGCAGGAGCTCCGTCCCATTTCAGGCGACTTGACGCGGCCACCCACGGCTCTATCTACACGGCATTGGATCTAGAAGCCAGCGGGAACAAGCACTACCCCAAGACGCCGTAACCGCAGGTCAGCGGATTGTGTCGGATGGCCACCATGGTGTATATGGCGCTCGGCGACGCCATCGTCCGGTGACCGCTCTCATCCAATCGAGTCGTCTACTCACTGAACCCAGTCGTTTGGCCTTCCGTCTCAGTGAACCTAGTCGTGTAGGTGATCGCGCTGGGGGTGCTGGGTGGCTGTACTCACTGGGGTGGATCTTGCGAGGCCGTACGTCGAGTTGCCGTACGTGGACGCCGTACGCGAGCGACAACGGCGTCCGCTGCTGGACTGCGTGACGACCCGTTTCGAGGACGTGGCACCGGTGCGGCCCTTTCGGTGGTCTCGCGGTGAGCGTCACTTCGCGGGCTGGTACTGGGTGGCGACGACTGGGCAGCACGTCGGCTTCGAGTCCTGGTTGGAGCGGGATCAGCTCCTGCTCATGGACTTTGACCCGCAGGTGGCAGGGATCGCCTCGCAGCCGTTCTGGCTGTACTGGTACGACGCCGAACGAGAGCGTCGGCACGCTCCGGACTACTTCGCCCGCCACGCGGATGGCTCGGCGGTGGTCATCGACGTCCGCGCGGATGAACGGATCGAGCCGAAGGACGCGGAAGCGTTCGAGGTGACGCGGCTGGCCTGCGCTCAGGCCGGATGGGGGTTCGAGCGGGTCGGGACGCCGGAGGCGGTGCTGCTGGCGAATGTCCGGTGGCTATCGCGCTACCGGCACCCACGCTTCCTGCACCGCCCGGTTGCGGACCGGCTGCCGGAGGTCTTCGCGGAGCCGGGTCCGATGTTTCCGGGGGCCGACGTGGTGGGTGACCGGCTCACGATGCTACCCACCCTGTTTCATCTGCTCTGGCTCCAGGAGCTGGTCGTCAAGGATCTGGCGGTCGGGCTGATGGGACCGCGCACGGTCGTGGGCCTGGCCGGCAGGGGTGTCCAATGAGCGGGAGTCGGCGGACGGTTCCGCCCACGGCCCGGATCGCGGAGTCTCCCGAGACGGCGGCCGAACAGGCCCGTTGGTGGGAGGGGCACATTCTTGAAGTCCTGCACGGCCTGCCGCCGGACGCTTCCGAAGGAGCGGTGCCGCGGCCGGAGTGCGATCCGAGACGTAGTTCGCTGGCTGAGCGTGAGCGGGCCAAGGCGGCCGAGCTGACGGCGGCCGAGCACCGGGTGACGGCCAGCGGGATCAAGCAGCGGCGCCAGCGCTATCAGCGTGACGGACTGATTGGGCTGGCCGACGGCCGGTCGGCCAAACAGATGCCGGCCTTCGGCAGTGTCGATGCGGCGGCGGTGGAGGCGATGCGGCAGGCGATCGGGGAGACGGCCGAGGACTCGTCGAAGACGATCGGGTTCATCGTCTGGCGGGCCAAGGAGATCCTGGCCGGCCGGAAAGGTGCCGCCCGTGTCGAGGTTCCTTCCCGTGCCGCCCTCTACCGGCTCTACAACAAGCTGGCGACCGGCACTCATGCGACGGGCTCGGCCCGCACACGCCGGTCGGTCAACGCACGGCCGCCCGGCCCGTTCGGGGAAGTGCCAGCCAGTGCGCCGGGCGAGCTCATGCAGATCGACTCGACCCCGTTGGACGTGCTGGTGCGGCTGGACGACGGCATCGCGGAGAAGGTCGAGCTGACCGCGATGGTCGACATCGCGACCAGGTCGATCACCGCGGCGGTGCTGCGGCCGACGACGAAAGCAGCCGACGCCTCCGCGCTGCTGGCCCGCAGCGTCACCCCGGAGGCGATGCGCCCGGGCTGGTCAGAGGCCCTGCTGATGTCCCGTTCGGTGCTGCCGCACCGACGGCTGCTGACCTTGGACGAGCGCCTGGACCGGGCGGTGGCACGACCGGTGATCGTTCCGGAGACGATCGTCTGCGACCACGGCAAGGTCTTCATCTCGAACAACTTCCGGGCGTCCTGCCGCTATTTGGGCATCAACCTGCAACCGGCCCACAAGGCGACCCCGACGGACAAGGGCACGATCGAGAAGACCCTGGCCACACTGTTCGCTCAGTTCGTCGCGGGCTGCACCGGTTCGACCGCGGACCGACGCGGCCGGAATCTGGAGGCCGGGCCGCTGTGGTCGCTACCCGAGTTGCAGGGCCTTCTGGACGAGTGGATCATCGGTCTGGCAGACCAGGCCGCCTGACGGGCTGCGTGACCCGCAGGCACCGAAGCGGGCGTTCTCGCCGAACGAGAAGTGCGCCACGCTGGTGGAGTCCTGCGGCCACATCCCGGTCCCGCTGAACGGCGCGGACTACATCGAGCTGCTGCCTGAGCGCTGGCAGGCGATCAACGCCTATGGCATCCGGATCAAGCACCGCACCTACGACGACGTCGAGCTGGGCCCAATTCGGCGCCAGCACTCCGGGGTGGTGGAGAAGAAGGGTCTGTGGGAGATCCACTACGACCCCTACGACATCTCCCGGATCTGGGTACGTGACCGCCAGGGCGATCGGTGGATCACCGTGTTCTGGAAGCACCTTCGCCGCGTCGGCGTCCCGTTCGGAGAGCTCGCCTGGGACCACGCCTGCGAGCAGGTCCCCGGCGGCACCGAGGAACAGATCGCGGATGCCGCCGCTGCCCTGCTGCGGCGGGCCCACGCCGGCCCTGCTCTGGAGAAGGGTCCTGCGGCCAAGCGTTCCCGCCGCGTCGCCGCCCGGACCCGGGCCACCACCCCCGAGTGGCCGATCCCGGACCCGCCTGCCGCCGAGCCCGCGCCGGACGAAGAGCGGACACCGAGCTGGCCAAGGTCATCCCGCTGGGTCTGTTCGACCCGCTCGCCAACCCCTGGAGGCGTCCGTGACCATCCCCGAAGCGGCGGGTCGACGAACCGCCCTGCACGAGGCCGATGCCGCAGCCAACCGGCAGCTCACCACCCTGGACGGATGGCGGACATTCGCCGCCGGCCCGCCCGAACCCCCGGTCCTGCTGTCTCCCGACGAACTGCAAAGGCTGTCCCCGGCAGAGCGGGCCCTCTACGACGAGGACCGGCTCGACCATCACGCCCGGATGCTCGTGGTCGCCACCTCGTTCGTCGAGAAGACCGTGGTCTGCGGCCGTCGTCGGTGGTTCTGGTCACCGAATGACACGGGAACGAAGCCGATCTCCACCCTGGTGCGCAACCTCGTCACGAACAGCGCCTACAACACCAACGATCTGCTCAATGTCGGCCCCCGGCCGGACGGCACCCTGGTACCCGTCCAA
>NZ_JAQYWZ010000529.1:0-276 GCF_036290945.1 Streptomyces sp. BE303
GTAGGGAGAGTCCGTGCAACCCGGGCCTGGCGCTCCACGTCGGACGGGGTCCGGTACCTGAGAGGGTGCCGGGCCTCGTTCGCGTTTCGCGGGGTCGGCGGGTGGGCGGTCGGGTTGCGGTGCACCGGCTCTGACCTGGTACTGTTCTTCCTGTCGCGAGGGAGATGATCTCTCGTCAGGCGTCAGTGGTGCTACCAGAGCACGTCCTACTTTCAGTAGGGAGAGTCCGTGCAACCCGGGCCTGGCGCTCCACGTCGGACGGGGTCCGGTACCTGA
>NZ_JAQYWZ010000530.1:0-230 GCF_036290945.1 Streptomyces sp. BE303
AAGGTCGACGCGGCGCGCAACCTTGCCGCCGCGACGGAGGGCCGGGCGCTGAGTGCCTTCGTCCTGTACTCCTCGGTGGCGGGTCTGTTCGGCAACGCGGGTCAGGCCAACTACGCTGCCGCGAACACGTTCCTGGACGCGTACGCGTCGGAGCTGCGGTCGCGGGGTGTGCCGGCGACGTCGCTCGCCTGGGGCCTGTGGGACGCGGGGATGGGTGAGACGCTCACCGA
>NZ_JAQYWZ010000531.1:0-283 GCF_036290945.1 Streptomyces sp. BE303
ACTCCTCTCCGACGGCCGCGCCCAGGGCTACGTCCTCAACGACGACATCTTCGTCTTCCTCGGCCGCGGCAAGATCGCCGGCCTCCCCGTCATGGTCTGGATCCTCATCCTCACCGCCGTCGCCGTCCACATCCTCCTCAAGTACACCGACATCGGCCGCAACCTCTACGCCATCGGCGGCAACGACACCGCCGCCCGCCTCGCCGGCATCAACATCAACAAATACCTCATCGCCGTCTACGCCCTCATCGGCACCGTCGCCGCCGTCGCCGGCATCCTCCTC
>NZ_JAQYWZ010000532.1:0-460 GCF_036290945.1 Streptomyces sp. BE303
GGAGTTCGGTGACGGCACGGTCGTCGTGACCGGTGCGACCGGCACCCTGGGGCGGCTGGTCGCCCGGCATCTGGTCGAGACGCACGGGGTCCGTGACCTGCTGTTGCTGTCCCGTTCCGGTGGGGATGCGGGACTCGTCGTGGAGCTCGCTTCGGCGAAGGTGCGGGCGGTGGCCTGTGACGTGGCGGACGCGGAAGCGGTCGCCGCAGCGCTGCGGGGCGAGCCGGTGACCGCGGTGATCCACGCCGCCGGTGTGCTGGACGACGCCCGCCTCGCCGATCTGACGCCCGAGCGCCTCGCCACGGTGTTCCGGGTCAAGGTCGACGCGTCGGGCTAGCTCTCCGCCGAGACGGAGGGGAGGTCGCTCATCGCCTTCGTTCTCTTCTCGTGGGCGGCCGGTCTGTTCGGCAACGCCGGTCAGGGTAACTACGCCGCGGCCAACGCCTTCCTGGACGCCTAC
>NZ_JAQYWZ010000533.1:0-261 GCF_036290945.1 Streptomyces sp. BE303
ACTCCTCTCCGACGGCCGCGCCCAGGGCTACGTCCTCAACGACGACATCTTCGTCTTCCTCGGCCGCGGCAAGATCGCCGGCCTCCCCGTCATGGTCTGGATCCTCATCCTCACCGCCGTCGCCGTCCACATCCTCCTCAAATACACCGACATCGGCCGCAACCTCTACGCCATCGGCGGCAACGACACCGCCGCCCGCCTCGCCGGCATCAACATCAACAAATACCTCATCGCCGTCTACGCCCTCATCGGCACCGTCGC
>NZ_JAQYWZ010000534.1:0-365 GCF_036290945.1 Streptomyces sp. BE303
CTCCAGGACCGGCACGCCTTCCAGGCCCGCTGGGACGCCCAGAAGGCCAACATCGTGGCCGGCGTCAACGGCCAGGCGTCCGTCGACAAGGCGCTGAAGACCGTCGACGACCTGGTCGGCCAGGCGCTCGGCAAGGAGTGACGGAAAGCCGATGACGACCATGACCGACCTCCCCGCGAAGCACCCTCCCGGCGGCACCGCCGCCGGGAGCGGCCCGGACCGCGCCGGGCAGACCTCGAAGTCCCGGCGGCGTTCGACCGGAGCCCTGGCCGGCTGGCTCTCGGTGGCTCCCGCGCTGCTGGTGATCCTGGGCTTCACGTTCTACCCGATGGTCCAGTCGATGCTCCTGAGCACCGACCACTGGA
>NZ_JAQYWZ010000535.1:0-386 GCF_036290945.1 Streptomyces sp. BE303
CGCGGCGCGTGGCAGGTTGATGCAGGCCCTTCCGGCGGGTGGGGCGCTGCTCGCGGTGGGTGCTTCCGAGGCGGAGGGGCTGGCGGCGGTCCCGGAGGTGGACGGTGCGGTGGTGAACGGCCCTGGGGCCGTGGTGGTCACGGACCTGGAAGCCGGTCGCCGATCCCGGCGCGGCCCGGGTCGACGGCTCCTGGCAGCTACACGGTGAGGACGCCGAGGAGACCGCCGCCCTCGCCGATGTCCTGACCGGTCACGGCGCGTCCGTGCTCCGGTTGGAGATCGGGGTGCGGGCCGAGCTGGCCGACCGGCTGCGGACGCTCGACGCACCGCCGGTCGGCGGGCTGGGACCGGCGGGGTCGCTCACCGGCGTGCTCGCCGCCGTCCAG
>NZ_JAQYWZ010000536.1:0-363 GCF_036290945.1 Streptomyces sp. BE303
CGCCCGGGCACGCCGATCAAGCAGGCCAGCCTCTGGATCATGCGCACCACCCACTTAAACTACCGCCCCTGACCCCGGCCCAACGCCGAACCCGGCACCACAAAGCCCCCCCAGCCACACACCCCACACCCCCACCCCCCTCGCCACCCCCCCCCACCACCCGGCCGACCGGAACCACCGCCCCGACCCCGGCGACGCCCTCCCCGAGCGCACCCGCCACAAGGCCGAGGCAGGCGCCCCGCTGGACATCGCCGGCGCGACGCTCGCCGGGGCGCCCGCGCGGGCCGGGCTGATTGACGAGTACGTGCTGGCCACCGCGCCGGTCCTGGTGGGCGGCGGCACGCCGTTCTTCACCGCACTGGA
>NZ_JAQYWZ010000537.1:0-60331 GCF_036290945.1 Streptomyces sp. BE303
AGCGTCCTGTTCGCCATGCTCCGCGACGGCACCCTCTACGAATCCCGAACCCCAGCCGCCACCCCCGCCGCATGACCACCCCCAACAGCACCAAAACCGGCACCACATCCTTGACGAAGGACATAGAGGCACCCCCCCCGAACAACCGGACAGACATTTGGAAAGCGTGTTGAGGGCAACCCCTCACGAGTTCGAATCTCGTATCCTCTGCCGGCAGAAGGCCCGGACCGCTCAGCGGCCCGGGCCCTCGTCGTTTCCGATGTCCGGTTCAACCGCTCACGGCGGCGGAGAGGACCGCGAGGCAGAGCAGCATGCAGCCGGCGAAGGCCGCGCCGGCCGTGATGACAGCACTGTGCCGGTCCGTGCCGGCGCTCCGCTTCAGCATGAAGGCCAGCAAGGCGATGATCACGGAAGCAAGCGCGGAGACAAGCAGCCACGGAACTCGCGTGACGACGGGCAGGCTACTCATCTTCGGCTTCCTCTTCTGTGGTGTGGGCGATGTAAGGGACGAGTCCGGCATCGGGCTGGTGGGCGGCCGGCATCGCCGCGATGTCCATCAAGAGTGTTGAGAGCTCGCCCCTGGCGGCATCGGCTGCGGTAGCCACCTGCTGGTGGGCTGCGACCTGGTCATCAAACACGCGCAAAAGCTCTCCGATGCGGTGCTGCTCCTCGTACGGCGGCAGCGATACCGGGAGCTGCCTCATCGCGCTGGTCTTGATCGAGTCAACGGTCGACATCGCCGCCCGGTCCTTGATCCACGCCTGGGTCCCCGGAAGGGAGAGGTATGCCAGAACGAAACGCGGGTCCACGCCGGGCTCGAAGCCGTGCAGCCGAAGGAGATTTCCGTTGTAGAGGCTGCCGGCCCCCTCCGCTCCCACCAGTGCCACGGGTCCGACCGTCCCGGTACGCGTGCAAAGGATGTCGCCCTCGCTCAACAGGAACCGTTCGAGCTGCCGCGCGTCGCGTGCCGAGATCCTGGTGTCCTCGCTGCCGTGGATCCGCCGGTTTCGCAGGTGCTTGGGCAGCACCACACGAACAGGGCCGTCCTCGGAGTACATCCCGGGGTTCAGCAAGGAGGGTGACGGTCCGGGCTGCACCTTGCACAGATCCTGCAGGAGCACGTTCCGTCGGCCACCCGCACTGGGTCCCGGACTGCGTCCGGGCGCGGCCCGCTCCCAGCACCGCCGCGCTTCCTCGTCCAGGGATCCCGCCAGATCCAAGGCATCGTCGAGTTTCCGGCGGACGGATTCCACCTGCGCGGGTGTCGCCGCTACGTACGCACCGAGGCTGACGTAGTCGACAGGGCTGAGCGAGTAACCACGCTGCTCGATCTCTTCCACGGAGACCGATCGACCGAGCGCACGAGCTTCGTCGGGCATCGGGTTCCCGGCACGCAGCGATCGGTGGATCTGCCCCAGGAGCCGTACGTCATCGGTGCTCAGCTCTCGGCGGGTCCGAGTGACCAACTCACCCAACTCGCGGGCATTGATGAAGTGCACCTCGGTACGCTGCGACGGTGCCGACAGAAACCAGATGCAGGCCGATACCGCGGTGCCGGTGAAGAGGTGCGGGGGAAGGGCGAGGATGCCGTCGACGACCCCGTCCTCGACCAAGGCCTGCCGGATCGCACGCTCCCTCGGCTGGTCGGATACGGCAGCGTTGTCCGCCATGATCACCGCAGCTCGTCCGCCGGGCCCGAGGGTGGAGAGGATGTGCTGGATCCAGGCGAAGTTGGCGTTGGACGGCGGCGGGGGCCCGTATCGCCAGCCTCCGGCCGCGACCCGGCCCGATTCGGCGTTGAACGGCGGATTGGTCAGAACCAGGTCCACCGGCTCCTGCCGTCGCTCCGCCGGCTCGGGCCATGGTGCGATGTCATGGGTGCCCACCCGTGGAGTCACACCGTGGAGCATCAAGTTCATCGCGGTCAGGCGCAGCGTCGCCCCGTCCGGCTTTCCCGCCGTCACCGCCGTCACCGAACCATCGCCGCTGGCCGCCACCATGGCCGACAACAGTTCACCGCCGCGCGGATAGGGATCGTGGATCCGGCCCGACACACCCTCCGGGGCAACCAACTCGCTCAGCAGGGCCACCACCGTTCTGGGGGTGAAGGCTCTACGACTGTCCATGCGCTCGATGTCGGCATGCGCATCGAGCAGATCCCGGAAGGCGTCCCGGTCCAGTCCAGCCACCGAGGCCATCAACTGCCGTACTTCAGCAGTGGGTAGGGGCTCAAGACCCTGAAGCGCAAACCGCATGGCTGGCGCCACCTCACAGCCCTTCAGCAAGCGATCGGTTCGCTCCCCCACCTCGCTGAGGAAGCCCTTGGGTGTCACCGCCAGGTGTGCGTCGACCCGGTCCTCCAGGGCCGCCCAGTCCTTGTGTGCTCCCCACCTCAGAAAGATCAGGCACATCGGCAAGGGAAGATAAGCCGTCAGCGACGGCGCGCCCCACATTTCCACCATCTGGGGCTTCAGCAACTCCGCCAGAACCCGCCGGGACCGCGACCGCTGCTGCTCGGCACCCGGTGAAGACACGGCGAACCCAGCGGCCTGGCCAGCCACGGGAACTCCCTCGGACAGCCCGGCCAAGGCTCGGACCCTGTCACCGTAGGTGACCCCTGAGGGCTCCTCCTCCCTCCGTGCCGACTTGGGCACAGACCGGGCGTCAAGCCATCGCACGATGTCAGCGAGCCGGAACAGTCGCTTGTGGCCGACCCTCAGCTCCTGCGGAAAGTCCGGATAGCGGTTCTGCCAGTTCGTGACCGCAGAGGCGCCGACACCGGCCAACTCTGCGATCTTGGCTCGGGAGACGAGTCTCCCGTCACTACTCTTGTCACTCAACGCAGTCATTCTCCCCGCCATCGATCAGCTGCCCTGTGGAGCAAAGCTAGATGACCGACCATTAAGTCACCAAGTGCGCACTGAAGTGCGCAAGACTCTCCATTGCAGCAGCCTGCAGAGGAAGTACAGACCACCGATCAGAAGAGTGCGCATGAGCTGCATCTTTAGGGACTAGCTGCGAACGCGCCCCTGTGGTCAACCGGCACAAGAAGCAAGCCGTGAACTTCACACTGACAGGGAGGGCGCGCCGCAAGAAGCCTTCGGGAGTCCTCTGGAAGTCGGCGTCCCCGAAGGTTGCGAGAAGCGTCGACACTCTCCGTAATTCCGACTGCAGAGCGGAGGCATCAACCCGGCGTCCGCCCCCGTTCAATGCGACCCCACGCAGGACCTCCTGCCCGATCGACCGCCCCGGACTCCGGCCTCCGGGGCGCAGTCCTTTCAATTGACTTCGGAACGTATTCCGAAGCGGCGTGGCCGCATGTCCACTCTCACCGCGTCGTTCTCCGATCTCTCGAAGAACTCGAAGTGTGTCGCGGACACCGTCGAACAAGCGCAGCGCGTCCACGTCACTCGTCGTGACGGTGAGGATCTGTAGCTGACCACCGAACGTCACGGCCGCCAGCGCGAGGAGACCGCCGACGTCACCGCGCGGCTTGTCGCGGCCCTGATCACCAGCGACGAGGGTGCTCGCGTGGTCCTCCTCGCCCTCCCCGAGGTCTTCCCGTGGACCCGGCACCTGTCGGCCGAGGAGGTGCGCGAGTTCGTCGTCAACCTCATGAACGCCACCCGCGACGTGGTGGAACTGGACGTCCACGCCAATCTGCACCGCGTGATCGCCGAGTGGCGGGCCACCGCCAGGATCCTGGCCGACCCCACGCTGAGCGCCCAGCTCACCGGGCCGCTCCCCGGCGATGACCACGGCGAGGTACCCGTCCCGTGAACCCCAAGCGCGAAGACGACGGCCCGCGCGTCTACGCCTCGCCTCGGCATCCCAAGGAGCCACCACCCAACTGCTCACTCCGCCGCAGTTCAGGACGGGAGTGAACCCCGGCGGACGGCGTTCGTGAGAATTGGAAAGGGTCTTGGGGCAACCCCTCACGAGTTCGGATCTCGAATCCTCCGCCTCTGCCGGCCATGGCAGCACGAAGGCCCGGACCGCCCAACGGTCGGGGCCTTCGGCGTTCTCCTGTTGCAGCTTTGGTTTGCACTCGCCTCCGTACAGCACCGCCCGGAGTCTCTTGGTCGGCGCCGCACCGCCGCCCCGCCGCGCGGATCGCGGCGGTGGGTCGGCGGTGCCCTCGGTGGGCCGGGCGCGTAGTGCGCGACAAGTGGGGCGAGGCGCCGACCTCACACTCCGGTGCGCTGTTTCGTCGAAGTGTCTGACAGCGAAAGCGGACGAAGAGAAGACCCGGGGGCGCCGCGGCCATGATCACCTCATCCGAGCCGGGGCTCGCCCCGTCCACGGCCGGGACAAGGTCGCCCGTCTGCTCGCGGCTCTCGCCCCGACTCCGGCCGAGGCCTCACCATCACCCGACGCAGGGCCGACGGCGACCCGTCGGCGCCGGCCGGTCCTCGTCCTCGTCCTCGGCCTCGCTCCGGACGGCAGCCAGGTGTGCCGAACCTGCACCGTCGCCGAGCCCGACAAGCTCTCCCACGCCAACTGAACACTGAGGAATCAACGTGATACGAAGAATGGCGTCCCTGCCCGGTGGAAGGGTGGGGAAGTGGGTCGTCCTCGCACTCTGGGCGGTCGTCCTGGTGCCGGCCCTGATGCTGGCCGGCCGGCTCGGCGACGTCGAGAAGAACGACAACTCGGCCTGGCTGCCCGGTAACGCGGAGTCCACCAAGGTCGTCGAGCGGGCCGAGAGCTTCCAACTCGGCGACACACTGCCCGCGATTGTGATCTACGACCGGCCCGAGGGCATCACCCCTGCTGACATGGCCAAGGCCGAAGCCGACGCCGAAGCCTTCAAGGGCATCGACAACGTCGTGGGTCAGCCGCACGGGCCGTTGAAGGCCCAGGACGGCAAAGCCGTCCAGACCGTGGTCCAGCTCCACAAGGACCAGAAGGGCTGGGAGGGGATCGGCGAGATCGTTGCCGCGATGAACAAGGTCGGCGGGGAGAACGCCGACGGTCTCGGCTTCCACGTCACCGGGCCGGCCGGTTACGCGTCCGACTCGATCGAGGCGTTCAGTGGGGGAGGCGCCCTGACGACGATCACCGCACTGGTGGTGGTCGTGATCCTGCTGCTCACCTACCGGAGCCCGTTGCTTCCGGTGTTGCCGCTGCTGACCGTGGGCGTCGCCCTGGTCACCTCGGAAGCGGTGATCTACCTGTTGGCGAAGGATGCCGGACTCGTCGTCAACAAGCAGACCAGCTTCATCCTCACCGTGCTGGTGTTCGGCGCCGCGACCGACTACGCGCTCCTGCTCATCTCGCGGTACCGGGAGGAGTTGCTGCGGCACGAGGACCGGCACGAGGCGATGGCCGAGGCCCTGTACCGCTCCAGTCCCGCGATCGTCGCCAGCGCCGCGACCGTCGCGGTCAGCCTGATGCTGCTGATGCTGGCCATTCTCAACTCCACCCAGGGGCTCGGACCGGCCTGTGCTGTCGGCGTGCTCGTCGGACTGGTCGCCATGGTCACCCTGATGCCGGCCCTGCTGGTCGTCTGCGGCCGCTGGATCTTCTGGCCGGTGAAGCCGTCGCACGGGTCGGCCGAGGCGGCCGGGGAAGGCATCTGGACCCGGGTCGGCACCGCTGTCTCCCGCCGGCCGCGGATCGTGTGGATCGGCACCACGCTCGCCCTCGCCGTCATGGCGATCGGGGCGTTCGGGCTCAAGGCCGACGGGCTCTCCAACAAGGACCAGTTCACCAACACACCACAGATGGCGGTCGGCGAGGAGATTCGGTCCGGGCACTTCCCGGCCGGGTCGGGCGACCCCGTCCTCGTCGTGGCCAAGGCCGCCTCGGCGGAGCGGGTGAGGACCACGCTGTCCGGCGTACCGGGAGTCGGCGACGTCTCGACGCCGATGGTCAAGGGCGGCGAGGCCGTCCTGCTGGCGGAGCTCAAGGACGACCCCAGCAGTACGACCGCGATGCGCACTGTGGAGCAGGCAAGAATCGCGGTCCACAAGATCGAGGATGCGGATGCCCATGTCGGCGGCAGCACGGCGATCATGCTCGACACGCAGGAGGCGGCCGCTCGCGACTCCAAGGTGATCATCCCCATCGTCCTGGTGGTGGTGCTCCTCATCCTCGCGCTGCTGCTGCGGGCGATCGTCGCGCCGCTGTTGCTCATGGCCACGGTGGTGCTGTCGTTCGGAGCGGCCCTCGGCGTGAGCAGTCTGCTGTTCAACCACGTGTTCCACTTCGCCGGCGCGGAAGCCTCCTTCCCGCTGCTGACGTTCGTGTTCCTGGTCGCCCTGGGCATCGACTACAACATCTTCCTGGTCACCCGGGTGCGCGAAGTGGCGCTGCTGCACGGCACCCGGCGCGGCGCGCTGACGGGTCTGTCCACCACCGGGGGTGTGATCACCTCAGCGGGTCTGGTGCTGGCCGGCACCTTCGCGGCGATGGCCTCGCTGCCGCTGGTGTTCGCGGCCGAGCTCGGGTTCGCGGTGGCGTTCGGCGTGCTGCTGGACACCATGATCGTCCGCTCGGTGCTGGTCACCGCGCTGACCCTGGACGTGGGTCGATGGATGTGGTGGCCGGGCAAGCTGTTCAGGCACCATGACGACCCCCGGCCGCGGGCGGACAAGGCCGACCGCGAACCCGCACTCGTGGGCAGGTGACGACCGACTCGCGGAGCTGATCGCGGTGCCGTGGTCGGCCGCCGGGCGGCACGCCCGCCTTTTCGCCGACGTGGTCCGCGTGTGGGACCGGCCATGGCAGCCCGAAGGCCCCGACCGCCCAGCGGTCGGGGCCTTCGGCGTTCCGCGGGCCGGGCGGAGACGGTCCGGCGGCGATCCGGTGCACCCGGTGTTCCTCCCGCTCCCGCGCGCCCGCGCCCGATTCCACGACCTCGGGCGGAGCGGCGGGGGTCAGCGGAAGTCCGCCAGGTGATCCGCGACCCACTGCGCGTACGGGCGTGCCGGGTGGCCGGTCAGCTTCTCGACGGTGTCGCCCACCGG
This sequence comes from Streptomyces sp. BE303, assembly GCF_036290945.1. Classification (NCBI taxonomy): domain Bacteria; kingdom Bacillati; phylum Actinomycetota; class Actinomycetes; order Kitasatosporales; family Streptomycetaceae; genus Streptomyces; species Streptomyces sp. BE303. The sequence continues at coordinate 6,972 of NZ_JAQYWZ010000537.1, forward strand.
CGCCGGCCCGCCCACCGTGTTCGCCATCAAGTCCATCAGGGCACCCGCGAAGTCGGCGTCCATGAACCGGCCGAGTTGCTGCCGCACCACGTGATCCGCCAACTCCTCGAAGCGGAGCTCACGGCCCAGGGCCCGGCCGAGCACCTCGACCTGCTCGGTCTGGGTGAGCGACTGCGGCCCGGTCAGTTCGTGGACCCGGCCGTGGTGTTCGACGGCGCCGAGCACGGCGGCGGCTGCCTCGGCGACGTCGCGCTCGTGCACCACCGAGGCGGCGGCCGCGGCGTGCGGCCCGCGGACGGTGTCCCCGCCCTGCACCTGCGTCGCCCAGGCCAGCGAGTTGATCGCCGGGAAGAACAACCGCAGGAACGTCCAGTCGACGCCCGTCGCCCTGATCTCCTGCTCCACCTTCGCGTGGTAGGCGGCGATCACATCGGGCTGCGGGTCCGCGCCGTCGACGACGGCCCCCGAGGACAGGAACACGATCTGTCGCACCCCTGCCTGCCGCACCTGGTCCAGCAGCGGCCGTGCATCAGCACCGTAGGGAAGCGCCAGGAACAACTCGGTGACGCCGTCCAACGCAGGCCCCAACGTCTCCGGCCGGGCCAGGTCGCCCCCCACCACCTCCACGCCCTCGGGCAGTCCCGCCCGTTCAGGGGTGCGCGACAGGGCCCGGACCTGCCGCCCGGCGCCCGCCAGCGCCTCCACCGTCTGCCGCCCGAAGTGCGCGGTCGCGCCGATCACGAGAATCATGACGGATCCCTCCGAATCACCGTTCCGATCAGTTCCTTCCCGACAGACGGTAGGGAGCATCTAGGACGGATTCCGTCCTAGGAAGAGCCCGTCGGGCGGACCGCGGAGCAACCGGCGGGCAGGAGCGCCCGGGCATGGCGACCCGGGGACGAACGGGGCCCGCACGCCGTGCGGGCTCACCGGGGCCGGCGAGCCGATCGGCGCGCGGGGAGCAGCGGATCCGGACCGAGCCCGGACCGAGCCCGCACGGGTCAGCCGTCGGTCCTGTCGCCGTTCCGGTGCCAGGGGCGGAGCTTCTCCGGGTTGCGGACCGCCCAGATGCGGGTGACGCGGCCGTCGGCGAGGCCGAACGCCGCCACGGTCACGGTGACGCCGCCGAACTGGGCGACCAGGCCGGGGCTGCCGTTGACCGTCCGTTCCAGGAGCGTCAGCCCGGGGGCCCTGTCGGCGATGTGGATCAGGTACTGGGCGATGCGCTCGCTGCCCTCGACCGGGCGGAGGGCCGCGCCGACCAGCCCGCCGCCGTCGGCGACCATCGTGGCGTCGGGGTCGAGGAGGTCGACGAGGGACTTGATGTCCCTGGCCTCCCACGCCTCCTTGAAGCTCCGCACGAGCCCGGCCTGACCGGCCGCCGGGACGGCCGTGGCCCCTGCGGCGCGCACACGCCGGCGGGCCGAGGAGGCCAGCTGACGGCAGGCCGCCGGCGTCCGGCCGACGATCTCGGCGACCTCCGCGAACGAGTACCGGAACACGTCGTGCAGGACGAACGCCACGCGTTCGGCCGGCGTCATCGTCTCCAGTACGACGAGGAATGCCATGCTGACCGACTCGTCCAGCGTCACCCGGTCGGCCGGGTCGGCCGGCTCGGTCCCGCCACCGCCCACCGGCCCGCCGATCCACTCCGCGCGGTCGGGCAGCGGCTCGGGGACCCACTCACCGACGTAGCGCTCGCGCCGGACCCGCGCCGAGCCCAGCAGGTCGAGGCAGATGCGGCCGGCCACCGTCGTCAGCCAGGCACCGGGCGACTCGACGGCCTCCTGGCTCCGGCGCGGCATCGCGTACCAGCGGGCGTACGTCTCCTGCACGGCGTCCTCGGCCTCGGCCAGCGAACCGAGCAGCCGGTAGGCGACGTTGGTCAGGTGCCGCCGCTCGCCGACGATCTCGCGCAGGCCCGGCTCGGACCCGTCATGCCCTGGCTCGGACGGAGTGCTCATGGCCGGGGCCGCTCCCTGGTTCTTCCCGTCCGCCTCCGCAGCCGTCACGTCGACGAACCCCCGGGCCGGACATCGACGCTCCACCTCACATTTCGCGGGCCCACGTCGTCGGACTACCGAGACAGTACCGATCAACCGCCGCGAGGCGGAAGAGGGGACCGCACCATGGCCACACCGATGACGGCAGGACACCGCAGCTTCACGTTCGCGCAGGTCGCGATCGCCCTGCAGACCCTGGCCATCCTCTTCCAGGCGGTCACCGCCGGGCTGCTCCTGACCTCCCACAGCGGCGAGGTCCTGCACAGCGTCGGAGCGCGCGTGATGTACGGCGCGTCGATGTTGTACCTGCTCGCCGCGATCCTCGCGTGGCGGCCGGGCGGCGGATCGCCCCGCCCCGTCCTGTACGCGTCCGGCTTCCTGGTGCTCGCCTCGGTCCAGGTCGTGCTGGGCGTCGCGCACGTCCCGTCGTTCCACGTCCCCCTGGGCGTGCTGATGTTCGGTCTGAGCCTGCTGGTGCTGGGGCAGACGCTGTCCGCCCGCCGGTCGGAGCACTCCGGCACCCGGTGGTCGTGACCGATCGCGCGAACCCCGTCGCCGGGTGGACGCCGCCCCCGCTCTTCGGGCCGGGGCCTGACCCGGACTCGGACTCGGACTCGGACCCGGGGCCGGGCCCGGACCCGGACCCGGGCCCGGGTCAGACGTCGGCGGGACCGGTGCGGAGGTGGTCGGCGGCCTCCCGGTAGGCGTCGGCGGCGCGGGCGAAGTAGTCGAAGAGGACGTCGAGCTGCTCCGGCGCGTACCCGGCGAGGATCTCGCCGACCCGCTCCCGGGCCGGGGCCATCACCCGGTCGAGATCGGCGGGCCCGCCGACCGGTTCGACGATGACCTTGCGCCGGTCGCCGGGATCGGCCGCCCGGCGCACGTAGCCCGCCTGCTCCAGCCGGTCGACGAGGCGGGTGGTCGGGCCGGTGGTCAGCCCGGTGCGGGTGGCCAGTTCGCCGGGGGTCATCGCCCCGGACAGCTGGAGGATGTTCAGCGCGTACAGGTCGGTCGCGCCGAGCTCGCAGGCCCTGGCACTCGCGTGGCCGTGGAGCAGCACGGCGCTCAGGTACCGGCGGTAGACCTCGCTCGCGTCGGGCCGCATGGCGGGCGTGGACACGGGCTCCCCCTCTCCGTACTCCCTTCCCCGGGGAGGAGGGAGATGTCTCGTCTCTGCGGTGGCTGCCGGACGGCGGTCCGGTCGGAACCCCGGCGGGCCGCACGTCGGGTCCCAGTCCTACACGCCCGGTGGCCGGTCGCGAAAACGCCCGAAGGCCCCGGCCGCGCACGGGGGCGGAGCGGCGAGGGCCTTCGGGGCCGGAGGGGAGCACCGGAGCGAACGGAGCCGACAGGGCTGACGGAGCGAGCGGGGTGGGGTCAGGAGCGGGCTTCGGCCTGCTCCTGGAGGAGGCCGGAGATGAGCGAGAGGTCGCCGATCATCTCGATGACGCCCTCGATGTCCGGCGTGGAAGCCCCGTTGACGGCCAGGTAGTAGGTGTGGAGGCGGCCGTGGCCCGCGTCGAGGTACCCGCCCAGGGTCTGGGCGCCGACGGCGATGCGGTTGTTGACGGCGTCGAAGCCGGCGACGGTGCCGGGCTTGGACCAGACCTTGCCCTTCCCCGGGCAGGTGGGACAGCCCTCGCAGACGGACGCGAGGCTGCCGTCGACGCCGAGGATCGGGAGGGCCTCACGGAACCGGGTCGCCTCGGGGGTGCCCTGCCAGTAGTGGAGGATCTGGTTCTCGACGCGCGGGGTGACCCGGTCGACGGGGTTGCCGCCGCGCCCGTCGAGGAGCTGGACCTGGGTGGGGTCGATGCCGGCCTGGCGGAGGAAGGCGGTGAGCACGGGGAACCCGTCCTCGCACTGGTGGCTGCCCGCCGTCACGGCCATCAGGCAGATGCCGAGGTTGGCGCCGAGGTTGTGGCTGACCTTCAGGATCAGCCGGGTGTACTCGGCGAAGACCGGGGAGACGTAGGCGGCGACGCGCTGGGTGCCGTCGTAGGAGTCCGGCAGCGTGCCGGACGGGTTCGGCCCGGTCGGCGGGGCGGTGACGGTGACACCCGCCCGGGCGAGCGCCTCGATCAGGGCGGTACGACCGAAGGACGCCGGGTCCTGCACGTTCGAGATCCGGAGCGTCGGGGGCGCGTCGGCGGCGATCGTCCCGGAGAGGGTGATGCGGGTGCCGTCGGGTGAGGCGGAGACGGTGAGCTCGGTCGGGCCGCCCGCCGCGACCGTCTGCACCGTCGACTCGACCTGGTACGGCGCGACCTGCGGGCGCCAGCTGAGCTGAGCGGCCTGGCCGGGGGCGGTCGGGGTGGTGAGCAGGTCGATGACGTTGTCGTTGATGATCAACGGGGTGGGGCTCGGGTCCAGGTCGGGGAACGAGGTGAAGAGGCGGGAGTCGACGGCGACCTCCCCGTGGACCTCGGTGATGCCGGCCTGCCGCACCTGCCCGGCGATCTCGTCAAGGCCCGCGAGCGGGTTCTCGGGGGTGAGGGTCGCACCGGGGACGTCGTTCGCGTAGGTGTGGTCGATCGGGGTGAAGGAGACGGAGCCGTCGGGCGCGGTCCGGCCGCCCATCGTGAGGTCGCCCTGGGCGACCAGGACGAGCGAGCCGTTCAGGACCTCCCCGTCCCGGCTGCCGACGGCCTGCACGGGCGTGGTGAAGCGGTGCTCGCCGCCGAGGGCGTGCCAGGCGCCGGACACGCTGACCAGCTTGGCCGTCGAGCCGGGGATGAAGAACTGGTCCGGGTAGATCGAGTGGATGACCTCACCGGTCGTGTCGTCGATCTCCAGCAGGCCCCACTGGGCGTGCTGGTAGGCCGGTTTGGCCATGATCGCCCGGATGTCGGGGCTGAGGGAGCCGAGGATGCCGTCTTCGGGCGCCCCGGACGCGGGCGCGGCCGTGCCGAGGGTCACGGCGGCGAGGAGGACGGCCAGGGCGCCCGCCCGGATGCGTCTCTGACTGACGGTCGAACTCATGGATCCACCTGTCCCGGGCCGTGCTTCGGCGCCGATCCGACGGTTGCGCAGGTCCCGGGCAGGGATACCTCGCAGGAGTCCGTGATCGAACCTTCCGCGGCGCAGTTCACTCGCTCGACCGTCAACCGGAACGGCGACCGAGGGCGGGCACAGGGGCGAGGCGGAGGCGGACGGAGGCAGGCACACCCGGCGGGCGGAGGCGGACGACGCGGGCCCCGGACCGGCCGTCAGCCGGCGTGACCCAGCGCCCGGGCGACGGTCGCGAGGTGGCCGGCGACCGGGCCGAAGGAGAGCAACCCCGATGCTGCGCCCGCGAGTTCACCGACGGCGGGGAGCAGGCGGGCATGGGCGCGGCGGAGCGCCGGGCGGTCGTGGAGCAGGCGGGCGGCGGCGGCCTCCAGGCAGCAGCAGACCTCGTAGAGGGGATCGGCCGGGGGCTCGGGGAGGGCGTGCAGGGCGGCGCGGGCCTCGGTGTCCCGGCCTGCGGCGGCGAGCACGAGCGGTTCGACCCACGGGCGGTACGGACCCCAGTCCCGGTCCGGTCCGACGGCGCGTGCCCAGTCCGGGTCGCGGTCCGTACCGCGGTCCGTACCGCGGTCCGCGTCGCCGTCCATGGCCCTGTTCTCGGAGCCGCCCCCGGCCCCGCTCTCGATCTCGTCCGGCCGCCGGGCCTCGGCCCGGGCTCGTTCGGCGGCGGGCAGCGACAACAGCGCAAGCGCGCGGAGTCCCGGGGCCATGCCGGGCATCCCGGCCGCGTCGAGCCGGTCGGCCACGGCCCGGTAGGCGGCCTCGGCCCGTCCACGCCTGTCGGCGGCCCACCCGGCGGCGGCCCTCCCGGCGGGGGCCCTCCCGACGGGGGCCGGGTGGTCCTCGGCGGCCAGCCGCAGCGCGCGGTACCCGTCGGTGAACACCCCCACCGACGGAAGCTCGTGCCGCTCGGCGAGCCGGTCCGCAGCGGCGGCGTGCCCGTCGGCGGTCGGCCAGTCCGCGAACGCGCTGCGGGACTGCATCCGGATCAGGTGGCCGAGCACCTCGTACGTGGTCAGACCGTGGCGGGCGGCCAGCGCGACCAGTTCCGCCCCGATCGCATCCCGCCGCCCGGCGAGGCCGGCTCCGGCGAAGGACTGCATGAACACACCGTTGAGGGCGAAGGCGAGCAGCGCCGGGTCGTCCAGCCGCCGGGCGATCGTCTCCGCCTCGTGCGCCGCCCGCAGCGCACGGGCCGACCGGGCACCGCGCGTCTCGACGGCGACCGTCGCCAGCAACCGGCAGCGCGCCGGATCGTGGACGCCGCCGTCCGGAAGGGCGGCGAGGGTGCGTTCGGCGGCGGCGACCAGCCGGGCCGCGAGCGCCGGATCGTCGCTGCGCGGCCAGATCGCGGGGACGTCGAAGGCCCCGAGTACCCGGGCGGTGAGCTCGGGATCGCCGAACTCCTCCGCCGCCTCGACCGCGGCCCACCGGTGCTGTCGGGCAGCCGCCAGGCCGTCGGGGCCGGTGACCGCCAGGCTGCGGAGCAGGCCGACGGTGGACTCCAGGCGGGCCCGGGCCCCGGCGGCCACGCTCCGGTCGTACGCCGCGGCGGCGGACGTCCAGAGCCGGGCGGTGGCGTCGACGGGCCCGCCGTCCACGGCACCGGGGCCCGGTCCGGGACCGGTGCCAGGGCCAGGGCCAGGGCCAGGGCCGGGGTCGAGGTCCCGGTCCCGGTCGCCGTCGAGGGCGGGCGACTGCGCGAGGATGTCCGCCTCCAGGGCACGCAGCCGCGGGGCCGGGTCCAGTCCCAGCTGCTCGACCAGCGTCGTCCGGGCCCGGCGCAGCACGGCGAGCGCCTCGCCCTGGCGGCCCTGCCGGTAGAGCGCGAGCGCCAGCAGCCGCCAGGCGTCCTCGCGCCAGGGGTGGTCGACGAGGTGCGCGTCGAGGTCGGGGACGGCGTCGGCGGCCCGGCCGAGCGCCAGCCTCGCCTCGGCCCGCCGCTCCACGGCCAGCAGCCGCAGCTCGGCGAGGCGGGCCCGCTCCGCGCGGGCCCAGTCCTCCTCGACGTACTCGGTGTAGGCGGGGCCGCGCCAGAGAGCGAGCGCCTCGTCCAACCGCAGCAGGGCCGCCTCCGCGCCCTCACCCCGCGCCGTTCCTTCCCCGTGCACCGCGCCGGCGACCGCGGCCTCGAAGCGCCAGGCGTCGACCTCGTCCGGTCCGGCGCGCAGCGCGTAGCCCCGCCCCTCCGTGACCAGCAGCCTCGCCGGGGAACGCGGCGGGCGATCCGGTTCCAGGACGCGGCGCAGCGCGGAGACGAAGGTCTGTACGGCCCCGACGGCGCCCGGCGGCGGCTCCGTCCAGAGGTCCTCGACCAGACGGGTGACGGGAACGACCCGCCGGCGGGCCACGATCAGCCGCGCCAGCACCGCCCGGTGCCGCGGCCCTTTCAGTGCGAGCACCCCGCCGCCGGCCCGCTCGGCCACCACCGGCCCGAGGACCCCGAACACGGTCCCCGTCCGCCCCGCTTCTCCGGACACCCTCGTCACCCCGCCACCGTACGACGTCCGCCGCACCGGCCCGGTACGCCGACCCCGGCGACCCCGGCGCTCCTGGCGACCCCTGCGGCCGCACCGACACCGGCCGCAGACACCAGCCGCCGACAACTGCCGCTGACGCTGACCGGATGCTGATTCGCGTCGGCGAGGCTCGTGGTGCAGCGAAGAACCGCCCACCGAGAAAGGCCGCCCCGTGCCCCTCCCCACCCCCCGGCCGACCCCCGTCCCCACGCCCTCCCCCGCCGTCCCCGGCTTCGAGTACCTGCGCGTCCCCGTCGCGGAAGGCGTGGCGCTCCACACCGCCGTCGCCGGCAGCGGAAGCCCGGTCGTCCTCCTGCACGGCTTCCCGCAGACCCACCTGATGTGGCGGCACGTGGCCGCGGACCTCGCCGCCGACCACACCGTCATCTGTCCCGACCTGCGCGGCTACGGCGCCAGCGACAAGCCCACCGACCCCGGGGGCACCGCGTACAGCAAGCGCACCATGGCCGCCGACGTCGTGGCCCTCGCCCGGGCGCTGGGTCACGACCGCTTCGCGCTGGCCGGGCACGACCGCGGCGCGCTGGTCGCGGTCCGGGCCGGGCTCGACCACCCGGACACCGTCACCCACCTCGCCGCGCTGGACGTGCTCCCGACCCTCGACACGTGGGAGGTCATGCACGGCACCACCGCCGCCGTCGGGTTCCACCTCTACCTGATGGCTCAGCCGCCGGGACTGCCCGAAACCATGATCGGCGCGAGCGCGGACGCCTTCTTCGGCCACTTCCTCGACCTCTGGGCACGCGACCCGGAGGCCCTGCCGGACGAGGTCCGCGCCGCCTACCTGTCCGCCTGCCGCGCCGCCGTCCCGTCGATCGTCGCCGACTACCGCGCCTCGGCCGGTACGGACGTCGACCACGACCGCGCCGACCGCGAGGCCGGCCGACGGCTGCGCATGCCGGTCACCGTCCTCCAGCAGGACTGGGGCGCCGCCCTGGGCTTCGACGCCGCCGCCCGCTGGCGCGCCTGGGCTCCCGACCTGCACCACGCGACCGTCCCCTACGGCCACTTCATGGCCGAGGAGGCCCCGGCCGAGGTGGCGTCCGCCCTCCGCGCCCTCCTCACCCGCTGACCCTCCGCACCCGCTGATCCTCCGCACCTGCCGGCCCTCCGATTCCCCGTCCCGCCGCCTCCCGCAGGACGACGGCGGGACGCCGGGGTGCGACGGGCGCCGGGCGCCGGGCGGCGGAGCACCGGCGTCGGCGGTCAGCGGGGCGGCGGCCCGGCCGGGGGGACCGGTCCGGGCCGGTCGTGGTGGAGGGCCTGCACCGCGGCGTAGCCGGGCGTCCCGGTGCCGGGATCCGGGGCAGGGGCGCCGGCACGGATCGCGACGGCGGTGGCCGTGGCGGCGGCCAGGGCGGTGCGGTAGAGGAGCGAGCCGAGGCTGACGCGGGAGACGCCGAGGGCGGCGAGATCGGGGACGGTCGGTCCGGTCGGGCTGTAGAGGATGTTCAACGGGACGTCGAGGGTGGCGCAGAGTTCCGCGATGGCCGCCGGATCGGCGAGGCCCGGGACGAACACCCCGTCCGCGCCGGCCTGCCGGTAGGCGGCGAGCCGGCGGTCGGTCTCCCGGCCGGCGTCCGGCACGGCGAGCCAGTGGGTGTCGGTACGGGCGTTGACGAAGAGGCCGGGAGCGGCGGACCTGACGGCGGCGATCTTGGCGGCGTGCAGGGCGGCGGGGGTGAGCGTGCCGTCCGCACGACCGTCCTCCAGGTTGATGCCGACGGCCCCGGCATCGGCCAACTCGGCTGCGAGGGAGCCGACCTCTCCGGGGTCGTCGCTGAATCCGTTCTCCACGTCGACGGAGAGCAGGTAACGGCCGGTGCGGCCGAGGCGGCGCGCCAGCCGGAGGGTCTCCGCCCGGGTGGCGGCGACACCGTCGGGCAGCCCGGCGGCTGCGGCGACGCCCAGGCTGGTGGTGCCGACGGCGGGGAAGCCCTGCTCGGCCAGGAGGGCGGCGGAGGCGTGGTCCCAGGCGTTGGGGAGCAGCAACGGCTCGCCCGCCCGGTGGTGCAGGGCGGCGAACGGGGTGGGCGCGCTCATCGGGCGGTCCTCTCGTGCGGGCGGAGGTCGCCGCCCGGGCCGGGGACGCCCGGGCCGGGGACGAGCCCGTCGGGGTCGGGGGCGTCGGGGTCGGGGTCGGGGGCGTCGGGCGAGGATCCGGCCGGGTCCGCGGCGCCGTGCAGGATGCCGGACGCGATCGCCAGGGCGTGGGTGCGGCCGGGGCAGAGCCGGGGCGGAGCGCCGAAGGTCAGCGGGGGCAGTGCGGGGCGGCCCGCCTGGGCGGCGGCGACGTCGAGCACCACCTGGGCCCCGGCGGGGACCGGCACCCCGCCGACCTCGGTGTCCCGGACGGCGTGGCGGCGCATCGTCCGGACGGGCGGGTCGTGGCGCAGCGCCGCGTCGATCGGGTCGGCGCCGCTGCCGACGGCCCGGCGGGCGTGGTCGACGAGGGTTGCGGTGGCGTCGAAGGACTGGACGAGCAGGCCGATCCGGTTGGCGGCCCGTTCCTCGGCCGCGCGGACGGCAGCCGCGCCGTGCTCCGCCGGCCGGCGCTCCGCCGGACCGTGGCCCGCCTCCGCCCCCGCCCCGCCGCGCCCCACCGGCTCCTCGTCGGGCAGCATCCGGGGCAGCAGCCAGGCCACGGCGGCGTCGGCCTCCGGGTCGTCCGGCCGCTCGACGAAGTAGACGCGCGCCACCGCGGCGACCGCCCGCGCGACCGCGTCCGGCTCGGCCAGGCCCAACGCCTGCGCAAGGACCCGCACCGCCCGCAGACCGGCGTCCGGCTCGGAGCCGGCGGCGGCCGACGCCCGCAGCGCGTCCGGGTCGAGCCGGGCCAGGTCGGCCTCGACGCCCGCCCGGCGCACGGCGTGCCGCTCGCCCGCGCCGAACCGCGCCACCGTGGCGCGCAGCCAGGCCGCGCCACCGACCGGCCCGGGGGCGGCGGGCACCGGCACGAGGGCGGGATCGGCGAGCGCGGCCGTGACGTGCTCGTACCGGTCGAACCGGACCGGTACGAGCGCGTCGGCGCCCCTGGCCGCACCGGTCACCGGCTCGGGGTCGCGCTCGGGGACCGCATCCGGGCCCAGGGCAGGAACGGACGCACGAACGGGAGCCGGAACGGGAGCGGACGAGGAGGAGGCGACACGAACGACCGGAGTACGCATGGCCCTCACGCTAGGGACGGAACACTTCGGTGTCGGCCGAAGCGTCCACGCGGCACCATGGAGCCATGTCGCTCGCCCAGCTCGCCGGACTGCTCGCCGACCCGACCCGCGCCGCGTTCTGCACCGCTCTGCTCGACGGCCGGGCCTGGACCGCCGGCGAGCTGGCCCGGTACGCGGGCGTGGCCCCGTCCACGGCGAGTGAGCATCTGTCCCGTCTGATCGCCGGCGGCCTGCTGGCCGAGGAGCGGCAGGGCCGGCACCGGTACGTCCGGCTGGCCGGCCCGGCGGTGGCCACACTGATCGAGGACCTGTCGTCGTTCTCGCCCGCGACCCCGGCGTCCGGCGTCACGCTGGCCCCGACCCCGCTGTCCGCGACCCCGCGGTCCGCCCCCGGGCCGCGTTCCCTGCGCGAATCCACCCGGATGAGCGCCGAGGCCCGCGCCCGGACCTGCTACGACCACCTCGCGGGCCGGCTCGGCGTGGCGGTCTGCGACGCCGTCCTGACGCGCGGGCTGGTCGCCGAGGACTCCGGTCCGGCCCTCACCGAGCGGGGGCGGGCGTGGCTGGCCGAGCTGGGTGTGGAGCTGCCGGCCCGGTCCGGGCGCGGGGGCGGGCGCCCGGTGGTCCGCAGCTGCCTGGACTGGACGGAGCGGCGCGGGCACCTGGGCGGCGCGTTCGGAGCGGCGCTGTGCCGGACGGCGCTGGACCGGGCCTGGGTGGAACGCATCGGCTCCGGACGGGCGCTGCGGGTGACGGCGGAGGGCGACCGGGCGCTGCGCGAGCTGCTCGGGGTGGAGTTCGAGGCGCGGGAGGACCCGCTCAGCCCATCGTCTTCGCGCCGTCCAGCGACTCCCTGATGATGTCGGCGTGCCCGGCGTGCTGCGCGGTCTCGGCGATGACGTGCAGCAGCACCCGCCGGGCCGACCAGGAGGCACCCGGTTCGAACCACGGCGCCTGGGGCAGCGGGTGGGTCAGGTCGAGGTCGGGGAGGGTCGCGACCAGTTCGTCGGTCTCGGCCGCCACCCGCTCGTACGCGGCGAGCAGTCCGGCCAGGGTCTCGCCGTCGGTCATCAGGAACTGCCCTGCCCAGTCGACCGGTTCGTCCTCCATCGCGGCCGCGCCGCCGACCGCGAACCGCAGCCAGCGGGACTCCACCCCGGAGACGTGCTTGATCAGGCCGCCCAGGCACAGCTCGCTGGCCGTCGTGCGGCGGGCGGCCTGCTCGTCGGTGAGGTCGCGGACGGTGTAGCGCAGGAAGCCCCGGTGCTTGTCCAGGGTCTGGAGCAGGTCCGCACGCTCGGAGTTGCCGCTCATTCGGCCACCATCCCGGGCATGTCGCCGACGGTCGCGCCGAGGGCGATCACGCCGAACGCCGCGCCCCCGGGGTCGCCGACCGCCGCGAACCTGCCGAACGGGCTGTCCATCGGGCCGAAGTAGAGCTGCCCGCCGTGCAGGGTGATCTTGGCGACGGTCGCGTCGCAGTCCTCCACCGCGAAGTAGACGCTCACGTAGTTCGGCGCCTCGGGCGGCAGGTCGTCCGGACCGGCCTTCATCCGGCCGAGCACCGGGGCCCCGCCGATCTCGAAGACCTTGTAGTCGACCTCTTCGACGTCCATCCGCTTGACCGTGTAGGGGAAGACGGCGGGGAAGAACGCGTCGGCCCGGCCGGGCTCGCGGGTGACGACCTCGGCCCAGGTGTAGGCACCGGGGACCCCCTGCACCTCGAACCCCTCGTGGGTGCCGGCCTGCCAGACGCCGAAGACGACGCCTCCCGGGTCCTTGGCGATCACCATCGAACCGAACTCGCCGACCTGCATCGGGCCCATCAGGACCTCGCCGCCGTTGCCGCGGATCTTCTCGGCGGTGGCGGCGGCGTCCGGCGAGGCGAGGTAGAGGCACCACGCCGACTTGATCGATTCGATCGGCTGGCCGGGCATGGGCGGGACGATCGCGGCGACGGCCTTGCCGTCCACGTAGGCCTGCGTGTAGTTGCCGTACTCGGACGAGGACTCGCCGAAGGTCCAGCCCAGTACTTCTCCGTAGAAGACCTTCGCGCCCTCCAGGTCGGTGAACATCGCGTCGGCCCAACAGGGCGTTCCCTCGGGTTGCACGGTCATGGCCCAGCCCTCTCCGTGTGGCATTTCGTCCCGATTTGCCACACTAGCCAGTCCCCCGGGCGCCCGCGCGTCCACCCGGCCACGACCACCCGCGAGGCCCGCCCCGCCGCCCCGCCCGGGACGCGACGACGGCCCGCCGGGACACTCCCCGGCGGACCGCCGCGCACCGTCGTGACCGCTACCCGACCTGCGACACACCCGCGACCGGCACCGGCTGCGCACCCAGCGTGCCGAACCCGGTCGGCCCGGCCGGCACCGCACCCGGACGCGGCGCCGACTCCGCGGCGCCGCCGACCGCCCCCGCCTCCGCACGCACCACCGACGCCGACGCCGCCGGGCGGACCGCGGACGTCCCCAGCCCGGTCGGGACGAACCACGCGAACCCGGCCCGGGCGGGCTCCGGCACCACATCGCCGTCGGCCGCACCCGCCGTCACCGCCGTACCCGGCGCCGCGACACCCGCGGCAGCGGCGTCCGGAGCCACCGGCGCCACGTCTCCCGCCCCCACTTCGTCCGGGACCGGGCCCGCCTCGCTCCCGAAGTGCCGCAGCAGGTCCTCCTCCCGGTACCGGCGGCAGTCCCGGTGCCAGATCAGGATTCCGGCCAGCCAGTTCTCCAGCTCGCCGACGTACCCGTCGAGCATCGCCCGCGCGGCGGGCTCCAGCGCGAAGTCGTCGTACAGCACGGGGAATTCGTTCGCCGCCACGTGCTGGAACTGGGCCAGCCGCGAGTGCATCAGATCGTCGACGATCCGGACCGCCGCCGGGTAGTCGCAGTTGAAGAAGTTCTGCACCACCAGCACCATGTTGTGCACCTCGCCCTCGAACTGCACCTCCTTCTGGTACGAGTGGAGGTCGTTCATCATGCAGGCGTAGTCGGCAGCCGCCTTCTCCAGCGAACCCATCGGGCCGCTCTCGTAGACGGCGGGAGGGACGATCTGTCCGTGGGCCAGCCGGCAGAGGCTCATGGTGAGGTCGGACCCGAAGGTGGCCCGACGCATCTCCAGGTAGTCGACCGGGTCCGGGATCCGGTTCTGTGCCTGGTTGTTGAGCTCCCAGATCCAGCTCAGCGTCATCTCCTCGACGGCCTCGCGGAGCCGCCGCCGGGCCTCGACGGTCATCGGCCCGGCGGTCCGCGCCCAGGCGTCGGCCAGCCCGCGCTCCAGGGCGTTCCCCGGCACCGGGGCGGGCCCGCCGTCGACCGGCATGAAGTCCGAGAGCCGGGCGTTGACCGCCTTGGCGCCGGCGAGGTCCCGGGTCTGGCCGAACACCGCCGGGAAGTAGTCGTCCGCGTACGTGCCCCAGGTCAACCAGGCCGAGGTGAGGTCGAGTTGGGCGGCGCTGGCGTCCGGGTGGATGCCGGCCGAGCAGAGCGGGAAGTCGTAGTCGGCGAGCTTCTCGGCGGTCCAGATGTGCGAGGCGGGGACGCCCGGTTGGGGCTCCAGCATGCCCATCCGGCGACCCCACTCGACCGTGTTGAGCCGTGCCGCGTCCAGGTACGGGCTCAGCTCGACGGTGAACGGCAGCCTGAACTCGGGGAGCCGGGAGGGTCCGACCTCCTGGAACGGCACGTGGGTGTGCGAGCGCGCCCGCCGCACGCCGGGCTCGGCGTCGCCGTGCGAACCGCCGATCAGCCCCGTCCCCGGAGACTCCAGCGAGGCCGGCGACAGGCCCGCGATCACGGCCGCACCGGGCCCGGCGGCGGCGCGCGAAGCCGGCCCGGACCGGCTCAACGACCCCAGCTCGTCGGCGAGGTCACGCAGCGCGCCGGAGCGCAGCACGTCCAGCGCCGAGGTCCCGACGCCGCCGATCGCGAACGGGTCCCACCAGGTGGCCTTGCCCGCGGCCGCGCCGCCGCCGTTCATGTACCGGCTGGACCGCATGTGCCACTCGTGCCCGCCGGACTGCCAGTCCTGCAGACCCTTGACGTAGGCCAGCACCTTGGCGCAGCCCGCCGGGTCGAGCCCGGAGTCGGCGAACAGCTGCGGGAGTTCGGTGAACACGGTGTTCTCGAACTGCTGGAGCCGCGAGGTGAGGAGGTCGTTGACGGCCTCGGCGGCCTCCTGCGTGGTGCAGTCCAGGAACCTCTCCAGCACCAGCACGCCGTTGCTGAGTTCGCCCTCGTCCTCGACCTCCCGCTGGTACGAGAAGAGGTCGTTGCGCAGGTGGACCCCGTCCGAGAAGGCGTCCATCAGCACCCGCAGCGGACGCGAACCGGACACCTCCGCCGGCACCTCGGCGTGGGCCGCGTACTCGATCAGCCCGGCCGACCAGGGCGCGCCACCGACCTTGCGGCGCATCTCGATGTACTCGACCGGGTTGCTGACCCGGCCGGCGTTGATGTTGGCCAGCTCCCAGAGGGACTCGTTGAGGAGGTTCCGGGTGCTCTCCGCGAACCGGACCCGCCAGTCCTCGCCCATCGACGGCACGGTGCGACGCCAGAGGTCGGCCAGGCCGGCCTCGACCGGGTTGGTCGGCTCGGGCAGCGGGACACCCGGGTCGGCCGGCATGAAGAGCGGCAGCCGGTCCAGGTACGCCTTGCCGCCCTTCCGGTCGTTGGTGCGCTTGTAGATCTCCAGGAAGTGGTCGTCGAAGAAGAACACCCAGACGTACCAGTCCGTGACCAGTGACAACGCCTCGGCGGAGGCGTCGGGGTGGGTGTAGGCGCAGAGCAGTCCGTAGTCGTGGGCGTCCAGGTCGGCCTGGGTCCAGATGCCCGATCCCTCCAGCATGCCCATCTCCCGGGCCCACTCGCGGGAGTGGACCCGGGCCTGTTCGAGATGGGGGCTGAGACGCGCCGGGTGCGGCACGTAGAAGGACGGCAGTTCGAACGGCTGGGTCACCGGGCGAGCCTTTCTGGACGCGTCGACGGGGCCGACCGGCACGGCGAAACGGAGCTCCGTTGCACGGCACCGCCACCCGGTCGGCTCAGCATTACCCGTCACCGACGATCTCGACCGACGAACAGGAACAGTCATATGAGATAACCCGACCGGTTCGAACACCCGCCCAAAAACCACCCCCACACTGGATCACCTGTACGACTGATCGGCCCCACCCCAGTCATGTGCCACCGGCCCCGACGCCCCCGGTCCCGCTTCCCAGACGGCGGTCACCAAGTCCTCGTCGGCCTCGTCGTCCTCGCCTTCGTCCTCGCCGTCGGGTTCGACAGGACGGATCCGCCCCGGGGCGAAGCCCGCCGCCGAGTCCGGTGCCGGATCCGGCGCCGCCGGGCCGGGCCCGCCGAGACTCTCCAGGATCAACGCCGCCGCCTCCGGCCGGCCCACCGCCTCGGCCAACCGGGCCACCCGGTGCGTGAAGACGAGGCGTTCGGCCTCGTCGGCCAAGGCGACGTCGTTCATCAACTCGCTCAACGGCCCGATCACCGACGGCCCCCGCCCCGGCCCGCCCGGGCCCGCAGGCCCGGACGGCGACACACCTCCGCCGCTCTCCTCCGGCCCCTCACCGCGCCCGTCACCGGCCCGGGGGGCGACATCGTCCAGGAACGGGATCGCCTGCGACCCCGGCCGAGGCACCAGGTGCTGGTACAGCGCCTCGACGGCCTGGTCGTTGGCCGCCGCCGCCAGCTGAGCCAGCGGCCCGATCATGTCGACCGCTCCGCGGACCTCCTCGTCGTGCCGGGCCAGCCACCACACCACCGCGCTGCCCGGTGAACTGAGCACGTCCTCCCCGAGGTACGCCCGCTTGCTCCGCTCGTACCGCCGCTCGTGCTCCCAGACCTCCTCGGCCTTCCGGACCTCCGCGAGCTTCCCCAGCCGGTCCCGGTCCGCTTCGGACAGACCCAACCCGACCCGTCCGGCCATCGCCACCACCAACCCCGAGGTGTCGGGGCTCTGCGTGCCGAGCACGCCGTCCAGCCGGTGGCGGACGAGGTCCAGTCGACCGGGGTGCTCCCGTTCGGTCACGGCCCGCGCGCGGGCCAGGACCGTCTCGATCGCCAGGCTTCCCGGCGCGGCGTGCACCAGCCCACCCCCGTTCGGCACCGGACGCCACCAGACCGTGGCCGAGAAGACGAAGTCGTAGTCCGGCACGGCGCTCGGCAGCGCCACACCCACCACCGAGGTCTCCTGGTAGGGCAGTTCGGCGGGAGCCGCCGTGGCCGGCGGCGGCACCGCCGCCGACACGTCCGAGGGAACGTACGGCGGGACGTACGGCGGGACACCCACTGACGGCCGGACCCGCGTCGCCGTCGTCAGCAGCACCGGCAGCGCGATCCCGACGGCCAGCGCCACCCAGAGCCAGACGGGCCACCCGGCCCACGACCCGAGGGCGACGGGCACCACCGCAGCCGCGACGACGAGCGCCGCTGTCCGACCCTTTTCCATGGAGTTCACCGGGTCCTCTCCCCACTCCGCCGCGCCCGCACGGAACCCACCGGCTCGATGCCCTGCGCGATATCGATCTTCTGCCACAGCCGCGACGCCATCTCCGCCCGCTGAATCCGGACCTCCGCCGGCTGCACGGCGGCGGTCCAGGCGAAGGCCCCCAGGTAGAGCCGGCCGAGCAGTTCGGCCCGGCCCTCTGCAACGCCCACCAAGGTGTCCAGCAGACGTTCGTCCTCCCCCGGTGGTGCCACTACGGCCGCCGCCAGCCACTGCTCCACTCCGGCACGCGACCGCGAGGACAGGTCAGACCCCACCACCCCGCGCAGACAGCGGGCCTCCACGTCGGGCTCGGTGCCGAACTCCACCGGCGTGATCAACCTCAGGAACAGTTCTGCGTCCGGCCCGCCGTCCCGGCCCGCCTCCAGCTGATCGGCCACCCGCGCCAGCAGCTTCCGGTAGAGCCGCCGGTCAC
Source organism: Streptomyces sp. BE303 (assembly GCF_036290945.1). Taxonomy (NCBI): domain Bacteria; kingdom Bacillati; phylum Actinomycetota; class Actinomycetes; order Kitasatosporales; family Streptomycetaceae; genus Streptomyces; species Streptomyces sp. BE303. The sequence goes on from NZ_JAQYWZ010000537.1 coordinate 24,622, forward strand.
GCCGGACCAGTGCGAACAGCGTGTCCCGGGCCTCGGTGACGCCGCTGCCGACGGTTCCCCTCGCAAGATGGTGCAGCCGGACCAGCGCCTGGTCCGGGTGAGTCCGGGCGAGCACCTCGGCGCAGACCCGGGCGAGCACCCGGACCGCGCTCGGCTGCAGCCCGCCCTTGGTCGACTGGTCGTAGAGCCACCCGCGGAACCCGGCGCCGTACCGTTCGTCCTCCAGCCCGAGCCGGATGACGACGTACGCCTCCTCGCCGTGCCGGGGATCGTCGGCCCACGTTCCGGCCAGCCGCTGGAGCAACGCCCACTCCCCCGTGCGCAGGCTCTGTTCCGTGAAGCGGCCGACCAGCCTGGTCCGATCGTCGACGTTCGGCATGGCCACCGGCTTCTCGACCGTCCCGGCCACCCACGTGCCGAACTGCTCTCGCAGGCCCGGAAAGTACGTCCAGAAGTGAGCTCGCACCGCGCCGTCGTAGGCCAGCGCCGTGAACCGGATCCGGCCGTCGACGACCTTCAACGGCAACTTGCCGAGCCGCTCGGCGAGATCCGCGCGCTCCAGCGGGGGCCTGCCGTCCGGAGTGTGCTCGACCATCGCGAGCAGCCGGTCGGTGTGGTGGAACACCGCATCCGCGGGCGCGCCCTCCAGCATCGCCGCCGACAGCAGGAGTGCCCGCTGTGCACCCGAGTCGAGCGCCGCCACCTGGACGGCCACGTCGTCGCTGCGGTCGCTCAGGGCGGAGAGCGTGTCCTGGAGCCACCCACGAATGCCCCGGCCGTGGCGGTCGGCCGACCGGGCCTGCCCCACCAGGACGGTCAGTCGCCGCATGTCCCGCATGGCAAGGCCACCGAGCCGCCCGGGCGGCGTCTCCGCCCGGAGGTCATCGAGGTCGAACGGTACGGCCGCACTGACCAGGTGCCGGCGGAGCACCGCCTGCTCCCTCGGCCTGCCGATCTCCAGCAGCAGCGGGTGGAGTGCGGAGTCCACCAGGGCCTCGTCGGTCGAGGGCAGCACGGCGACCATCCTGGCTCCGGCCTCCGCGATCTTGCCCCGCCACCGGAGCAGGAATCCGGCCGCACGCGCGTACTCCGCCTCGGCCAGCCCGGACAGGTTCAGCAACAGCCGCTCGCCCGGTTCCGGGTCGGGAAGCCGCTCCCGGTCGCCCGGGAGCGACGACTCCCGGAACAACCTGTCGTCGCCGCCGACCCGGTGCAGGGCCATGAGCCCGGCCGTCCGGCGTCCGTCCCCCGGCGAACCGGCCAACAGCACGGTCGCACCGGCCGACCCGAGCCTCTCGACCACCGCCCCGTAGCCGGGCGGCGGCACGAAGCACTCGGCGAGGTTCAGCCGCTGATCCAGCGCCACCTGCCAAGGCTCGGCCGTCGTCCTGCGCTCCCGATAGACGTCGGCACCGATGAAGATGTTCCCGGAGCCGCTGTGAACCGGTCCGTTCGCCGTCTCGAACCGGACGTCTCCTCCATCCTCGCTCACCGCCCACGGTCCTCGCGGTCGCCGTCACGACCGCCGAACCGCTGCTGTGCCGTGCCCCGCTCGATGTAGTTGCCGCCGTCGCCGTTGAACGTGACACGGCTGCCGTGCCGGATCTCGTTGTTCTGATCACCGCTGCCCGTGTGCAAGGGGCCGTTGGCAGTGTTGATGAACGTCCCGGAGTTGCTGACGTTGCTCACTCCGCCGTCCTGCAGATGGTGGTACTCCCGGGCCCGGACGACACCGCCGTCCGACCCGCCGGGCCCGTTGCCGATACCGACGCCGGCACCGGCGCCCGCCTCCCCGTCAGTCCGCGAGATCTGGCGCTCCGCCTCGGCCAGTTGGGGCAGTGCCTCGGCCAGATCGTCGCCGATCCGGGCGAGGTCGGCCTCAGCGTTGCGGGTGTCCAGTCGGAGGTACTGGCAATCGGCCAACTCGGCCAGTTCGGGCGGAAGATCCCGCCGATTGAGCCGGGTGGCCCGACCGATCAGCACGGGCACAACCAGGGCTCCGCTCTCGAATGCCTCGACGATCTCCCGGCGGGTCCAGTCCTCCGGGTCGTCCAGCGCGCGGAGGCCGTCGGCACTCCGGGCGTCGGCCCAGCGGTCACCGATGACGGCGACCAGCACGCTGCTGCGCCGGACGGCGGTGAGCAGTTCCTGCGGGAAGCGCCGGCCGGCCTTGATCGACTTGCTGGCGCGAAACACCCGCTCGCTGCCGAACCGCCGGGACAGTTCGCGCTCGATCAGGGCGGCGCCGGTGTCCTCGTCGATGGTGCGGTAGTTCACGAAGATGTCGGGCATGACGGATCACCTCTCCGGTGAGTGAGGGTTCGGTTCCGGCCGATGAGGCTCGGAGGAAGGCGGACAGCGGCTCTGTCCGAGGCGCGGCAGCCCTACGGCTGTCGCGGGTGGAGCGCCCCGGCGAGCGCGGGTTGCAGGTCGAGCACAGCCCGGTTGGCACGGAACCGGGTCAGCTCACGAGCCAGTCGAGCCACGTCGGTGGTGATCGTCGCCGACCTCAGCACCGTGACACTCGGGAGCAGTTCGGCCGCCAGCGCGCAGGCGTGCTCGACTTCCCCCGCAGCCGCGTGCGCGAGGGACCGCCGCAGGCCGTACCGGGCGCGACTGCGGACGGCGTGCGGGGGAATCCGCAGGCATTCGCGGTCGAGTACCTCGGCGGCCTGTGCGGGATGGCCGAGGTCGTGGAGACACCACCCGGTGACCATCGCTGCCGGATCGGCCAGATTGCCGGTGCCGAGCACGGGCTCACCCGTGCCGTCGTCGGCCGCCGCCCGTGCCAGCAACTCGCGTGCGCGGTCGAGGCTCCGGAAGCTGGCAGTGCGGTCGCCGGCCAAGGCGTGCCCCTGGGCCTCACGTTGGGCGGCGAGGCCGCGGATACGCGGCGGCAGGCGGCCGTCCTGGGCGGCGGCGACGAGTTCGACGGTCTGGGACGCGTCGCCCGCGTAGAACGTGACGAGGGCCCTTCGAACGAGCGCGTACGAGGCGAGATGGCGGTCACCGCCGGCCTCGGCCAGCTCTACCGCACGGGCCGTCCACCAGAGCGCCGACTGGTCGTCACCGGACTCCTGAGCCATCCAGCCCGCGTACTCGGCGTACCGGGCAGCCAGCGTCAGCAGTTCCGTCCGCTCCGCCGTGGCGGCCTGGACCGCGAGTTCACGCAGCGTGTGAGTCTGGACCGTGAGCATGGGCAACAGCAGCACGGGATCGACGCTCTGGCCGAGCAGTCGCATCTGGTCGAACTGCGCCCGGAAGATCCCGACCGGCGCCAGGTCCGCCGGCGCTCCGTCCGGCATCGCTCCGGCCGCGACCGCGCTGTCGCCAGGTCTCGGCGTGCCGATTCCGGCCACGCCGAGCCCCAGCACCGACGTCGCCCCGGCCGCGAGCAGTTGGCGCCGCCCGAGGCCTCCGGGCCAGCGGACGCCGTCCCGGTCGACTCGGAGCAGCGGGGACTCGTCACCGCTCGGGCCGCCGTCCACCCCCGTCTCGCGCCCGTTGGCCGTGCCGGACGGCGCCAGTACCTCCAACTCGCCACCGGCGCCGAGGCAGGCGTCGCAGCGGCGGGCCAGGTCGGGTGGCGGAACCTTGCGCCCGCATTCGATCTTGCTGAGGTGGCCCTTGCTGTAGTTGAGCAACTCGGCGAGCCGAGTGAGCGTCAGTCCGGCGGCGAGCCGCCGCCTCCGCAGCTCTGGCCCGAACTCACTGGATGCGTTCATGCCAACCCCCATTCAGAAACCGTCCGACCGGCGACTCCACCTTGGTCCGGAAGCGGCCCCATCCCCTGCCTCCGCATGAATATTGGCACGCGAAGGCAGGGGCGAGCAGGGGTTGGCGGTGTTTCCCGTTTCCTCTTTCCGAGGCGCCCACCATTGCCGATTCGACGATTATCCGGTCTGCCGACAAAGGGAATTGACGATAAGTCACTTCATGCGACCGGCCCACGCGGGGCGCCCCCCATCCGCCCCTGCCCCGGTCGAGGGTCCGGCGGGCGGGGGGCTCGGGGTCAGTAGCCGATCGTGAAGCGGCGCTGGACGAAGCGGGGCAGTTCGGCCTCGTCGACGAGGGCGACTGCGGCGTCCTCCGCGGAGATGTGACTGCGCCCGTCGGCGTCGAGGACGGGCTGGTCGCCACCGATCCGGAACCGGCCGGTGCGCTCGCCGGGGGCGATGGACTCCGCCGGACTGAAGTACGTCCAGAGCCGGTTGGAGGTGCGCAGGACGTTCAGCGCGTCCCGGTGGCCGCGCACGGCGGCGGCGTACTCCCGGGGCAGGCCGACCCCGTCGAGGGTGTCGTGCAGGAGTTCGTCCGAGTCGGCCCGGACGAGGCCCGGCTCGGCCTCCAGACTGCCGGCGCCGCCGATCACGATGAGCCGGGTGCGGGGGTGGGACTCCAGCGCCTTCAGCAGCGCCCGGGCGGCGGTGGCGTAGACGGTGGGATCGGCGATCGACCGGCGCAGGGTGTCGGCCATGTCCTGGGCGGCGTTGCCGGGCTGGTAGCCGCTGATCAGCACGTCCAGCCCGGGCAGGACGGCCGCGATGCTGCCGGCGTCGAGGACGTCGACGCTCCTCCAGTCGATGTTCTCCCGCCCCTCGCGGATCCGGGCGGCGTCCCTGCTGAACGCGGCCACCCGGTGCCCGCGCGCGAGGGCTTCGGTGACGACGCGGCTGCCGATGGTCCCGGCCGCTCCGATGACTCCGATGTGCATGGCTCTCCCCTGTTCCGGCACGTCCGACATGATTGCCATACGGCGTTGCGAAACTATACGGCGTGAAGTTTTGATACGGCAATCAGAATTGAGGCGCTGTACAGTGACCGGCGTGGAGAGCGCGACGACGAGAAGCACCCGGGGACGCCGCGAACGACTGCGGGCCGAGACGACGGCGGAGATCAAGGACGTCGCGCTGGCCCTGATGGCCTCGGGCGGACCGGACGCCATCACCCTGCGGGCCATCGCCCGGGAGATGGGCATGACCGCCAACGCCATCTACGGCTACTTCGCCACCCGCGACGACCTCGTCACCGCACTGATCGACGACGTCTACACCGCGCTGGCCGATGCCGTCGACGCCGCGTGGGCCGCCACGCCCGCCGATCCACCGGCCACCCGGATCCGCGCCTGGGCGCGCGCCTTCCGGGACTGGGCACTGGGCAATCCGGAGGGCTTCCGACTCATCTACGGCGACCCCGTGCCCGGCTACCGCGCCCCCGAGGGCGGCGCCGCACCGGACGCGGCGCACCGCGTCTGCACCGGGCTCGCCGGCCTGGCCGACGCCGCCTGGCCGCACGCCGGCCCGCGCCACGCGGACCACGCGGACCACGGGCCGGAGTCGCCCGGCTTCGACTGGTCCGACTTCGACCCCGGCCTCCTGGCCAAGGTCCGCCCGGCGTACCCCGACCTGCCGCCGGCCGGCGTGGCGCTCGCCCTTCGCATCTGGGGTTCCCTGCACGGCACGGTCTCCCTGGAGGTCTACGGGCACCTGAGCCGGCAGACCGTCAGCCCCGGAAAGCTCTTCGACCAGGAACTCGGCGCGCTCGTACGCTCCTTGGGCCTGAACCGCTGAACGAGCGAACCGCTGATCGGGCGACTGGCTGACCGGCCTAAGAGTCGACCGACCGGCGCCGCCGACCGGCACCGGAGGGGAGAGTGACGGGTGACCGATCACCCGGGCGGCGCCGGCGCTCCGCCCACCGGAGCCCGAACCGCACCCTGGGGGTACCCGTCGTGCAGTACACCGAGATCGAGCAGAAGTTCCGACTCCCCTGCCCTCCTGAGGAGTTGAAGGCGCTCCTCCTCGCCCGCGGCGCCACCCCGGGCCGCCCGAGCCGCCAGGTCGACACGTACGACAACGCCCCGCACCGGGACTTCCTCGACAACCGGGTGGTCTCCGAATGGCTCCCCGTCCGCGTCGAGGACGGCTCGTCCTCCCTCAACTTCAAGCGCTTCCACCCGCTCCCGGAGCCGGTCAAGACCCACTGCGACGAGTACGAGACGACCGTCGCCGACGCCGAGGCGGTCCGCCGCCTCCTCGACGCCCTCGACTTCGCCGAACTGACCGTGGTCGACAAGGTCCGCGAGGAGTGGCGGGCCGACGAGGTCGCCGTCGCCTTCGACACCGTGGCCGGGCTCGGCGACTTCGTGGAGTTCGAGTTCAAGGGTGACGCCGACACGGTCGAGGACGCCACCGCCCGGCTGGAGGCGTTCATCGCCTCCCTCCGCATCCCCCTGGGTCCCCGCGTCCACCTCGGCTGCCCCCACCTGGCCCTCGGCCTGGCGTGAACGACGCCGCGCGGCGGCCCCCCACCGGGGCGCCGCTGCCTCGCTCGTCGACACCGAAACAATTCCGCTGACGAACCATCCGCTTGCGCCAAGCAATCCATCCCTTCTGGCGTGTTGACGCCGTCGCCTCCTCCCCCGTCCAGCAGACTGGGCGGCGACCCGAGTCCATGCTCCGAGGAGGTCATCCCCATGAACGTCACCGTGCGGCTGGCGCAACAGCCCGAGGCCGACGAACTGCTCGGGCGGAGCCCGCTCGCCGCGCTCGTCGGAATGCTGCTGGACCAGCAGGTGCCCATGGAGTGGGCGTTCGCCGGGCCGCTCACCATCGCACAGCGGCTCGGACACAAGGACCTCGACGCGCACGAGATCGCCGCGTACAACCCGGAGGCGTTCGTCGCGCTGCTCTCCGACAAGCCGGCCGTGCACCGCTACCCGGCGGCGATGGCCAAACGGGTGCAGCAGCTCTGCCAGTTCCTGGTGGCCCAGTACGACGGGGACGCCGCCGCCCTCTGGCGGAGCGCCACGACCGGAAAGGAACTGCTCAGCCGGCTCAACGCCCTTCCCGGGTTCGGGAAGCAGAAGTCGCAGATCTTCCTGGCCCTCCTCGGCAAGCAGTACGGCGTGCAGCCGGACGGCTGGCGCGAGGCGGCGGGTACGTACGGCGAGGAGGGGGCCTTCCACTCGGTCGCCGACATCACCGGCCCGGAGTCCCTGGAGCAGGTCCGCGCCCACAAACAGGAGGTGAAGCGGGTCGCCAAGGAGGCCAAGGTGGCGGCCGACGCGAAGGCCAAGGTCCGGGCCTGAACGCCCGGACTTCCCGGTATTTCTGAACGTCCGTCACCGCCGGTGCCCGGCACTCCGACGCGAGTGCCGGGCACCGGCGGTGACGGACTTCCTCCGCCGCACCGCTCAGATCAGCAGCAGTGAGGCCGCCGCCGGCGCCATGTAGACGAGCGGGAAGGCGACGTGGGCGTAGGAGCGGGCGCGGACCACCGTGATGACGGCGCCGCCGAAGTAGAGCACCAGGCCGGTTGCCGCCAGCACCCCGACGACCGGTGCGAACAGGCCGACCAGCAGCCCCAGCGCCCCGGCGGCCTTGGCCGCGCCGAGCCAGTTCCACCACGAGCGCGGCACGCCGTACTCGGTCAGCGGTTCCACCACGAAGGCGGCGCGGGCGAAGATCGATCCGCCCGAGAAGCCCGCCATGACGGCGGCGAGGACGGTGACGACGATGAAGGCGGTGGACATCGGAGGGCTCCTCGTGCGGTGGGTGTTCGTTGCGTTCTCGCTTCCCTGACCCGCAGCACCGCGCGTGTGTGACAGCCGCGCCGAAGAAACTTTTCCGGGCCCCGCCGTCGCGCCCCACCGTCGCGCCCCGTCCGCCGATCCGGCCGCCCCGCCCCGGCGACCCACCCCGGCGACCCGCCCCGGACGGAACGCACCACCGACGGGCGCACCGGCGGACATGCCGACGGACATGCCGACGGGCCCCGGCCGCACCGCGCGACCGGGGTCCGCCCTCCTACCGGGGGGACGCTCAGACCAGCACCGGCTCCCGGGCCACTGGAGCCGCACCCCCACCCGCACCGGTGTCCGCACCGGTGTCCGCACCGGCATCCCCACCCGACGCCTTTCGCGCCGGCATCGCGAACATCAGCAGGAACGCCACCACCAGCACGCCCAGCACCCACCACATCGCGTGCACGAACGCCGCCCCGAACGCGTCCCCGACCGAGGGGGCCGCAGCCGGCACCGCCCCGAAGAACGCCACCGAGACCAGTCCGAGCCCCAGGGCCAGCCCGACCTGATTCACCGTGTTGATCAGCCCGGACGCCGACCCGGCGTGCTCGCGGGGCACCTCCGCCAGGACCGCGTCCGTGATCGGCGCGACGATCAGGCCCATCCCCGCGCCCATCACCACCAGCGGCAGGGCCATCTGCCAGGGCGTGACCTCCGTGCCGTACCGCTCGGCCTCACCGATGTAGAGCAGCACGCCGGCCGCCATCACCAGCGCCCCCGCCTGGAGCACCTTCCGCCCGAACCGCGGCACCAGCTGCTGCACCGAGATCCCGGCCGCGGTCGACACGGCGAGCGAGAACGGGATGCCCGTCGCGCCGGCCTTCAGCGGGCTCCAGCCGAGCCCCAGCTGCATGTAGAGCGTCCAGACCAGGAAGAAGATCCCGGAGACCACCCCGAAGGTCAGCTGCACGCCGATCCCGGCGGCGAAGCTCTTGACCCGGAACAGCGACAGCTCCACCAGCGGGGAGCCGTCCCGCCGTGCCTTCACCCGCTCGTAGGCGACGAACAGGGCGAACACCGGCAGGCTGCCGGCCATCGTCAGGTACCCCCAGAGCGGCCAGCCGGCCTCCCGGCCATGGGTCAGCGGGTAGATCAGCATCAGCAGTCCGGCGCTGGCCAGCGCCACACCGACCAGGTCGAGCTTCAGGGCCCGTTCGGCCTTCGACTCGCCGATGAAGGCCCGGCCGAGCAGCAGTCCGGCCACGCCGACCGGCAGGTTGATCAGGAAGATCGGCCGCCAGCCCAGCCCGAACAGGTCCCACTCCGTCAGTACCGCACCGATCATCGGACCGGTGACCGCGCCCAGCCCGATCACCGCGCCGTACAGGCCGAACACCTTGCCGCGTTCCTCCGCCGGGAAGGTCGCATGGACGATCGACAGCACCTGCGGCACCATCAGCGCCGCCGTCCCGCCTTGCAGGATCCTCATCGCGACCAGCATCTCGGCCCCGCCGGCCAGGCCGCACAGTGCCGAGGCGAGCGTGAACCCACCCATCCCGATCAGGAACAGCCGCTTCCGACCGTAGATGTCACCGAGTCGACCGCCGGTGATCAGGCCGATCGCGAAGGCCAGCGCGTACCCGCCGGTCACCCACTGCACGGCGGAGAACGACGCTCCCGTCGACTCCTGGATGCTCGGGATCGCGATGTTCACGATCGTGACGTCCACCAGGTCCATGAACGAGGCCGTCATCACGATCGCCAACGCGATCCACCTCCGCCGGTCCGCCGCCCGGTCCGAAACCGTTCCCACTGCCTGCTCCTCGTCGCCGTTCCTCCACACGTCGACGACATTAGGAGGCATCTAGGCCAGATCCTGTCCTGGACTTCCGGCACCCTGGATGCCATGACCGACACTCCGGCACGACTCCTGAGCCTGCTCTCCCTCCTCCAGACCCCCCGTGAGTGGCCCGGCAGCGAACTGGCCGGGCGCCTCGACGTCAGCCCCCGCACCATCCGCCGCGACATCGACCGGCTCCGGGAGCTCGGCTACCCGGTCGAGGCCACCATGGGCCCGATCGGCGGCTACCGGCTGGTCGCCGGCACCGCGATGCCGCCGCTACTGCTGGACGACGAGGAGGCGGTGGCCATCGCCGTCGGTCTGCGGGCGGCGGCCGGACACGCCGTGGTCGGCATCGAGGAGGCCTCGGTCCGCGCCCTCGGCAAGCTGCTCCAGGTGCTGCCCTCGCGCCTGCGCCACCGGGTCGCCGCCCTCGACAAGGCCACCCTCCCGTTGCTCAGCGGCGACGGGCCGACCGTCGACCCCGAGGACCTCACCGTGCTCGCCAACGCCGTCGCCAACCGCGAACGCCTCCGCTTCGGCTACCGGGCGGGCGACGGCGCCGAGACCCGGCGCCAGGTGGAGCCGGACCGGCTGGTCTCGGCCGGCCGCCGCTGGTACCTGGTCGGCTTCGACCTCGACCGCGACGACTGGCGGATCTTCCGGGTCGACCGGCTCGCCGACCCCTTCGCCACCGGCGCCCGGTTCACCCCGCGTCCGCTCCCCGCCGAGGACGCGGCCGCCTACGTGGCGGAGAAGCTGCGCCGCCTCGCCCCGGTCTACACCCTGGACGCCACCCTGCACGTGCCCGCCGCCGAGGTCGAACGCTGGCTGAGCCACAACGGCGACTCCGAGGTCGAGGCCGTCGACGACCGGACCTGCCGGCTGCGTTCCCGCGCCGACTCCCTGGAGTGGCTGGCGATGCGCCTGCTGATGCTGGGCTGCGAGTTCGAGGTGCACGAGCCCCCCGAGATGCACGCCCACCTCCGCGCCCTCGCCGGCCGGGCCGCCCGCGCGGCCGACGCCGGCCACTGACCCCGGACCCACCCGGGCCCCGGGCACCGACGCACCCGGAGCCGCCGGAACGCGGAACGCCGCCGCCCGCAGACGAGCGGGCGGCGGCGACAGCGCAGCAACAGCAACAGCAACAGCAGGGAGAACAGGACGGAACGGAAGACCGCTCAGATCCCGTACTCGGCGGTGAGCACCGCGCGGGCCAGGGTGTGGAAGGTGATGTTGAAGCCGATCTGGGCCGGCGGGAGGTCGGCGGCGACGTCCAGGGCGTCCACGTCCAGCGCGTGCACCGCGAAGGCGTAGCGGTGGGCCGGGCCGGGCGGCGGGGCGGCACCGTCGTACTTGTTGCCGGGGAAGTCGTTGCGGCCGTGGAAGGAGTTCCCGCCCGGCAGGTCGGCGTCCGAGGAGCCGGCGCCGCGCGGCAGGCCGGTCGTGTCGGCGGGCAGGCCGAGGGCCAGCCAGTGCCACCAGCCGGAGCCGGTCGGCGCGTCCGGGTCGTAGCAGGTGACGGCGATCGACCGGGTGCCCTCGGGCAGGCCGGACCACGCCAGCTGCGGCGAGAGGTTGCCCCCGGCGTGGATGAACTCCTCGGCCAGCGTGCCGCCTTCGGTGATGTCCTCGCTGGTCAGCTCGAAGGACGGGACCTGCGGAAGGAACTCGTACGGGAGCGGGGGACGAACACTCATGGGGCGGGTCACCTCTCGACGAGCCGGGAACGGCCCCGACCGGGGCGCGGGTTGATCGACGCGATTCACCTTAGTGGGGTGACCGCGGCGGTGGCCCGGCCCTACAGTCGGAGTCATGGCCCCGCGATTCACCCGTCTGCTCCGCGACTCCCGCCTCGCACTGTTCACGATGCTCGGCGTACTGGCCGTCATCTGGGCCGTCCAGGTGGCGAACTGGCTCGACGACTACCGGCTCTCCTACGAGTACGGCATGAGCTCCGGACGGCTGGACGAGCTGCCGGACATGTTCACCATGCCGCTGCTGCACTTCGGCTGGGACCACATCCAGGCGAACTCCTGGCCGCTGTTCGCCTTCGGCTTCCTCTCCGCGTACCGGGGGGTCAAGCGGTTCCTGCTCGCGACGCTGCTGATCGTGGTCGCCGGCGGGCTCACCGTCTGGCTCTTCGAGCGCCCGGACGCCGTGACGGCCGGGGCCAGCGGCCTGGTCTACGGGTACTTCGGCTACGTGGTGCTGCGCGGGATCTTCGACCGCAACCTGGTGGACACCACCATCGGCGTGGTCGTCGGCGCGCTGTACTCGTACCTCCTGCTGGGTGTCCTGCCGAGCGCCCAGGGAGTCAGCTGGCTCGGCCACCTCGGCGGGCTGATCGGCGGGCTCGCCGGCGCCTGGCTGCTGCGCGACCGGGCCCCGAAGGCGGCTGCCGCCCCCACGCCCGCACCCGCCGGACCCGCCGGACCCGGCTCCGCCCTGCTCAGGGAACTCGACGACCTGGGCATCTAGCCGTACCGGCCGGTCACGTCAGGTATAGACCATTCCCCTCACTGCGGTTAGCGTGAGCAGGCACCTTGCCCCCTGCTCCGGAGCCGCACCGTGGAGTCGTCCGTCCTCGCCTTCGCCACCGACCTGATCGACGAGGGGGCCGACACCTTCTTCGGCAACCTCACCGACCGGGCCGGGGTCGGCGGCGTCACCCTCGCGTCGGTCTACCACGAGGCCCGCGACGTCTTCCCGCACAACCCGCGCCGGGTGATCCGCTACCTGGAGCCGGGCGCCGCCTACTTCCGCCCCGACCCGGCCCTCTGGTCCGGACGGCGGCTGCGGCCCGTCGCGTCCACCGCGATCGGCGACCGCGACCCGTTCGCCGAGGCCGCCGCCGAGGCCGGCCGCCGGGGCATGAAGCTCCACGCCTGGACGGTCTTCTGCCACAACGACCGGCTCGGCTTCGAGCACCCGGACTGCGCCCCGGCCAACGCCTTCGGCGACCGGCACCTCACCGAGCTCTGTCCGGCCAATCCGGAGGTCCGCGAGTACGCCGTCTCCCTGGTCGCCGAGCTGGCCCGGTACGGCGTGGACGCGATTCGGGCCGAGTCGCTGCACTTCCACGGCCTGCGCCACGGTTACCACCACGAGCGTTACTTCGAGGAGCTGGGCCCGGCCGCCGAGGCGCTGCTCGGCCTCTGCTTCTGCGACCACTGCCGCGCCGCCGCCGTCCGCGCGGGCGTACCGGCGGACGAGGTGGCCGGGGCGGTCCGGACCGAGCTGCGCCGCCGGCTGGCCGACGACGCGGCCGCCGCCGAGCCCGCGGCGCTGGACGAGCTGGCCGGTGGCGCCGTCGCCGCCTACGTGGACGCCTCCGCCGCGACCGTGACCTCGCTGGCCGCCGAGGTCGCCGGGGCGGCGGAGCAGCACGGCATGCGGCTGAGCTTCATGGACGGCGGCGGTCCGGGCACCGGCTGGCTCTCCGGCATCGACCTGCCGGGCCTGGCCGGGGCCGCGCACCAGATCGAGACGCTCGGCTACGCGCGCACCCCGGAGGCGGTCCGCGAGAAGATCGCCGCCTTCGCCCTGCACGGGGTGCGCCCGCAGGACATGGCGGTGATCCTGCGGCCGATGGCCTCGGACTGCGACGGCCCGGCGAACCTCGCGGCCAAGATCGCCGTCCTCCGCGACCTGGGGGTGCCGGAGGTCGAGTTCTACAACTACGGCCTGATGCGGCTCTCCTCGCTCGACCGGATCGGCGCCGCGCTCGCCTGATCTTCCCCTCCCCCTCCCCTTCCCCCCTCCGGCTCCCGGAGAGGCCGCTGCCGCGGTCGGCTCACCTCCGCCGCCGGGACGTCCCGAACAGGCTCCGGGAGATCTCCCGCCCGAGCTGCGTCCCGGCGGACCGGGCGAAGGACTTGAGCGCCGGGTTGCTCAGCAACGACCCGAGCAGCCCGCCGCTCTCCTTCTCTCCCGGCGCACGGCCCCGCGCCGTACCGCCCCGCACCGCACCGCCGTCCGACGGCCCGGTGCGTGACTCCTCCCGGTCGGGTTCCCCCGTCGGCGCCGGTTCCGCCTCCGGCCGGGCCGCCCGCGCCGCCAGCTTCTCGTACGCCGACTCCCGGTCGACGGCGTCCCGGTACTTCGCCACGATCGCCGACCCGTCCACCACCGCCTGCAGTGCCGCCGGCTCGATCGGGCCCATCAGCGACTGGGGTGCCCGCAGCCTGGTCGCCGCGACCGGCGTCGGCGCGCCCTTCTCGGAGAGCACCGTGACCACCGCCTCCCCCGTACCGAGCGAGGTCAGCACCTCCCCCAGGTCGTACGCGGGCGACTTCGGGAAGGTCGAGACGGTCGCCCGGAGCGCCTTCGCGTCGTCCGGCGTGAAGGCGCGCAGCGCGTGCTGCACCCGGTTGCCCAGCTGCGCCAGCACGTCGGCCGGGACGTCCTTCGGCGTCTGGGTGACGAAGAAGATCCCGACCCCCTTCGACCGGATCAGCCGGACGGTCTGGGTGATCGCCTCCAGGAAGGCCTTGGACGCGCCCCTGAACAACAGGTGCGCCTCGTCGAAGAAGAAGACCAGCTTGGGCCGGTCGAGGTCGCCCACCTCGGGCAGCTCCTGGTAGAGGTCGGCCAGCAGCCACATCAGGAAGGTGGAGAACAGCCGGGGCCGGTCCTGCACCGCCGGCAGTTCCAGCACCGACACCATGCCCCGGCCTCCTCCGCCCTCCGGGCCGGAGCCGCCCCCGTCCACGGTCCGCAGCAGCTCGGCGGTGTCGAACTCCGGTTCGCCGAAGAACGCGCCGGCGCCCTCGTTCTCCAGCGTGGTCAGCGAACGCAGGATCACCCCGGCGGTGGCGGCGGAGAGACCGCCGATGCCCTTCAGCTCCTCCTTGCCCTCGGGCGAGGCGAGGAAGGTGATCACCGCGGTGAGGTCCTTGAGGTCGTACAGCTCCAGGCCGTTCCGGTCGGCGTAGTGGAAGACCAGCCCGAGCGAGGACTCCTGGGTCTCGTTCAGGTCCAGCACCTTGGAGAGCAGCAGCGGGCCGAAGCTGGTCACCGTCGCCCGGATCGGGATGCCGGCGCCCAGGCCGCCGAGTGCGTAGAACTCGGCCGGACAGCCCCGGGCCCGCCAGTCCTGCCCGACCTCGGCGGCCCGGGCGGCGGTCCGCTCGCCGGGCGTGCCGGGGGCGGCCACGCCGGAGACGTCGCCCTTGACGTCGGCCAGGAAGACCGGCACTCCCTGGGCGGAGAGCTGTTCGGCGATCAGCTGGAGGGTCTTGGTCTTGCCGGTGCCGGTGGCGCCCGCCACCAGCCCGTGCCGGTTGAGCACCCCGAGCGGCACCCGCACCTGGGCGGCCGGGTAGGCGGTGCCGTCCAGCAGCACCGCACCCAGGTCGAGGGCCGGGCCGGTGAAGGCGTAGCCGTCGGCGATCTCCCGGACGGCGGCCGGGACGACGTCTCCGGGGGACACGCCGGAGGAGGAAAGAGAAGGGGACGGCGGCTCGGCAGCGGACATCGGGCACACTCCTGGGCAGAACTACAGATAGACCTTCGCGACATTTCCCATGAAACAGCCCCAATCCGCCGCCCGCAGCTCGCACCCGAGCGCGTGGCGGCGCCGCGGCTGCTGCGCCATCCGCCGCCCAAACGGTAGGCTTTCCGTGTGATCTTCAAGCGCATCGGCAATGGGCGGCCGTACCCGGATCACGGCCGTACCAGCACCCGCCAGTGGGCGGACGTCGCCCCGCGCCCGGTGCGACTCGACCAGTTGGTGACCACCAAGGGCCAGCTGGATCTGGAAACCCTCCTGGCGGAGGACTCCACCTTCTACGGGGACCTCTTCGCGCACGTCGTGAAGTGGCACGGGGACCTGTACCTGGAGGACGGGCTGCACCGCGCGGTCCGCGCCGCGCTGCAGCAGCGCCAGGTGCTGCACGCCCGTGTCCTCGAAATGGAATGACGGACCGGCCACCGGCGGAGAAGTCGACGGGGTCGACCGGAACGCCGGCGGAGATGTCGGGGCAGCCGGCCCCTCACGCGACGTCGGACCGCCCTCCGGTCACCACCCGGAGGGCGGTCCGTTCGCACCCGGATACCCCCTTTCGGGTGCCGGGATACTCCAGATGATGATCGTTTAGTACCTTCGCAGCCGTACGGCACTAATCTGCTGACTACGGCCGCGGCCCCGTTCCGACACCGCGCCCCGGCCGGCCCGTCACCCGATCCCCGCCCCGGCACGAGGGGGAGACAAACCGTGAGCATGTTGACTCCCCAAGGCCTGAAGGGGAAGCAGTACCGCATCACCGGCAACGCCTATCCGCGGCTTGGCCGACCACCGAAGAAGAGCCGCAAGGTGTTCGCCCTGATCGGCGCGCTGCTCGCGCTGGCGCTGATCGGTCTCGGCGGCGTCCAGCTCTGGGACATCTTCAGCGGCAAGGGCAAGCACGCCTCGGCCCAGGCCTGCGCCTCCCCCTCCGGCAAACCGCTGGCCGCTCCCACCCCGGACGGCGCGGCGACCGCCCCGGGAGCGCCCGGCGCCCCCGTCGACCCGCAGGCGATCCCGCAGCCGGCGTCGGTCACCGTGAACGTCTACAACGCCACCGCCAAGGCGGGGCTGGCCGCGCGGACCGCCGAGGAGCTGAAGAAGCGCGGCTTCACCATCGGCAAGGTCGGCAACGCGCCCGCCGAACTGGACAAGAAGGTGCCCGGTACCGCCCAGGTGGTCGCCGGCCCGGCCGGCGCCGGGGCGTCCACCCTGGTCGGCTCGGTGATCGCCGGTGCCACCAGCACGGCCGACGCCCGCACCGACGGCACCGTGGACTTCGTGATCGGCGACAGCTACAACGCGCTGCTCGACGAGACCCAGGCCGCCGCCGCGCTGGCCCTGGCCACCAAGCCCACGCCGGCTCCGAGCACCACCGGCAGCTGCTGAACCACCGACAGCCGGCGGTCCGCCCGCCCGGTCGACCGACGAGAGCCCCCCGGCACCGCGCCGGGGGGCTCTCGTCGGTCGTACGGGGCTGCTCAGCCGGCCGTGCCGTACAGCCGGTCGCCGGCGTCGCCGAGGCCCGGAACGATGTAGCCGTTCTCGTTCAGCCGCTCGTCGACGGCGGCGGTGACGACGGTGACCGGCAGGCCGGCCAGCTCCTTCTCCATCACCGCGACGCCCTCGGGCGCGGCCAGCAGCACCACGGCGGTGACGTCGGTGGCGCCGCGCTCGATCAGCATCCGGATCGCCGCGACCAGCGTGCCGCCGGTGGCCAGCATCGGGTCGAGCACGTAGACCTGGCGGCCGGAGAGGTCGTCCGGCATCCGGGTCGCGTAGGTGGAGGCCTCCAGGGTCTCCTCGTTGCGCACCATGCCGAGGAAGCCGACCTCGGCCGTCGGCAGCAGCCGGGTCATCCCGTCCAGCATGCCGAGGCCGGCCCGGAGGATCGGCACCACCAGCGGGCGGGGGTAGGACAGCCGGGTGCCGGTGGTGACCGCCACCGGGGTGGTGATCTCCACCTCGTCGGTGCGGACGTCCCGGGTGGCCTCGTACGCGAGGAGGGTCACCAGCTCGTCGGTCAGGCGACGGAAGGTCGGCGAGTCGGTGCGCTCGTCGCGCAGGGTGGAGAGCTTGTGGGCGACCAGGGGGTGGTCGACGACGTGGGTCCGCATGCATCGAGGTTAGCCCGCGCCCGGACGCCCGTACGACACGCCGTGCCAGACCCGGGCGCGCCGCCCCCCGTCCGCCCCCCGTCCGCCCCCCGTCCGCCTCCTGCCGGACAGTGACACGCCGTGACGCACCGCGAACGTCCGGACGGATGCGCTTCCTGTGGTATCAACCGGGCCGATCTGGGAAGGTCAGGTCTTATGACGAGCAACCCGAACACCGGGGACGGCTCGGCGGACGAGGCCGCGACCTCGTCGGACGGCCGTTTCGGCCCGCCCCCGGACCGCCCGGAGACCGAGGCGGAACGCCGCAAACGGCGTGCCGTCTTCCTTCGCGAGCTCACCGAGGCGCGCGAACTGCGCGAGCGGGTCCAGCCACGCCGGACCAAGGAACGCCGCATGCGCGAAGCGATGCGGATGCGAACCTTCCGGATCTGACAAGCCCTCCACGGCTTCTCCACATGCCTCTTCCCGCCCCGTCCCCCGTTCGCCGTCCGGCAGCCAACCCTTCCGACACGACCTGCAAAGACGCGCTGCCGAACACCCCCCGCAGAGCCGGGCTTTCTGTCACGATTCCGATGGGACGGTCCGAACGGCGGACCGCCTCTGGCGCGGGGGCGGCCAGTTCCGCGTTGCCCGAGAGCGCCGACAGCCGAGACCGAGATCTTGGGAGTGTCCCTGGTGGCGTACTTCGCTGCACTGCTTGCTCGCACCGACGACGGGTGGGATGTGAGCGAGACGGAACTCGACAACGTCGAAACCCTCGCCGATCTGGCAGACCTGGCCCGCGAGGCGACCCAGGACGACGACAGCGTCCTGGTCTTCATCGAACAGGAGGACGCCTGGTTCGCCGTCGTCCGGGTGGACGGCGAGGAGGATCCCCGCATCTTCGTGTCGGACGGCGCCGCCGCCGCCCGGAGCTCCTACGGGTCCGTCCTCACCGACGAGCTGGTCGACCAGGCCGGCGAGAGCGAGTTCGGCGACCTCGACAACCTGGTCGCCGAACTGGAGGAGGGCGGCGAGGCCGGGGAGCAGGACGACGACGAGGAGTCCGGCGACCGCGGCAGCGTCCCGGTCGGCCCGCTCGGCGACGCCCACCTGCTCACCGAGTTCGGCCTCGCCCCGGACCGGCTGCTCGCCCTCAGCGGCGAGGGCGCGGTGCCGGGCGACGCCCTGGAGGAGATCGCCGAGGCGCTCGGCTGCGGCGAGGTCCTGGAGGCGGTCCGGTAACGGTCCGTGTCCGCCGTCCGGACGGCCGGATGCCCGCCATGCCCGACACTGGATGCCATGCAGTCCGCCCGCCCGATCCCGCCGCTGCCCGCCCCCGTCCGCCCCGACCCGGTCCGTGACCGCTGGGCGGCGCCGATGCGCCTCGCCATCGCCGAGGCCGCGCTGGCGCCGGCCACCGGAGACGTCCCGGTCGGGGCGCTCGTCCTCGGTCCGGACGGCGAGGTCCTCGGCCGCGGCCACAACGAGCGCGAGGCCGTCGGCGACCCGACCTCCCACGCCGAGGTGGTCGCCATCCGCCAGGCCGCCGGGAAGATCGGGGAATGGCGCCTCGGCGGCTGCACCCTGGTCGTCACCCTGGAGCCGTGCACCATGTGCGCGGGGGCGATCGTGCTCTCCAGGATCGACCGCGTGGTCTACGGCGCCCTCGACGAGAAGGCCGGCGCGGCCGGCTCCCTCTTCGACGTGATGCGCGACCGCCGGCTCAACCACCGCCCCGAGGTGGTCCCGGGCGTCCTCGCCGACGAGTGCGGCGAGCAGCTCCGCGCCTTCTTCGACGGCCACCGCTGACACCACCGCGGACACCGCCGTCGGCACCACCCCCCGGCGCACCGCCGAAGGCCCCCGCGCACCGCGCCGCGGACCGCCGCAGGCCCTTCCCCGACAAAGATTTCGTGACGGTGCCACCCGTCCGGTAGAGTTCCCCTCGGTAGCGTGTCCGAGCGGCCAAAGGAGCACGCCTCGAAAGCGTGTGTGGGGGCAACTTCACCGTGGGTTCGAATCCCACCGCTACCGCCAGAAAGCCCGAGGGCCCGTCCGGAAGTCCGGACGGGCCCTCGGCGTTTCCGCGCACCCTCATACACGGAAATGGGCTCCGCACTCGGGGGCCGATGACCACCAACGCCCGGTCGAGTACGGAGCCTGGAAGGGGGGAGCGGCTCGGGGGGACTGACCGCTCCCCCGACGGAGTCCCACAACCGGGGTCGCGTCGGGGGGGAAGTCGCGACACCCGGTCCCACAGCGGGGAGCTCCGGATCCACGCACCGGGGATTCCTGCCAGATCCTCGGTACGTTCCCCATCCTGCCGTCCGATCCGCGAGCGGGCACCCGGAGAAAGGCCCCTGTCGCGGGGACCTTCGTCCCACCGGGTGAACGCGTCGCACACCTGATGGGCCGTCCGGGTGGATAAGCTGCCCAGTGCAGAGGACCGCTCGGGGACCGGATGGCGGCGGCCCACGGCAAGGAGGAAGGTCACCGGATGGCACAGGCGAAGAAGATCGGAATGGTCCTCCTGCTCGTCTTCGTGCTCTACACGATCATCACCTCGCCGGCCCGCGCCGCCGAGCTGGTCCAGCTCGGCTTCGAAGGCATCTCGAACGCCGCCAAGGCCGTCGGCACCTTCATGACCGGGCTGGTGAAGTAGCCCGGACCCCACCGGCTACGGTGGGCCCTGACTCTCACCCCCCGTCCGCGAGGAGCGGCATCGTGATCCGGCACCTGGTCCTGTTCAAGCTCAACGAAGGCGTCAGCAAGGACGACGAGCGCGCGCTCGCCGGCGCCAAGGCCTTCGAGGAGCTCGGCCCGGTCGTTCCCGAGCTCCGCGAGTGGGAGTGCGGCTGGAACACCACCGAGCGCGACATCGCCCACGACTACGCGATCAACAGCCTCGTCGAGGACCGCGAGGCCCTGCAGGCGTACCTCACCCACCCGGCCCACCAGGCCGCGGCCGGCCAGTGGCGCGAGTTCGCCACCTGGGTGATCGCCGACATCGAGGTCTGAACCCGGAGGGCCGTCCCGACGCACCCCCGGCGCGTCCCCCGGACGGCCGCGGCGCCCCGCCCGGAACCCGGACGGGGCGCCTTGCTCTGTCCCGGAACGATCCGCCGCCGCGCCGCCGGAGGGCCCGGTGGATCCTCCGGCGCGGCACCAACACACCTCCACGCGGTGCTTGCCCGACGTGCGCCCGCCTTGTGATGCTATGACCGGTTTTGCCGGACATCGCTAGGTGGTGCACGAAACCCGACGACACCCGGTCCACAGGTCTCACCGTTGTCGACTTTGGGAGGGGTGACGTGTCCGTGCGGACACCAGGGAGCGTGCCGGACGACGAGGTGCTGGCCACCGTGATCAGCCCGGCCGGCGAACTCCGCCCGGA
This sequence comes from Streptomyces sp. BE303, assembly GCF_036290945.1. Lineage (NCBI taxonomy): Bacteria > Bacillati > Actinomycetota > Actinomycetes > Kitasatosporales > Streptomycetaceae > Streptomyces > Streptomyces sp. BE303. The sequence goes on from NZ_JAQYWZ010000537.1 coordinate 44,986, forward strand.
CGGCCTGCGCGGCCCCGGAGGCCGTCCGACGGTGGACGTCCGGACCCTGACCCGGGTGCTCTTCGAGCGGCTCGCCGAGCTGCCCCCGGACGCCCCCGAGCGGGAGCGGGTCCGGGCGGCACTGATCGAGGTCAACATCCCGCTGGTCCGGTACGCCGCCACGCGGTTCCGCAGCCGCAGCGAACCGATGGAGGACGTCGTCCAGGTCGGCACGATCGGCCTGATCAACGCCATCGACCGGTTCGACCCCACCCGGGGCGTGCAGTTCCCGACCTACGCACTGCCGACCATCCTCGGCGAGATCAAGCGCTACTTCCGGGACAACGTCCGCACCATGCACGTCCCGCGCCGGCTCCAGGAGCTCTGGGTCCAGGTCAGCGGAGCGATGGAGGAGCTGACGGTCACGCACGGCCGGGCCCCCAAGGTCCCCGAGATCGCAGCCAGCCTGCGCATCCCCGAGGAGGACGTCCGCGCCTGCCTGGACGCCGGCCGGGCGTACAACGCGGCGTCGCTGGAGGCCGCGCAGGAGCACGAGGGCGGGCTGGCCCTCCTCGACCGGCTCGGCTACGAGGACTCCGCGCTGGCCGAGGTGGAGCACCGGGACATGGTCCGTCACCTCCTGGTGCAGCTGCCGGAGCGGGAACGACGGATCGTCATGCTGCGGTTCTTCGCCAACCTGACGCAGTCCCAGATCAGCACCGAGCTGGGCATGTCCCAGATGCACGTCTCCCGACTGCTCTCCCGGATCCTGGCCAGGCTTCGGACCGGCAACTCCTGGGAAGACTGACCGTCACAATCCCCGACAAAACAGGACGGCGCTCCGTGCGACGGCGGGATCGCTCCGCGTTACCGGCGCGTGACGTCTTGCGACCCCCTGGTTTGCCGGAGACCGTGTTCCGGTATGGAGGGGGAAGGCATCGCTCGGGAACCGCCGGGCGACGGCACCCGTTCAACTGTCAGTCACAAGGGGGTGGGTGCATGTCCGGAGAGCTGGGCACTGCGGAGATCCACGCTGGTCAGGCCGAAGGAGCGACGTTCGCCGTCGACCGGATCCCGTTCCGGCGGGGCCCGGCCGCGCCACCCGGCGCCGAAGCGGGAGCACCCCCCGGGGCGGGCCCGGCGGCAGCCGGGCCGAGCACCGCGGAGGCGGGCCCCGAGCCGGTCCCGGAGGCCGCCCCGGCGCCGTCCGGCGCCGGGCTGGACACCCGGACGCTCTCCCGCTCGCTGTTCCTGCGACTGGCCGCACTGGCCCCCGGCAGCGCCGAACACACGTACGTCCGCGACACGCTGATCGAGCTGAACCTGCCGCTGGTCCGGTACGCCTCGGCCCGGTTCCGCAGCCGCAACGAGCCGATGGAGGACATCGTCCAGGTCGGCACGATCGGCCTGATCAAGGCCATCGACCGGTTCGACCCGGAGCGCGGGGTCGAGTTCCCGACCTTCGCGATGCCGACGGTGGTCGGGGAGATCAAGCGCTTCTTCCGGGACACCAGCTGGTCGGTCCGGGTGCCCCGGCGCCTCCAGGAGCTGCGCCTGGCACTCACCAAGGCCGGCGACGAGCTCTCCCAGCGGCTGGACCGCTCCCCCACCGTCGCCGAGCTGGCCGTCTGCCTCGGCGTCAGCGAGGAGGACGTGGTCGAGGGCCTGGCGGTCGGCAACGCGTACACCGCCAGCTCGCTGGACTCCAGCCCGGGCGAGGAGGACGGCGACGGACCGCTGGCCGAGCGGCTCGGCTACGAGGACCTCGCGCTGGAGGGCGTGGAGTACCGGGAGTCGCTCAAGCCGCTGCTGGCGAAGCTGCCGCCGCGCGAGCGCCGGATCATCATGCTGCGGTTCTTCGGCAACCTCACCCAGTCGCAGATCGGCGACGAGATCGGCATCTCCCAGATGCACGTCTCCCGGCTGCTGACCAAGACCCTCACCCAGCTGCGCGAGGGCCTGATCAGCGAGGGGTGACTCCGCCGTCCCGACCGGGTGCGTGCCCGACGGCTCCCGCCGGACGCGCACCCGGCGCCGGGGCACCCGCGGATCGCCGGTCAGACCGAACACCCGGCGGATCGCCGGGCGGGCCGGGGCCGGGCGGGCCCTACGACTCCAGCAGGTTGGCGCGCAGACCGGCCAGCACCTCGTCGTCCAGACCGAGGCCGTCCGTCCAGAACGCCTCGAAACCGGACCATCCGGACTCGACCTCCTCGAACGCCGCCTCCAGGTAGCAGCGCTCGGCCCGGAAGACCGGCAGCAGCAGCTCCGGCTCGTGCATCAGCCCCCGGGCGCGGAAGCTCTCCACGATCGAGGCCACGATCGCGGCCGACCGCTCGTTGGTGAGCAGGTAGTCGGCGAACACGGTCTCCCGATCGACGCCGAGCGCGGTGAGCAGCACGGCCGCCGTCCAGCCGGTGCGGTCCTTTCCGGCCGAACAGTGGAAGAGCAGCGGCGCACCGCCCGGCGCGGCCAGCAGGCGCAGGACGGCCGAGAATCGTTCGCGGGCGATCCGGTCGGTGACGAACCACCGGTAGAGGCCCGTCATCATCGCGCCGGCCCGGCCGTCACCGAGCAGGGCGCGCTGCTTCTCCGGGCTACGGTCACCGAGCGCTTCCCGCAGTGCCGCGAAAATATCGAAGTCCGCCGCGAAAACGGGCAGGTGATGAAGGGTCACGCCGTCGGGCGCGGCGCGTTCCACGGTGATCGCGGTGGCGGAGTGCTCGGCGTCGGCGATCACCGCGACCGGCAGGCCGGGCACCCGGTCGGGGCCCGCCTCGCGCACTTCCTCCAGGCTGCGCAGGTCGACGACCTGCCGCAGGCCCAGCGCGGCCAGCAGGGCGAGGTCCTCGTCGGTGAGCCGGTTGAGCCCGTCGCTGCGCAGTACGGCACCGGGGCGGAGGAGCCGCCCGCCGACCGTCCGATAGCCACCGAGGTCGCGGGCATTGACGGCACCGAACAGACCCAGGCTGCGGGCGGCCGGGAAAACGGCGGTCTCGGTCTGCTGTTCGGTCACGCGGCGGCCTCCATTGGATATTCGGACGGTGACGTGGCACAACCCTGCGCGATATTGCATGAACCTGCCCATCGAAACGGCAGGGTGTGCGAGAGTGTGAGGCGCGACGCCGCCAGTGTAGGGTCCACCTCGCCCGCCCGGACCACACGGTGGGTGAGCAGCGGTAACGCTCAGGCTTCGGGTTTTAATTTTTAATTGATTATTTGCGCAGCCGGTGCCGTTCCGGCCACAATCAGCGCTTTCATGGCCCGACCATGAACGTTGGTAACAGATTCGCTGCACTCCTGCCCATTTGGTCCCACCTGGAACGGACTCTCCACCAGGATGGGCGCCGGGCAGCATGCTGCCTGCGAACAGCGACAGGGCAGGCGAGTGCCGAGCAGCGGAGCGCCCTGCCCAGGGGAGGAAAGACAACATGGGTCGAGCGACCCGAAGAGTTGCCGCCTGCGCGGCAGCCGTTCTGCTGGCCGGTGGCCTGCAGTCGTCCCTCGCACACGGTGCCACCACCACGCCCCGGATCGACCTCACGGTCCTGGTCATCAGTGACGGCGGACCGGCGACGGCGGCGATCGCCGCCGAGCTCAAGAGCCAGGGCACCCCGTACAAGATCGTCGACCTGAACGACGCCAACCGCCCGGTGATCGACGCCGCCTTCCTCAGCGACACGCTGAACGGGCAGCCGCGCGGCAAGTACCAGGGCATCGTGCTGCCCAACGACAACCCGTTCGCGGCCGGCTCCGCCGAGATGACCGCGATCGCCACGTACGAGGCGGCGTTCAACGTCCGCCAGGTCGACGCCTACACCTACGCCCGGCCCGAGGTCGGCCTGAACTGGGCCGTCAACCCGGGCTACATGGGCACGCTGGACGGCTTCCAGGGACAGGTCTCCACGGCCGGCCTGACGGGGCCGTTCGGGTACCTCAAGGGTTCCGTCCCGTTCGAGGACAACGACCCGAGCGTCTCCGAGAGCTACGGCTACCTGGCCACCCCGCTGGCCACGCTGCCGGCCGGATCGAGCTTCACCCCGCTGGTCGAGGTGCCGATCCCCGGCAGCACCGCCAAGGGCTCGCTGGTCGGCGAGTACAGCCACGACGGCCGCAAGGAACTGGTCGTCACCTTCGTCTACAACCAGTACCAGCAGCAGTACCGCCTGCTGGCCCGCGGCATAGTCGACTGGATAACCCAGGGTGTCCACCTCGGCTACGACCGCAACTACTTCGCTGCCCACGTCGACGACGTCTTCCTCGCCGACGACCGCTGGGACACCGTCCTCAAGTGCACCCCCGGTGACGTCACCTGCCCGCCCGGCACCCCCGAGACGGCCAACCCGATCCGGATGTCGGTCGCCGACGCGCAGTTCGCGAAGCAGTGGCAGACCACCAACAACTTCACCATGGACATGGTGTTCAACGGCGGTGGCAGCGAGGACTGGAAGGTCGACCACGAGACCACCACCGACCCGGTGGTGGACCAGATGATCGCCGACCAGACCAGCTACCGCTGGGTCAACCACACCTACACCCACCCGTACCTGGGCTGCCTCCAGGACGTCTCGGTGGTCCCGTGGAAGTGCTCCAAGGACGGCGCGGGCAACACCGTCTGGATCGACCAGGCGACCATCAGCTCGCAGATCAAGAACAACCTCGACTGGGCCACCGCCCGGGGCCTCACGCTGGACAAGACGGAGCTCGTCACCGGCGAGCACTCCGGCCTGCTGACCGCCCCGCAGGAGACCAGCGACAACCCGTTCCTGGCTCCCGCGCTGGCCGCCAACGGGGTCAAGTGGACCGCCAGCGACGCGTCCCGCGAGCCCGCCCAGCGGGCCGTCGGCTCGTCCACGCTGACCGTGCCGCGCTACCCGATGAACGTCTTCTACAACGCCGCCACGGCGAAGGAGCAGACGGACGAGTACAACTGGATCTACACCAGCGCGGCCAACGGTGGCAGCGGCGTCTGCGAGAACAACGCCAACTCCACCTGCCTGCCGACGCCGCTGGACGTGAACACCGGCTACCTCTCGTACATCGTTCCGCTGGAGGCCCGGATCGACCTCGGCCACGTGCTGAGCAACGACCCGCGGCCGCACTTCATCCACCAGTCGAACCTGGCCGAGGACCGGATCGTCTACCCGGTGCTGGAGCGGATCCTCTCGACCTACCGGTCGCTGCACGCCGACAACACCCCGATCGTGAACCTGGCGCAGAAGGACCTCGGCGTCGAGTTCCAGCGCCGCGCGGCCTGGAACACGGCGCTCTCCTCCGGCCAGGTCACCGCCTACCGGACCGGCGACACCGTCACGGTGAACGCCCCGGCCGGCGTCCAGGTCCAGGCCACCATGCCGACCGGCACCGTCCAGCAGCTCGCCATCGGCAGCACCGCGTTCGGCACCGCCTACGCCGGTTCGCTCTCCGGCTGGGTCAAGCCCGGCCAGCTGCAGAGCGGCATCCAGCTGAAGCTGCCCGCCGCGGGCACCCCGGCCGCCCCGGCCGGCACCAGCCCGAGCGTCGCCGCCAAGTCGGTCACCGCCCCGGCGCCGAGCGACACCAAGGTCGTGCCGCAGGGCACGGCGGACGCCGTCCCGGCCGGCCCGGGCGACACCGACCGCACCGACGCGCCGACCCTGGTCCCCGGAAGCGGGGCCCCGGTGGCCGGCAAGGGCGCGGTCACTGGTACCACTGCTGGTAGCACGACCGGTACCGCCGGGAAGGCCGCCGGCAAGGGCACCACCCCGCAGCACGGCAAGGCCTCCGGGGGGAAGGCCGAACCCGCCAAGAAGACCGCCGGCAAGACCGGCACCCGCTAAACGGTGACCCGGTGGCGGGCCGGTCCTCCCGGCCCGCCACCGGAACCACCCGACCCGGCCACCACGGCCGGGTGCTTGACGCAAGAACAGGAGGGGGGACAGAGATGCGCGTCACCCTGCTCACCGAGGGGACGTACCCGCACCAGCACGGTGGTGTCAGCGTCTGGTGCGACCAGCTCGTCCAGGGCATGCCGGACGTCGACTTCGACATCATCGCCGTCACCGGAACCGGCCACGAACCACTGGCCTGGGAACTGCCCGCCAACGTGCGGTCCGTCACCACCGCACCGCTCTGGGCACCGGCCGCGGACGGCCGGGCACCGCGCGGCAAGGAGATGCGGCGCTTCCTCAACGCCTACGAGCGCTTCCTGCACTCCATCCTGGACCCGGTCTACACCACCCACTTCGGCACCGAGCTGTACGGCTTCGCCGACCTCGCCCGGCGCGGGCTGCTCAGCCCGGCGCTGCGCAGCGAGCGGGCCCTGCGCACCCTCCAGCACGTCTGGACCCGCGACTACCTCTCCACCGCCGTCTCCCGGCCCACCCTGCACGACGCGCTGAACGCCACCGACCTGCTGGAGCACGCCCTCCGGCCGCTCTCGGTCGACCCGCCCCGCGACGGTGTGGCACACGCAGCCAGCGGCGGCCTCGCCACCCTGCCCGGCCTGATCGCCTCCCAGCAGTACGGCGTACCGTTTCTCCTCACCGAGCACGGCATCTACCTGCGCGAGCGCTACCTCGGCTACCGCACCGGCCCGTACCGCTGGCCGGTCAAGGCCCTGCTGCTGGGCTTCTACCGGATGCTCGCCGAGGAGAGCTACCGGCGGGCCGCGCTGGTCACCCCCGGCAACCGGTACAACCGGCGCTGGGAGGAGCGCGGCGGCACGCCCTCCGCGCACATCCGGACCGTCTACAACGGTGTCGACCCGGCGGCCTTCCCGCCCGCCGGACCCGAGCCGGAGACCCCCACCCTGAGCTGGGCCGGCCGGGTCGACCCGATCAAGGACCTGGAGACGCTGATCCGGGCCTTCGCGATCGTCCAGCAGGAGATACCCGAGGCACGGCTGCGGTTGTTCGGCGGCACGCCCAAGGGCGGCGAGGCGTACCGCGACGGATGCATAGCCCTGGCCGCCGAGCTCGGCGTCGCCGACTCGGTGGCCTTCGAGGGCCGCGTCGCGGACATCACCGACGCGTACGCCGCGGGGAACGTGGTGATGCTCTCCTCGATCAGCGAGGGCTTCCCGTTCACCCTGATCGAGGCCATGTCCTGCGGCCGCTCCACCGTCTCGACCGACGTCGGCGGTGTGCGCGAGGCGGTCGGCGACACCGGCCTGGTCGTTCCGCCGCGCGAGCCCGAGCCGATGGCGGCCGCCGCGATCGAGCTGCTGCGCGACCCGGAGCGGCGGGCCCGGCTCGGTGAGCAGGCCCGGCTGCGGGTGATCGAGCAGTTCACGCTCCGCCAGAACATCGACGGCTTCCGCGGCATCTACACCGAGCTGCTGGGCACCTCCCGCTGGCTGCCGGAAGGCGTGGTCGCCGTCACGGACGGCCCGCCGGACCCGGACTGGGAGCAGCCGTCCGAGCCCGAGCGCAGCGAGGTCACGGCATGAGCGAGCGCAGCGAGCGAATCATCAGCAGGTGCGCGTACCGCGAAGCGGCCGCCGAACGCGGCGAGGTGGAGGCATGAGCGGTCCCCTCCGTCTCGTCCCCGACGAGGCCGGACCCGACTGGGCCGAGCAGACCGTGCAGCTGCGCACCCTCCCGCCGCGGGGGCGGCGCCGCCCGGTCCTGCCCGAGCAGCGCCCCGAACCGGCCGAGGACCCGCTCGACCTCTCCCCCGACCCGCTGGACGAGCTCGCCGAGCGGCTGCGCGACGTCTGCGCGGACGCCGTCCACCCGTACGAGATCGCGGCCTTCCTGGAGTCCGACGGCCTCTCCGACGAGCAGGCGGCCCTGCTGTACGGCCGGCCCGACTCCTTCACCGTCGCCGCGGAGCTGTTCGAGAAGGTCGAGCGCCGCTACCCCGGCCCGAGCGCCGAGTTCGCCAACCCCTGGCGGGCCGACCCCTGGCGCTGCGTGGTCCGGGGCCTGGTGTTCGCCCTGCCCGGCCTCGGCTACCTGCTCGGCGCCAACCTGTTCGCCGCCGACCGGATGCGGTTCGGGCTGCCCTCGGGCATGCTCGCGCTCTCCGTCGCCACCCTGGCCAGCTGGGCCTGGAACCAGGCACTGGCGCACCGCTCGTACGCCTGGCTCGGCCGGGGCCGGCGCCGGTCCGCCGCCGCCTGCCTCGCGATCGGGGCACCGCTGGGTGCGGTGGCCTCCGCCACCGCCGGGTACGTGGTCGGCGGGCCGCTGGGCGCGCTCTGCTTCGCCGCCGGGCAGTCCGGCTACCTGGCGGCGGCCACCGTGCTGCTGGTGCTCGGCCGGGAGAAGTTCCTGCTGCTCGCGCTGGCACCGTCCGCGCTCGGCGCCGGCGTGGTGCTCGCCGTCGACGTGCCGCAGGTGGTCCGCACCGCGGTGCTGCTGGCCTCCCTCGGCCTGGCGATCGGCCTGGCCGCCCGGGAGCTGGTGCGCTGTCGTCGCAGCGAGCCGGAGCCGGTGCCGTTGCGGCTGCCGCTCGTCAAGGAGGTGCCGCACCTGCTGTTCGGCCTGGCGGTCGGCACCCTGACCATGATCGCCGGTCTCGGCGTCACCGTGCACGAGGCGGTGCGCACCGGAGCCGCCGAGGGCGCCTCGGCCAGCCCGACGGGGCCGGCCATGATCGCCCTGACGCTCAGTCTCGGCCTCGCCGAGTGGCTGCTCTTCCGGTACCGGGCGATGGCGGTGGCCGCGCTGCGGACCAGCCACACGCCGATCGAGTTCGTCCGCCGCACCGGCGGCGTGCTGCTCGGATGCCTGTTCATCTACCTCACCACCGTGGCCGCCCTCGACGCCGCCGCCACCGTGCTCTGGCCCGGCGCCCCGGCGCTGGGCGTCCCGGAGCTCGGCGCGCTGCTGCTGCTGGGCGGCTCGCTCTGGCTGGCGCTGCTGCTGAACGCCTTCGGGCTCAGCTGGAGCACCGCCCTCATCTGTCTGGCCGCCGCGGGTGCCGAGTGCGCCGGGCTGCTGACCGGTGTGGACCCGACCCTCCTGCAGCTGATCGGCTGCGGGGCCTCGGCCGCGCTCCTCACCGCCATCGCCGGGCCCGTGCTCGGCCGCACCACCAAGCACCGCTGAACCACCACCGGCCGGGTCACCACCGTTCACACACCCGGCCCGGTCCCAGAAAGCCAGTCCCCAGAGAGAAGAAAGCGAATCACCGTATGAGCAGCGTCGCCATCACCGGAGCCGAGGGCTTCATCGGCTCCCACCTCGTCGAGGCCCTGGTGGCCGACGGCCACCACGTCCGCGCGATGGTCCAGTACAACTCCTTCTCGTCGTTCGGCTGGCTGGAGACCCTCTCCAAGGAGGTGCTGGACTCGGTCGAGATCGTCCTCGGCGACGTCCGCGACCCGGGGTCGGTCAACGGCCTGGTCAAGGGCACCGAGGCGGTCTACCACCTGGCCGCCCTGATCGCGATCCCGTACTCCTACCAGGCACCGCACTCGTACATCGAGACCAACGTGACCGGCACCCTCAACGTGCTGGAGGCGGTGCGTCACCTGGACATCCCCCGCCTGGTGCACACCTCCACCAGCGAGACCTACGGCACCGCGCAGACCGTGCCGATCAGCGAGGACCACCCGATCAACACGCAGTCCCCGTACGCCGCCTCCAAGGCCGGCGGGGACCGGCTGGCCGACAGCTACCACGCGAGCTTCGAGACGCCGGTCGTCACGCTGCGCCCGTTCAACACCTTCGGCCCGCGCCAGTCGATGCGCGCCGTCATCTCGACCGTGATCGCCCAGCTGGCCGCCGGCGAGACCGAGATCACCCTCGGCGACCTGCGTCCGACCCGCGACTTCATGTTCGTCAAGGACACCGCGCTGGCCTTCCGCACGGTCGGCACCGCCCCCGCCGAGACCGTGGTCGGCCGGACCTTCAACGCCGGCACCGGCGGCGAGATCTCGGTCGGCGACCTGGTGATCCTGGTCGGCAAGCTGATGGGCGTGGACGTCACGGTGAAGGAGGACGAGCAGCGCATCCGTCCGGCCAACTCCGAGGTCATGCGCCTGGTGGCCGACGCCACCCGGCTGCGCACCGCCACCGGCTGGGCTCCGCAGTACTCCCTCGAAGAGGGCCTGGAGCAGACCATCGAGTTCTTCCGCGACCCGGCCAACCTGGCCCGCTACAAGACCGACATCTACAACGTCTGACCCAGCCCGCCTTCCGTCCGCTCCCGGCATCGAAGGCCCCTGTCGCACCGACTTTCGTGGGGGAAACACCATGCACGCAGTGATCCTGGCCGGCGGTAAGGGCGTCCGCCTCCGCCCGTACACCACCGCCCTTCCCAAGCCGCTCGTCCCGATCGGCGACCAGCACGCGATCCTGGAGATCGTGATGCGTCAGCTCGCCGCCGCGGGCTTCAAGACCGTCACCCTGGCCATCGGCCACCTCGGCCACATCATCCGCGCCTACGTCGGCAACGGCTCCCAGTGGGGCCTGCGGGTCGGCTACGCCGTCGAGGACAGCCCGCTCGGCACCCTCGGCCCGCTGCTCACCCTGCAGGACCGGCTGCCCGAGCACTTCCTGGTGATGAACGGCGACGTCCTCACCGACCTGGACTTCGCCGGTGTGCTCAAGCACCACGAGGCGTCCGGGTCGCCGCTGACCATCGCCACCTACGCCCGCCAGGTGAGGATCGACTTCGGCGTCCTGACCACCGAGTCCGGCTCGATCACCGGCTTCCAGGAGAAGCCGACCATCGACTACCGGGTCTCGATGGGCGTGTACGGCGTCTCGCGCTCGGCGCTGGCCAAGTACACCCCGGGCCTGCCCCTCGGCTTCGACGAACTGGTCCTGGACCTGCTCGCCGCCAAGACGCCGCCGGCCGCCTACGAGTTCGACGGCTACTGGCTCGACATCGGGCGCCCGGACGACTACGACCGGGCCAACGCCGAGTTCGCGCTCAACCGGTCGCTGCTGCTCCCGGGCGAGGCCGCGGAGGGCCTGTACGCCGTGCCGAGCGAGCAGGAGCTGCCGATCCCGGCCGCCCGTACCGCACCGGACGTCGCCGACCAGCCCGCCGCGGTGGGCCAGGCCGGTTCAGAGAACGACGGACGGGCCGCGTGAGAATCCTTCTGCTCGGTGCCGACGGCTTTCTCGGCCGGCACGCCGCCGTCGTCCTGCGGTCCCTGCCCGGGGCCACCGTGCTGACCGCCGGACGGCGGCCCGACCACGACCTGCGCCTCGACCTGGCAGCCGCCGGGTCGGGCCCGCTCGGCGAGGAGCTGGCCGCGCTCGCCCCCGACGCGGTGGTCAACTTCGCCGGTGCGGTGGCCGGCAGCGCCGTCAAGCTCGCCGAGGTCAACGCCCGCGGCCCGGCCGTGCTCTGCGAGGCGCTCGAACAGGGTGCCCCGAAGGCCCGGCTGGTGCACATCGGCTCGGCCGGCGAGTACGGCGTCTGCCCGCCCGGCAGCTCGCTCGACGAGGACGCCGACGCCCGCCCGGTCGGCGTCTACGGCGCCACCAAGCTGGCCGGCTCCCTCGCGGTGGCCGGCTCGCCGCTGGACGCCGTGGTGCTGCGGGTGTTCAACCCGGTCGGCCCGGGTGCCCCGGCGGGCTCGCTGCCCGGGCGGCTCGCCGCCGAACTGCGCCGGGCCGCCCCGGACGGCGCCGAGGGCGTGGTGAAGGTCGGGGACCTCTCGGCCCACCGCGACTTCGTCGACGCCCGGGACATCGCCCGCGCGGTCGGTCTGGCCGTCACCGCGCAGGGCCCGCTGCCCAGGGTGCTCAACCTCGCCTCCGGAACGGCCAGGCCGGTCCGGGCGATCGCCGACGGCCTGGTCACGGCGGCCGGATTCACCGGCCGGATCGACGAGAGCGGCGCCGGTTCCGAGCGGTCCGCGGCCGTCTCCTGGCAGCAGGCCGACGTGTCGGCCGCCGCCCGGACGCTCGGCTGGCGGCCGGAGACGGGGCTCGACGAGACGCTGCGCGACCTCTGGCTCTCCACCGAACCGCTGGTCGCCGCATGACCGGCGCAAGCCACCACGACGGCCGCCTGCTGGTGCCGCTGTACGTCCACCCCGCGGTGGACCCGGCGGCCTGGCAGGCGGTCGCCGCCGCCGACCCGAAGCGGATCGCCGCCGTCGTGCTCAACCTCGCCGACGGCCCCGGCGATCCGGACCACGTCTTCACCGACGCCGCCGAGCAGCTCCGTGCCGCCGGTCTGCCGCTGCTCGGCTACGCCGACACCGACTACGGTCGGCGGTCGCACGCCGCCGTGGTGAACGACGTCCTGACCTACCGCCAGCGGCACGGCATCACCGGCGTCTACCTCGACCAGGTGTCCACCCAGGCGGGCGCCCTGCCGCACTACCGCCGCCTCGCCACCGCGGCCCGGGCCGCCGGGTGCTCCACGGTGGTGTTCGGGCACGGCGACCACCCCGACCCGGGGTACGCCGAGGTGGGGCTCGCCGACCTGCTGGTCACCTTCGAAGGGGACTGGACGGCCTACCAGTCGCTCACCCTGCCGCTCTGGACCGGCCGGCACGCCGCCGCCCGGTTCTGCCACCTGGTCTACGACGTGCCCGCCGAGCGGGCCCGCGAGGCCACCGCACTGATCGCCGCCCGCCGGGCCGGCGCGGGCTGCGCGGTCCCGGGCGCCGGGGACAACCCCTGGAGCACCCTGCCGCACGACCTGACCGCCCCCGACCTGGCGTCGCCGGCGTGACGGTCCCGGCCGCGCACGGCCGACCCGGCACCACCGGACCGGCCGCCCGACCGACCGACCACCGGACCGGCAGTCAGCGGATCGCCGACTGCCGCCCGGCCCGCACACCCACCGATCGCCACCGACCCGCCCGTTGCCGAACGGACCTGACCAGACCCGGAGTTCGAGCACCGTGACCCGTCGTACCCGGCCGCTCCTGGCCGCCCTCGCCCTCGCCACGGCCCTGCTGGCGACCTCGTGCAGCAGCTCCGGCCCGGATGACGAGGACACCTCCTCGGCCGACGCCCCCGGCGCCCAGCCCCCGGCGGCCACCGCCGACCCGGTCCCGGGCAGCCCGACCGCCCCGGACAGCTCGTCGTCGGCCCCCGCCGCCACGGCGGCCACCACCCCGCCCGCGCCCGGCACCGCCACCACCGCGCCGGGCACCCCGACCGGCACCACCCCGGGCACGCCGGGCACCCCGACGGGCAAGCCCGGCACCACCCCGGGCACCGCACCGGGGACGCCGCCCGGCCCGGGTACGGGCACCGGAACCGGCACGGGTACGGGCGGCACCGGCGGCACCGGCACGCCGAACGGCACCTCGAACGGCACCCGTTGGCAGCCCACCCCCGGCCTCGCCTGGCAGTGGCAGCTCGGCGGCGGCGTCGACCAGTCCGTCGACGTCCCCGTCTACGACATCGACGGCTTCGAGACCGACGCCTCGGTGGTCGCCGCACTGCACGCCAAGGGCCGCAAGGTGATCTGCTACATCAACGCCGGTTCCTGGGAGGACTTCCGCCCCGACGCCGCCGCCTTCACCAAGGCCCTGCAGGGCGCCGGCAACGGGTGGAAGGGCGAGAAGTGGTTCGACATCCGCAAGCTCGACCAGCTGAAGCCGCTGATGGCGGCCCGCTTCGACATGTGCAAGCAGAAGGGCTTCGACGCCGTCGAACCCGACACCATCGAGGCGTACAACCAGAACAGCGGATTCCCGCTGACCGCCGAGGACCAGCTCCGCTACAACCGCATGCTGGCCTCGCTCGCCCACGAGCGCGGCCTCGCGATCGGTCTGAAGAACGACCTGGACCAGATCCCCGCCCTGCTGGCCGACTTCGACTTCGCCGTGAACGAGGAGTGCGCCGAGTTCGACGAGTGCGCCCGCCTCTCCCCGTTCATCCAGGCGGGCAAGGCGGTGTTCCACGTCGAGTACAAGCTCGGCACCGACCGGTTCTGCGCCCAGTCCAAGTCGCTGGGTCTCAGCTCGATGCAGAAGAAGCTCGAACTGGACGCCTGGCGGAAGCCCTGCTGAGGCAGGAGGGCCGCCGAGCCGCCAGGCGTTCCGGCGCGAGGGTTACTTGACAGCCAGCCAGATGACGGCGCCCACAACGACCAGGGCAACGACGGCGACCAGCGCGATCACACCGGTGCGGTTGCTGTTGGTGCTGTAGGTGTTGACGGATCCCGGCGCCTGGGGTGCCGGGGTCTCGTCGACGAAGGCCCGGAACATCTGGGTGCTGCCGGCGGGGTCGTAGTCGTTGTCAGCCATGGCACGGACTCTAACGAATCCCGGCACCGCGCCGACACCCCGGTGCACCCTCCCCGGCTCACGCCGGGAGGGGCACCGGGCCGGCCCCGGCCCCCGACCGGCCCGTACCGGACTCCCGCCGAACCCAGCGCTACGGGCGTGCGAAAAGCCTGTGAAGTCTGCCCGGACCGCGGAATTCCGGCCCGGCCGATCCGGTTGACTCGGATCATGACCGGAATCCACAGTGACGCCCCCCGTTATGTGCAGCTCGGCACGTCCGACCTCTCGGTGTTCCCGATCTCCCTCGGCGGCAACGTCTTCGGCTGGACCGCCGACGAGGCGCAGTCCTTCGCCGTCCTCGACGTCTACGCGGCGGCCGGCGGCAACTTCGTCGACACCGCCGACACCTACTCCTCCTGGGTGCCCGGCAACGCCGGCGGCGAGTCGGAGACGATCCTCGGCAACTGGCTGCGCAAGCGGGGCAACCGTGACTCCGTGGTCATCGCCACCAAGGTCGGTCTCCACCCCGAGGCCCGCGGCCTGAGCGCGGCCAACATCAAGGCGTCCGCCGAGGGTTCGCTGCGCCGCCTCGGCGTCGACCACATCGACCTCTACTACACCCACCAGGACGACCACACCCCGGTCGAGGAGTTCGTCACCGCGCTGGACGAGCTGGTGCGCGAGGGCAAGGTGCGCGCCGTCGCCGCCTCGAACATCGGCGCCGAGCGGCTGGCCGAGGCGCTCACCTTCGCCGAGGGCGAGGGCCTGGCCGCGTACGTCGCCGTCCAGCCGCACTACAACCTGGTCTCGCGCGGCACCTTCGAGGGCCCGCTGGCCGACCTGGTCGCCGAGCGCGGCCTGGCCACCGTGCCGTACTACGCGCTCGCCTCGGGCTTCCTCACCGGCAAGTACCGCCCGGGCGGCGAGGGTGTGGACAGCGCCCGCGCCGAGGGCGCCAGCCGCTACCTGGCCGACCCGCGCGGACCCAAGGTGCTGGAGGCGCTGGACACGGTCGCCGCGGAGCAAGACGCCGAGCTCGCCTCCGTCGCCCTGGCCTGGCTCGCCGCCCGCCCCACCGTCGCCGCCCCGATCGTCAGCGCCCGCACCGTCGAGCAGCTCCCGCCGCTGCTGGCCGCCGCCTCACTGGAGCTCACCCCGGCGCAGACCGCCCTGCTGGACGCCGCCTCCGCCTGAGCGCCGCGCTCTCCCGGCAGCACGGAGGCTGTGGAC
>NZ_JAQYWZ010000538.1:0-705 GCF_036290945.1 Streptomyces sp. BE303
CGGACTACGGCGTGGTCGGCGACCTCTTCGAGGTGCTGCCGCAGCTCACCGCCGAGGTGCAGTCCC
The DNA here is from genome assembly GCF_036290945.1 of Streptomyces sp. BE303. Classification (NCBI taxonomy): domain Bacteria; kingdom Bacillati; phylum Actinomycetota; class Actinomycetes; order Kitasatosporales; family Streptomycetaceae; genus Streptomyces; species Streptomyces sp. BE303. Next base: position 67 of record NZ_JAQYWZ010000538.1, read on the forward strand.
GCAAGGGCTGAGCCTGCCCAGTGGTGGGGGGGGGGGGGGGGGGGGGCGGGGCCCCCGGGGGGCGGGGGGGCCCCCCCCCCCGCCCGCCCCGGGGGCGGGGGGGGGGCGGGCCCCGCGGACCCCGGGCTACCGGGGCCCCCCCCCCCCGGGCCCACCACTGGGCAGGCTCAGCCCTTGCGGGACTGCACCTCGGCGGTGAGCTGCGGCAGCACCTCGAAGAGGTCGCCGACCACGCCGTAGTCCGCCAGCTCGAAGATCGGGGCCTCGGGGTCCTTGTTGACGGCCACGATGGTCTTCGAGGTCTGCATGCCGGCCCGGTGCTGGATGGCGCCGGAGATGCCGTTGGCCACGTACAGCTGGGGCGAGACCTGCTTGCCGGTCTGTCCGACCTGGTTGCTGTGCGGGTACCAGCCGGCGTCGACGGCGGCGCGCGAGGCACCGACGGCCGCGCCCAGCGCGTCCGCCAGCTCCTCGATCACGCCGAAGCCGGACGCCTCGCCGACGCCGCGGCCGCCGGAGACGACGATGGCGGCCTCGGTCAGCTCGGGGCGGCCGGTGGAGACGCGCGGGGTGCGCGAGACGACCTTGGCGGCGTTGCCGGTGAACGCGACGGTGACGTCCTCGACGGTGCCCGCGGCC
>NZ_JAQYWZ010000539.1:0-341 GCF_036290945.1 Streptomyces sp. BE303
CATGCAGGTCATCGCCGAAGCCGCCACCATCACCGGCCTCCTCGCCATCGTCCAGACCGTCGTCATCATCTGCGGCGGCCTCGACATCTCCGTCGGCTCCCAAGCCGGCGTCGCCTCCGTCGTCTCCGCGATGGCCTTCACCTCGGCCGGCTCCAACGCCCTCACCGGCATCGCCGCCGCCATCGGCGTCGGCATCCTCATCGGCATCCTCAACGGCCTGATCATCGTCTACGGCCGCGTCAACCCCACCATCGCCACCCTCGCCGGCCTCGCCGCCTACAAGGGCCTCGCCCAACTCCTCTCCGACGGCCGCGCCCAGGGCTACGTCCTCAACGACGACA
>NZ_JAQYWZ010000540.1:0-210936 GCF_036290945.1 Streptomyces sp. BE303
CGAAACAAGTCCGAGGCCGGGGATGTCAACATATCTGGCGTTGACTTTTGGCACGCTGTTGAGTTCTCAAGGAACGGACACTTCCTTCAGGCGGCTTTCACACCGGCCCTCCGGGCGCTTCGTTCTTTCGTGTTTCCAGCTTATCAGACGTTTTCCGCTCCGTTTTCCGGAGTTTCATTCATCGGATTTTGCTTTCCGCTTGCCCCCGCTCTCTCGCGGCGACTCCGGAACTGTACGGCGATCGGCACGCCACATGCAAATCGTCCCGTCCTGCGGCGGCAGGACGGGACGATCCGCGGTTCGAGCAGGCCTTCGGCAGGCGCCGGACGCGTGCAGGACACGGGTCGGACGAATGTCAGAGGCCTGTCACACGCGGCCCATCTCCTCGGCGATGGCCGTCGCGAAGGCGTCGATGTCAGCCTCCGTCGTGTCGAACGAGCACATCCAGCGGACCTCTCCGGTGTGCTCGTTCCAGAAGTAGAAGCGGTAACGCTTCTGCAGCCGCTCGCTCACCTCGCGGGGGAGGATCGCGAAAACGGCGTTCGCCCTGACCGGGCGGACGACCGTCACGCCCTCGATCCCGCGGACGGCGGCCTCGAGGCGGCTGGCCATGGCGTTGGCGTGGCCGGCGTTGCGGAGATAGAGGTCACCCGCCAGCAGCGCCTCGAACTGGACCGAGACGAAGCGCATCTTCGAGGCGAGCTGCATCGAGGTCTTGCGGAGGAACTTGATGTTCCGGACCTTCTCGGGGTTGAGCACGACCACGCACTCACCGAACAGCAGGCCGTTCTTCGTCCCGCCGAAGGAGAGCACGTCGACGCCCACGTCCGTGGTGAAGGCGCGCAGCGGGACGCCGAGCGAGGCCGCGGCGTTGGCCAGGCGGGAGCCGTCCACGTGGACCAGCATGCCGAGCTGGTGCGCGTGGTCGACGATCGCCCGGATCTCCTCCACGGTGTAGAGGGTGCCGAGCTCGGTGCTCTGGGTGATCGAGACCGCGAGCGGCTGCGCGCGGTGCTCGTCGCCGAAGCCCCAGGCCTGCTGGTCGATGAGCTCGGGGGTGAGCTTGCCGTCCGGCGTGGGGACGGTGAGCAGCTTGATGCCGCCCATCTTCTCCGGGGCGCCGCCCTCGTCCACGTTGATGTGGGCCGACTCGGCGGTGATCACCGCACCCCAGCGCGGGAGCAGTGCCTGCAGGGCGACGACGTTGGCGCCGGTGCCGTTGAAGACGGGGTGCGCCTCGGCCTTGTCGCCGAAGTGCTGGCGGAAGACGTCCTGGAGGTGGGCGGTGTAGTCGTCCTCGCCGTAGGCCACCTGGTGGCCGCCGTTCGCGAGGGCTATCGCGGCGAGGACCTCCGGGTGCACACCGGCGTAGTTGTCGCTGGCGAAGCCGCGGACGGCGGGGTCGTGCCGCCGGACGGCGTCCGTCTGCGGGGTGGGGTCGGTCATCGGGCTGTCAGCCACAGGTGCTGTCCGTTCAGTTCTTCTGCGGGGCGGTCCCAGAGGCCCGCCAGGGTGGTGGCGAGGTCGGCGGTGTCGGTGAAGCCGGCGAACTTCGCCTCCGGCTTCTCGGCCCGCATCTCGGGACTGACCAGCGCCTTGATCACCAGGATGGCAGCCGCGGCGGTGGGCTTGCCGTCCTCGGCGGTGGTCTCCTTCGTGAAGGAGTCCGCCATGGCGAGCGTCCAGGCCTCGGTGGCGGCCTTCGCCGCGGCGTAGGCGGCGCCGCCCGCGGTGGGCTTGTGGGCGGCGGCGGCCGAGATCATGGCGTAGCGGCCACCGCTGCGGACCAGGGCGGGCTGGAACGCCAGCGAGGTGTGCTGGAGGGTCCGCACGACGGTGTCGTGCAGGAAGTCCCAGTCGTCGATCCGGGTGTCGAAGAAGGTCTTGCTGCCGCGCCAGCCGCCGACCAGGTGGAGGAGGCCGTCGACGTGGCCGTGCTCGGCCTCCAGGTGGTCGGCCCAGTCGTGGACCTCCTGCGGGTCGAGGAGGTCGATGACCTGGCCGCTGACCCTGGCTCCGCGCACGGCGACGCGCACGGTGTCGAGGGCGGCCTCCAGCCGCTGGGCGTCGATGTCGGCGCCGATGACGGTGGCGCCGTCCGCCGTGAGGCGGCGCAGCACGGCCTGGCCGGCCGGGCCGCTCGCGCCGGCGACGGCGATCACCTTGCCGCTGAGCGGTCCCTTGGGTGCGGTGGTCACGCGGCAACTCCCTGCAGGCCGGCACCGGTGATGCCGGTGGTCGAGGCGATGACGCCGCTGAGCTTCTTGGAGAGGGCCTCGTAGAACATGCTCAGCGGGAACTCGTCGGGGAGCACAGCGTCGCACAGGGCCTTGTTGAGGGCCTTGCCCTCGGTGATGTCGAACGGCAGCGCCGCGGAGCCCTTCGCCCAGGTGGAGGCGGGGTGCGGGGTGAGGTAGCGGGAGACCAGCTCGTAGGCGGCGATCCAGTGGGCCGGCTTGGGACGGTCGATGCCGTCGCGGTAGAGGGTCTCGATCTCGGCGCAGAGCGCGTTGGTGACCTGCGGGGCCCGCTCCCAGTCGATGCTGAGGCGGTTGTCGCGCCAGCGCAGCGCGTCGTGCTTGTGCAGGTACGCGAAGAGCAGCTGACCGCCGAGGCCGTCGTAGTTGCGGACGCGGTCGCCGCTGACCGGGAAGCGGAAGAGGCGGTCGAAGAGGATCGCGTACTGGACGTCGCGGGCGTGCTCGTTGCCCTCCCCCTCCAGGTTCACCGCCTCCTTGAAGGTGGTGAGGTCGCAGCGGAGCTCCTCCAGGCCGTACATCCAGAACGGGCTGCGCTGCTTGATCATGAAGGGGTCGAACGGCAGGTCGCCGTGGCTGTGGGTGCGGTCGTGGATGAGGTCCCACAGCACGAAGGTCTGCTGCGAGCGCTCCTGGTCCTGGAGCAGGCTCTCGGCGTCGGCCGGGATCTCCAGGCCGAGCAGCTCGACGGCGTTGGTGGAGACGACCCGGAAGCGGGCGGCCTCACGGTCGCAGAAGATGCCGCCCCAGGTGAAACGTTCCGGCGCCTTGCGCACGGCCACGGTCTCGGGGAAGAGGACGGCGGAGTTGGTGTCGTAGCCGGCCGTGAAGTCGGTGAAGGTGATCGGCACGAACATCGGGTTGTCGAAGCGGGTGCGCTCCAGCTCCGCCAGCCAGTCGGGCCAGACGACGTTCAGCAGGACCGCTTCGAGGTTGCGGTTCGGGTTGCCGTTCTGGGTGTACATCGGGAAGACGACCAGGTGCTCCAGGCCGTCCTCGCGCTGTTCGGCGGGCTGGAAGGCGAGCAGCGAGTCCAGGAAGTCCGGCTCCCGGTAGCCGGTGTCGGCCCACTTGGCCAGGTCCACGTCGACGGCGGCCAGGTAGGCCGCGTCGTGCGGGAAGAGCGGCGCAAGCTCCGCGACGGCCGTGCGGACGGTGGCGACCAGCGGGTCGACCGTCCGGCGCTCGACGACGGACAGGTCGATGGAGCCGTCCTTGGACTGCAGGGGGCGCAGGGCCTCGACAGCTTCCTTGAGCCGCAGCCAGGCCGGGTGGCCGGCGAGGGACTCGACCGGGGCGTCGGCCGCCACGGCGAGCCTTGGCGAAAGATTCTGCATCGGGGACTCACTTCGACAGGAGGGTTTTCAACGAGACCACCATAAGTACGAAAGGTTCTTCTGTTCAAGGGGGCACCTGGCGGCGGATCTGCGGTAACCGGGGTCGGAGACCGTATGTCGTCCGTGTGAACAGCTGCCGGGATCTTCCGGGACAGAGCGGACGAAGCCCGGTAAGCCGACCATGCCGCGCGTGTTCCGGCGTCGCCACCGGGGGAGGTTCCCCACCCGACCGGTCCGTCCCCTTCCTCCCGGGAGCCCCGCCATGCCCCTCCCCCGAAAGCCGCTCGCCGCCCTCCTGCTCGCCGGTGCCGTGCTGGCCGCCTGTGCTCCGCAGGACACCGCGTCCGACGGGAACCCCGCGGCCGCGAGCACGGCCGGCGGCTGCGCGCCGGGCGCGTTGCCCACCCGGGCGGCGGGGACGCTGACCATCGGCACCGACAAGCCCGCGTACGAGCCGTGGTTCGCCGAGGACGCGCCGGCGAACGGCAAGGGCTTCGAGTCCGCGGTCGCCCACGCGGTGGCGGAGAAGCTCGGCTACCCCAAGGAGAAGGTGACGTGGGTGGTCGCTCCGTTCGGCACGGCGACCGCGCCCGGTCCGAAGAACTTCGACTTCGACATCAACCAGGTGTCGATCAGTGCCGAGCGCCGGCAGGCGGTGGACTTCTCCTCCGGCTACTACGACGTGCGCCAGGCCGTGATCGCGCTGAAGAGTTCCAAGGCCGCCTCGGCCCGGAGCCTCGCCGATCTCAGGGGCGCCAAGCTGGGCGCACAGGTCGGCACCACCAGCCTGGACGCGGTCACCGACACCATCAGGCCGACCACCCGGCCGGCCGTCTTCGACTCCAACGACCTGGCGAAGGCCGCGTTGAGGAACGGTCAGGTCGAGGCCCTGGTGGTCGACCTCCCGACGGCGTTCTACATCACCGGGGCCGAGGTGACGGACGCCCAGGTGGTCGGCCAGCTGGCGGGCTCCGCGAAGGGTGAGCAGTTCGGCCTGGTGCTGGACAAGGGCTCGAAGCTGACCGGCTGCGTCTCCGGCGCGGTGGACGCGCTGCGGGCCGACGGGACGCTGGCGAAGCTGGAGAAGCAGTGGCTCTCGGACGCCGTCTCGGCCCCCGTCCTCCAGTGAGCGACACCGTGAAGGGGCTCTCCGGGGGGTCCGCCGACCCGGGGACGCCGGCGGGCCCGGGTGAGCCGGCCGGCCCGGGCGCGGCCGACGACGGCTACCGGCCGTCGGCGAGACGGCTCGCCCACGAGGCGTACCGGCGCCGGCGGGCCCACCGCTCGGCGCTGATCGCGGCCGGCTCGACGCTGGTGACGGCGGTGGCGCTGGTCCTGCTGGTGGTCGGCTCGCCCGGCTGGCCGGCCGTGCGGCGGTCCTTCCTCAGTGCCGAGTACGCCCGGCAGGCACTGCCCGAGGTGCTCAAGGGACTGCGGATCAACCTGGAGCTGATGGCCGTCTGCGGGGTGCTGATCCTCTTCTTCGGCCTGCTGCTCGCGGTGCTGCGGACCCTGAGCGGGCCGGTCTTCCTGCCGGTGCGGCTGCTCGCCACCGCCTACGTCGACTTCTTCCTCGGCCTGCCGATGATCATCTGCCTGCTGGTGATGATCACCGGGGTGCCGGCGCTGCGACTGACCGGTGTCACCACCGACCCGCTGTGGCTGGGCGGCGCCGCGCTGGTGCTCACGTACGCGGCGTACGTGTCCGAGGTGTTCCGGGCCGGCATCGAGTCGGTGCACCCGAGCCAGCGGGCCGCCGCCCGGTCGCTGGGCCTCTCCAACGCGCAGGCGATGCGGTACGTGGTGCTGCCGCAGGCGGTCCGCCGGGTGGTGCCGCCGCTCCTCAACAACCTGGTCAGCCTGCAGAAGGACACCGGACTGGTCTCGATCGGCGGGGTGATCGACGCGGTGTACGCGGCGAAGATCATCAACGGCCGGTCGTTCAACTCCACCCCGTACCTGGTGGCGGCACTCGTCTTCGTGGTGCTGACCATCCCGCTCACCCGGTTCACCGGCTGGCTCACCACCCGGATGAACCGCCGACGCCAGCAGGGAGGTGCGGTGTGACCGGCCGTCCGTCCGACGACGCGGCAGGCCGCCCGCCGGGCACGTCCGCCGTACGACCGGGTGTGCCCAGGCCGTCGGGCGGGGCCGCGCCGTCGGGCGGGCCGGTGAAGCCCGTGCTGCGCCTGGAGTCGGTGCGCAAGAGCTTCAACGGCCAGGCGGTCCTGCGCGACGTGGACCTCACCGTCCCCGAGCACTCGGTGACGGCGCTGATCGGCGCCTCCGGCTCCGGCAAGTCGACGCTCCTGCGGTGCGTCAACCTGCTGGAGCGGATCGACGACGGCGCCGTCTTCCTGGACGGCGCGGAGATCACCGACCCGCGTGCCGACGAGGACGCCGTGCGACGACGGATCGGCGTCGTGTTCCAGGCCTACAACCTCTTCCCGCACATGACCGTGCTGGAGAACGTGACGCTCGCCCCGCGCCGGGTGCACGGTCTGGCCCGGGCCGAGGCCGAGGCGCGGGCGCACGAGCTGCTCGACCGGCTGGGCCTGGCGGCGAAGGCGCGGGAGTACCCCGACCGGCTCTCCGGCGGCCAGCAGCAGCGGGTGGCCATCGTGCGGGCGCTCGCCACCGGGCCGCGGCTGCTGCTCCTCGACGAGATCACCGCGGCGCTCGACCCGGAGCTGGTCGGCGAGGTGCTCTCGGTGGTGCGCGACCTCAAGGAGCAGGGCATGACGATGCTGGTCGCGACGCACGAGATGGGGTTCGCCCGCGAGGTCGCCGACCAGGTCTGTTTCCTGGACGCCGGGGTGGTACTCGAACAGGGCTCGCCGGAGCGGGTGTTCGGGGCGCCGCAGCAGGAGCGGACCCGGCGGTTCCTGAGCCGGGTCATCGCCTCCGGGCGGCTCTCCGGGTAGCCGGACCTGTGCGGCAGTCCGGCGCCCGCCGGTGGGCCCACCCCGCCGGGCACCACCATGCGCCCCCGCACGCGCCCTGCTGCACGCGGCCCCGGGCCGTGATCGTGGACGGTACCCCCGCCCGTCACCGCCCGGGAGGCCGCCGTTGCACGGATCAGCCCTCGTCAGCTGGTTGTTGGCCGCCCTCGCCGCGACCTCCGGCGGCTACTGCCTCACCCGCCTGCGCCGTACTCCCCCTGCGCCGCCCCCGGGAGCGGCCGGAGCCGGAACCGCACCGAGGACGCCCGGCCCGAGAAGGACCGGGGCCACCGGGGCGACCCGCGCGCACCGGCTGCACGCGTACGAGTCGGATGCCTCCGAGGCCCTGATGGGCTTCGGCATGGCCGCCATGGCCGTGACCGGGACGGCCGTACCGGGCGTCGCCTGGGCCTGGCTGTTCGGCCCGCCCGCGGTCGCCCTGCTGCTGGCCGCCGCGTACCGCCCGGAGCGGCGGGCGCACCGGCTGCACCACGCGGTCGGCGCGCTGGCGATGACCTACATGGCACTCGTGATGGCCACCGCACCCGCCGCCGGGCACGCGGGCCACCACCCGTCCGCGGCCGGATCGCCGGCACTGACCGGCGCCCTGCTGCTCTACTTCGGCGGGTACGCGCTCTGGTCGGGCAGCAGGCTGCTCAGCGGTGCCGGAGGCGGGCCCGGCGGGCTGCCGGCGGCCTCGGCGACGCTGCCCCGGGCCTGGCGGCTGTCGATGGGCATCGGCATGTTCGCCATGCTCCTGACCATGTGACACCGGCGCCCGCGCCCACCGTCGCGGGCGCGGCACCGGACGGCCGTCGCGGCGCCGCACCGTCCTCGCGGCGCGGCCGCCGAACAGCCGTGGCGTTGGTCACTGGTGGCCGAAAGTCGTACCACGCCGCGCCGGCAGCGCTTAGGTTGGACGGGAAGCGCGTTGTCGCGCTCCGTGCGTCCCCGGGGAGCCCATGCCATGACGGCCCTGCTCGGCCTGCTGCTGCTCGGACTGCTGCTCGCCACCGCCGCTCCCCGGCGGCTGACCCGGGCCCGCTGGGTGGACCGCGAACCCGTGCTGGCGCTGCTGGTCTGGCAGTGCCTGGTGGTGGCCGTACTGCTGTGCTGTGCGCTGAGCCTGCTGCTGGCCGCCTCGGCCGCGCTCCCCGACCTGCGGTCGCTGCTGTTCACGGGCGCACCGCACGGCGTGGAGGCGGCGTACGGACTGCACAACGCCGAGGGCTGGGGCCGGCTCTGCGCGGCGGTGCTGGCCGCGGGCGGGCTGCAGACGCTGTTCGCGCTGACCCGTGAGGTCCGTTCGGCGAAGGCGCTGCGCGCTCACCGGCATGCCGAACTGGCCACGCTGTCACCTGAGTTGCCGGGCTCCATCGACGACGCACGGCAGCGCCGGGAGCGACTGGTGGTGCTGGAGGACGTCCGGCCCGGGGCCTGGTCGCTGCCCGGGCACAACTCCCGGCTGGTGGTCACCACGGGGGCGCTCCGGCAGCTGACCCACCGGGAGTTGGAGGCGGTGCTGAGCCATGAGCGCGGGCACGTCCGGGCCCGGCACCACTGGCTGGCGCAGGGCGCGCAGGCGCTCGCCTCGGGCTTCCCCGGGGTCGGCGTCTTCAGCGCCTTCCGGAATCAGGTGGGCGAGCTGGTGGAGCTGGCGGCGGACGACCGGGCCGCGCGGCGGCACGGCCGGCACACCACCGCCCTGGCACTGGCCGAACTCAACCTGGGGCGCGGGGTGTTCGGCTCCTGCCCGCCCGGGATGGCCCAGTCGCCGAAGCGGGTGGACCGGCTGCTGGCCGGGCGCCCCCGGCTCTCCGTGTCGCACCGCCTGCAGCTGACCCTGGCCGCCCTGGCCGCGCCGGTGGCGGTCGTGCTGACGGCCGCCGCACCGGGCCTCGCGTCCCTGCTGTAGCGCCGGCCTCCGGCCCCGTCAGTCCAGGGTCGTCCCGCAGGCGCGCACCGGTTCGTCGGCGAGCGTGAGGGAGAGCACCTCGCGGTGCAGGGGACGGGCCTCCGTGTAGCGCCGACGGCCGGCCTCGGTGAGCGCGACCTGGATGCCGCGCCGGTCACTGGTGCACATCGCGCGGGTGACCAGCCCGGCCTTCTCCAGCCTGCCGATCAGCCGCGAGAGCGCGCTCTGGCTGAGGTGCACGGTGTCGGCCAGCTCCTGGATCCGCAGCCCGTGCCCGCCACTGCCGTCACACCCCTCGACGAGGCGTTCCAGCACCTCGAACTCGCTCATGCCCAGGCCGTGCTTCTCGCCGAGTTCACGGTCGAGGAGGCAGGCGGTCTGGGCCTGCCGGGCCAGCAGGTCGCGCCACTGGACGACCAGACCGGCCTCCGCCGGGGAGTCGTGGGAATCGTGGGGGTCGAGTTCAGCCACGCCGCCACGGTATCACATGCGGAAGCAACTTATGCGTTAACATCTTATTCACTTGCATTGAATGCACGTGCATGTACTCTCTTGCCCATGACCACCGCGACCGTCACGACGTCTGACGATTCATCACAGGGGGCTCCGCGCTGGAGTCCCCGCCTCTGGGGCACGCTGATCGTGCTCTGCGCCGCGCTGTTCCTGGACGCCCTGGACATCTCGATGGTGGGCATCGCGCTCCCCTCCATCGGCTCCGAACTCCACCTCTCCACCTCCACCCTCCAGTGGGTGGTCTCCGGCTACGTACTCGGCTACGGCGGGCTCCTGCTGCTCGGCGGCCGGACCGCCGACCTGCTCGGCCGCCGCCGGGTCTTCCTCGTCGCACTCGCCGTCTTCGCCGCCGCCTCCCTGCTCGGCGGCCTGGTCGACGACGGCGGCCTGCTGATCGCCGCCCGCTTCATCAAGGGCGTCGCCGCCGCCTTCACCGCGCCGGCCGGCCTGTCGATCATCACCACCACGTTCCCGGAGGGCCCGGCCCGCAACCGGGCACTGTCGATCTACACCACCTGCGGGGCCAGCGGCTTCTCGCTCGGCCTGGTCCTCAGCGGAGTGCTCACCTCGGTCGGCTGGCGCTGGACCTTCCTGATGCCCGTCCCGATCGCCCTGCTCGCCCTCGTCTTCGCCGTCCGGCTGCTCCCCCGCCCGGCCGCCGGGGAGAAGGCCACCGGCCGGTACGACGTGCTCGGCGCGATCACCGGCACCGCCACCGTGCTGCTGCTGGTCTTCACCGTGACCGAGGCGCAGGGCGCCGGCTGGCTCAGCCTGCGCACCCTGGGCTCGTTCGCCGTCGTGGCGCTGCTCGGCTCCGCCTTCCTGTTCGTCGAGAGCCGCACCGCGCACCCGCTGGTCCGGCTCGGGATCTTCCGCAACGGCTCGGTCGCCCGCGCCAACGTGATCGCGTTCGCGATGACCGGCGCGTACGGCGGCTTCCAGTTCGTGGTCACGCTCTACCTCCAGGAGCTGCTCGACTGGTCGGCCCTGGAGATGGCGCTCGGGCTGCTGCCCGCCGGCGCGATGATCGCCCTGTCGGCACCGTTCATGGGTCCCGTGGTGGACCGCTTCGGGACCGGCCGGCTGCTGCCGATCGGCCTGCTCGCCCTGGTCGGCGCGTTCGCGCTCTTCCTCCGGCTCGACGAGCACAGCTCGTACCCGGTGCTGGTGCTGCCGTCGATCATCCTGCTCGGCGTCGGCTTCGCGCTGGCCTTCCCCTCGGTGAACATCGCCGCCACCGACGGCGTCGCCGACGATGAGCAGGGACTGGCCTCCGGCCTGGTGAACACCGCGATCCAGGTCGGCACCGCGGTCGTCCTGGCCGGCGCCACGGCCATCATCACCGCCGGCAGCGGCGGCGGCACCGGCGCGCAGGCCCAGCTGGACGGCTACCGGCCCGCCCTGCTCTTCATCACCGGGATCGCGGTGGTCGGTTTCGTGATCGCCGTCGCGGGCGCCGTTCTCGACCGGCGGACGAAGGCACCTCACTTCTCCGTACCGGACTATGATTATCCGTCAGTCGACCTGGTCGACCGGGGCGGCGAGGTTCTGACCAAGAGCTGAACAGCGGTACGAGTTCCACCAGGCCCGGGACGGAGTCCCCGGGCGGGCGCCGGCTCCACCAAACCCCCGTGTTGGTAGAGCCGGCGCCTCCGTACGAACCGAACGCCGCCGCCCGGCCCAAGGCCCGGGGGCCGCGGTCCGGTCGCCGGCCGCGCCAGTATATTGGCCGACAGCCAACGAACGTACGGAGCAGAAACGATGGCACCTCGCGGGGATTCGGTCAATGAGGAGATGCGTCAGCGTTCCCGGCGACGCATCATGCGGGCCACCGTCGAACTGGTCGACCGGCACGGATACGCCGGGACCACGCTGACCGACATCGCCGAACGGGCCGGACTGGCCCGCGGACTGCTCTCGTACTACTTCGACGGCAAACGGCTGCTCATGCAGTCGGCGACCCACCGGATGATGCACCAGGAGCTCTCCACCGCGCTCGGCGAGCTCGCGCCCGACGCGACACCGGAGGCCCGGCTGGCCCGGGCGATCGACGCGGTGCTCGGCCTCGCCATGGACCACCCGCGGGTGATGCGCTCGCACCTGGCGCTGATCCTCGACCCGGACACCGGCGCCTTCGTCCAGGACCCCGAGCAGCAACGGCTCGGCTCGATCCTCCAGGAACTGCTGCGCGACTGGGGTGCGCCCGACCCCGTCGCGGAGCACGCGGTGCTGCGCAGCGCCCTGATGGGCGGCTGCATAGGCGTCCTGCTCCCGGGCGCGGAGGTGCCGCTGGCGCCGATCCGCGCGGACCTCTTCAGCCGCTACGACCTGCCCTGGCACCTCGGCCGCCCGCCGCAGCCGCTCCCGCCGGAACGCGAAAGGCCGCCGGCCCGCGGCTGAGACCGCGGGGCCGGCGGCCGTCCGGTGGAGCGGCGCGCGGCGGACGGGGACGTCCGGCGCTCAGCGCTCCTTCAGGATCGAGGCCAGCAGGTCGATGGTGCGCTCGGGCGTGAGGCTGTCCACGCAGAGCCGCTCCATCACCTGGATGTAGGCGTCGACGTCGTCGCGCTTGTCGAGGTACAGCGCACTGGTCAGCTGCTCCAGGTACACGACGTCCGCCAGGTCCTGCTCGGGGAAGCGCAGGATGGTGAACGCACCGGACTCACCGGCGTGCGCACCGAAGCGGAACGGCATGACCTGGATCACGACGTTGGCCTGCTCGGCCGCGTCGATCAGGTACTGGACCTGGCCGCGCATCACCTTCGGCCCACCGACCGGACGGCGCAGCGCCGCCTCGTCGATGACCGCCCAGAGGCGGGGGCTCTCGCCCTCGGTGAGCAGCTTCTGGCGGCGCATCCGCAGGCTGACCCTGCGCTCGACCTCCTCCTCGCTGATCACCGGCCGACTCTGGCCGAAAACCGCCCGTGCGTACTCCTCGGACTGGAGCAGGCCGGGGACGAACTGGACCTCGTAGGTGCGGATCAGTGCGGCGGCCTCCTCCAGACCGACGTACGTCTGGAACCAACCCGGCAGGACGTCGTTGAAGCTGTGCCACCAGCCCGACTTGTTGGCCTCGCGGACCAGCCCGAGCAGCGCCTCGCGCTCCAGGCCGTCGTCCACTCCGTAGAGGCTGAGCAGGTCCGCGACATCGCGTTCCTTGAAGCTGACCCGGCCGAGTTCCATGCGGCTGATCTTGGACTCGGACGCACGGATCGCGTAGCCCGCGTCCTCGCGGGTGATGCCGCGCCCCTCCCGGAGGCGGCGCAGCTGGGAGCCGAGGAGGATCCGGCGGACCATCGAGCCGCCGCCCGGCTGAACTGTGGTCATGTGGTCCTAACCTCCACCTAGGGCAAACAGCGCACAGTCTGCCATCAGTTGAGCGCTCACGGTGCCGATACTGACGGATGTTCCTATCAGTTCTGTACTCCGCACACCAGGATGCACGTGCATCCGGCGCTTGCATATGCCATTTGAACGACTGCACGTGAATCGACTCTTGCATCTGCAGTGAGCGCAGAGGACGATGGTGCACGTGCACCTGCACATCCCTGGCAATCCCGCGGGCTCCGCGTCGACCCCACGCGCGACTCCGTGCACAGGCCCGGCAGCGCCCCCGCGCCTCCGGGCCCTTGTGCGCGCGCGCCTGGTCGAGTGGGCGGCCGTGCGGCCGAGCGAGTCGGAGGTGACCGGCATGACCCCGGCGGGTCCAGCCGTGTCCGCCCCCTTATGGGAGGAGCTCTTCATGAGCACCGGAACGGCTTTGGCAGTCGACCCCCATGTGGTCACCTGTACGCTCGCTCCTCGATATGAAGCCGTCAGAACCGCGCGCGACTTCGCCAGAACCGCCCTGCACCGCTGGGGCCTGGGCGAGCTCTTCGACGACGTCGCGCTGGTGGCCTCGGAGCTGGTGACCAACGCCCTGCGGCACGCGATCGGCGCGCGCCCCGGTGCGGCGGACGACTACGACTTTCCCATGCAGTGCGCAGCCGAGGGGAGGCTGCCGATCCGAATAAGCCTGGTGCACCGTTCCCCGCAGGTGGTCTGCGCGGTGAGCGACCCCAGCAACATCGGCCCGGTGGCGCGGGAGGCCGACTTCGTGGCGGAGTCGGGCCGCGGCCTCCACCTGGTCGACTCGTTCAGCCACTCCTGGGGCTGGCACCCGCTCGGCGGCGGCAAGGTCGTCTGGGCGCTGTTCGAGGCGGAACCGGAACAACGGTCGATCCCGGCCCCCGAGATGAGCGGACGGCACCGACGCTCGGCCTAGCACGGCGCACGACCCGTGACAGGACCCCCGGGAGCACCACACCGCCCGGCGGGAGACCACACACCAGCGCGACACACCCCGGCAACGGCGATCGGTGACCCTCGGGCAGCGGGTACCGGCCACCCTTGCGGCGGTGCGCCCCTCCGATCCGCGTGCGGCGGCTCGGCACGGCGGCGACGGCGGGTGACCCTGGCGGGCGGAACGGCGGCTGGCGGGCGAGGGCCCGCGAACGGCGGCCGGGCCGGCGGAACGGCAGCTCGTGGCACGACGGCTCGCAGGGCGGCGGAGCCGGTAAGACAAAGGCCGTCGTGGTGTCAGCACCCACGACGGCCCCCCGATGGTGGAGCCGGCGGCCGGTCAGACCGCCAGGTGGTCGAACTCCCCGTCCTTGGCCCCCAGGAGCAGGGCCTCGATCTCGGCCCGGGTGTAGATGAGCGCCGGACCGTCCGGGAAGCGGGAGTTGCGCATCGCCACATCGCCCCCCGGGAGGGCGGCGAACTCGACGCAGTTGCCCTGAGAGTTGCTGTGCAGGCTCTTCTGCCAGACCACGCCCTTGAGGTCCGCAGCGGCCATCCCGTTGTACGTGTCGAACGTGTCGTGCATAGAAATCTCCCGAAGAGCTCCGGAGTGGGTCGTCCAGCTCGGCGCCCCGGCTCTCAGCCGAACGGCTCGGCCGGCCCCGTACCGGCCCGGCACAACGCCTCACTTGACGTGATGATAGCTCCAGTGCACGTGCATCAGCACGGGACGTTGCAGGTGCACGGGCTTTTCGACACCGAACCGGAACTCTTCACGAGCCGCGCACCTGACGGTACGTAAGTGGACATAGTCGACCGAATCGGCCGGATGTCGATGACGGCCCGTAGGCGACCACCCGCTGAATGTTGATCTTCGGGAGCCCGGAGTCGCACCGCTGTGACCCCACTGTGACCCTCCGTCAGACGATGCCCGCCCTGTGAGACATCTCACGCGCCCCTCCTGCAACGCGGAGCTCCTCCTCTCGCATCTGAGCGGATACCGGGAGAGAAACCGGGTTCGGGCCGGTTATGTCCGGTTTTCGGATGGGCCGCCCCTCCTCGTACGGCAGCCGACTGCGAGCACGGCGGGGGAATGTCCTACGATCTCCGCCATGAGCACCGCAGCCATCCCGGGCGCGCCACTGCCCGTCCGAACCCCAGGCTCCCGTGCGCGGGGGCGCCACCGCCGTCCCGAGCGCCCCGAAATCCCGACCGGTTCGCCGGTCCTGCTGCTCGCCGTGCCCGCGGCCGCCGGACCGGAATCCCGGTCCGTGGTCGAGGAGCTGCTGTCCATCGTCCGCAGCGAGCAGAACGGCGTGCAGACGGCAGCCGGTTACCTTCCGGCCCACGGCGCCGAAATCGGCGCCGAGCGCACCGTCGCCGAACTGCTGGACGAGGCGGCCGAGGCCGGCCTGCCCACGCCGGTCATCGTGCCCCTCGTGCCCGGCCCGCACGACTTCCTGACCGACCTGTACGCCCTCGCCGCCGAGTACGGCGCCCCCGTCACCGACGTGCTGGGCCCGCATCCGCTGCTGGCCGAGGCCGTGCACGTGCGCCTCTCCGAGGCCGGTCTGGCCCGCGCCGACCGGGCCCGGCTCTTCGCCATCGCGACCGCCGCCGACGGCGTGGTGCTCACCACCGTCGGTGGGCAGGCCGCCGCCGACGCCGCCGGGATCACCGGCATGCTGCTGGCCGCCCGGCTGGCCGTGCCCGTCGTCCCCGCCGCGCTCGACCTGCCCGGCTCGGTGGCCGCGGCCGTCGCCCACCTCCGGGAGATGGGCTCGCAGAACCCGGCGCTGGCCCCCCTGGTGATCGGCCCGGAGGCGGACTCCGAGCTGCTCGCCACGGCAGCCGAGGAGTCCGGCTGCCCGTCGGCCGCCCCGCTGGGCGCGTACCCGACGGTGGGCCAGCTGATCGCCTCCACCTACCTGGCCACGCTGCCGGCCGTCGACTTCGACGCGCAGGCCGCGGAGGCCGGGGACGGCGCCGCGGAGCCCTCCGGCGGACGGCACGCCGCCCAGTAGCGCAAGCCCGTCCGAAGGGGCCCGGAACGCATCCGTTCCGGGCCCCTTCGGCTGCTCGCACCGGCCGGAACGGTCCGGTCCCCCGCCCTCCGGCCGGACCGGGACCCCGCACCGCCGCCGCGGTCGCCGGGGCGGCCTCAGCGGCCGACCCGACTGGTGGGCGAGGCCGCGTCCTTCAGTTTCAGGGCGGGCAGCCGCACCGGCCGGGACTGCGCCGCGAAGGTGGCCACCGGTGCGGCGGCGGCGTTCCACTGCGGCTGCGCTGCGCCCTCCTCGTCCGGCTTGCGGACCTTGAGCACCTCGGTCTGCCCGGCCCGGCGCAGCAGGATGTTCTTCGGCCGCACGGCCTCCGGGTCCAGCCAGAGCTCGTTGCCGCCGAACTCGCAGTCCAGCAGCAGCACGTCGTCCGGCTGCCCGTCCGAGGTGGCCCGGAAGGCCACGCCGGCCCGCCGGTAGCCGGTGAACCGGCTCCGGCTGAAGGTGACGGCCTGTCCGGCGAGTTCGTGCCGGGCGGTGGAGACGGCGAAGTCGCTCTGCCCGGCCGCGTCGACGAGCAGTCCGTCGAACACGGTGCCCTCGTCCCGGCCGAGCGAGTGCAGCGCCACTCCCCCGCCCGCGTTGCCGTACAGCACGCTCGCGGTGTAGTCGAAGTCGTTGAGGTAGGCGCCGTGCTCGATGCCCCAGCCGCCGTTGTGGTAGGCGGCGAACTCGGTGACCACGTGGTGCTGACGGGCGTTGAGCCAGACGAAGATGCCGTCCCGCAGGTTGTTGTGGGCCAGGCAGCGCTCGAAGGTCCAGACGCCCTCGCTGTTCTCCGGCCACTCGAAACCGGAGGCCCCGTCGGCGCCCTGGACGCCGACGGCCACGCAGTCCACCGCCTTGCCGCCGGTGCCCGCGCCGAGGTTGAAGCCGGTCAGCCGGTAGGCGCGGGGGTGGGGTTCGAGCAGGGTGCGGGAGGCGACGCAGGACTCGAAGACGATGTCGTCGGAGGGGCGCTGCGGGGTGCGGGTGTCCAGCGGCCCGTCCCACCAGTACGCGTCCTCCCAGGTCTCGTGGCTGATGCAGCTGCGGAAGGTGATGCCGTGACTGGCGTGCGGCACGTACGCGTGGCTGCCGGCGTCGCGGACGACCACGCCCTCGACGACGGTCCCGCGGGTGGCGTCGCCGAGCTGGTGGAAGTGGAGCCCGTACCGGCCGAGGACGGCCGCGGTGACCGGGGCGGTGCCGTCCTGTCCTCTCCAGGTCTCCTTGGTGTCGGCGCGCGGGCCGACCCAGCGCAGCGCGGCGTGCCGGACGTCGGCGCGCCGGGAGCTGGTGAGGTGGACGTGGGCGCGGCCCTCGGCGGTGCCCTCGACCCGGACGGTGCGGGTCAGGTTGAGCACCTCGGCGCCGACGGTGACGCCCCCTCCGGCGGCGACCAGGGGGTGGGCGTGCTTCAGCGGCGACTCCAGGGTGACGGTGGCTCCGCTGACGGACCGCACGGTGACGAGGTCGTAGTGGGCGGCGAAGCCCTCCCGGTCGGGCGGGCCGGTCGGGGTGACGGCCAGTTCGTCGCCGGGGAGCCAGCCGGCGGGCGGGGCGGACAGGGCCAGCTCGGTGCCGCCGGCCTTCAACTCGCGGTCGGCGCGGACCCACGCGGTCTTGGCGGCGCCGTCGAGCCGCAGGTAGCCGGCGCCGGTGACCCAGAGGCCCACGTCGGTGTCGACGACCTTCATGCCGTCCCCCTGGAAGCGCCTCTCGTCGACGGAGGGGAAGCGCAGGGTGTGGGTGTGGGTGCCGTCGGGGGCGAGGGCGAGGGCGCCGCGGATCTCGACGTTCCCGGTGGCGGCGAGGGTGAGGGTGCGGTCGGCGGCGAAGGTGAGGGCGCCGGTCGGCTCCACCAGCAGCGTGCCGACGGCGGCGTCGGTGTCGAGCAGCACCCGGTCGGTGATCCGCACGGTGCTCCTCGGGCCGGGCACGGCACCGCCCCAGCCGGCCGGGTCGGACCAGCGGCGGCCGCTCTGGTCGACGGTGGGCGCGGGGGCCGGCTGTTCGGGCGCGGCGCCCACCGGAGCGGCCTCGGGGGACGCCCCACCGTGGCCTCCGGCTCCCGTCCGGTCCGCGCCGACGGCCGTGGACGATCCGGCGACGGCGGCGACCGGTTCGGTCGGGCCGCTCAGCGAGCGCCGCAGCACCTCCTCGCCGCTGACCGCCGCGAAGGCGGTGCCGACGGCGAGCCAGCGCAGTAAAGTGCGGCGACTTAAGGGAGTTAGGGGCGGTTCGGGTGGGATGTCCGCTCTGCGATGCTTTGCCCTGCGATGCGCTCCGCGCGTCCGGCCGGTCGGCCGGGCGGGGTCCGGGTCCTCGTCCATGGCCATCGGTGCGTAGCCCTCCCCACGGGCGGCTGCGGCGGCGCCGGCGTCCTACCGACGCTCTGAAGCATAGGCAGTTGCGTTGACCGCGACGGGCGTTGCATGAAATCGGTCATTTCTGATCATGAAGGACAGCCGCCCACCACGGATTTCGCAAACAGTGACGTGCCTCACACATGTTTGCGGTTTGAAGGCGGCTCTGCTTAACGTGCTCCCCGTTCGTGGCCACACGGACCCAGCTCCCCTGCAACGCCGAGTCCTGCCGTCGGGTGCGCTGGAAGTACGAAGCACCACGGCAGGAGCGGGGGAACCACAGGTAGTTCGCCCAGGCCGGTCCCCGGACCGACCAGGGCTAGGGGTGAAGCCGCGTCCACAGCGCGGCCGGGCAACTCCAGCCCGAATCCGACAGCTCACCTCGCAGGCGTGGGAGAGGACCGCGTCTTCATGCTGCCCACCAACGGCACCCGCCTGTCCAGCCGCACCCGTCGCGCCATCGCCACCCTCGGCGTCGCGGGCATCGGCCTCACCATCCCCTGCCTCACCACCGGCACCGCCTCGGCCGCCTCCGTCGCCACCTGGGACAAGGTCGCCCAGTGCGAGAGCACCGGCAACTGGAGCATCAACACCGGCAACGGCTTCTACGGCGGACTCCAGTTCACCAGCTCCACCTGGGCCGAGTTCGGCGGCACCTCGTTCGCCGCGCGCGCCGACCTCGCCACCAAGGACCAGCAGATAGCGATCGCCGAGAAGGTGCTCGCCGTGCAGGGCCCCGGTGCCTGGCCGGTCTGCTCGGTCAAGGCCGGCCTGACCAAGGGCGGCACCCCGGCCGCCGTCGACACCTCCACGGCCGCCGCCAAGCCGGCCGTCCAGACCCCGGCCCCGGCCGCCAAGCCCGCCGCCCAGCCGAAGGCCACGCAGCCCGCCGCGCCCAAGGCCGCCCAGCCGCAGGCGCAGGCTCCCGCCGCCACCGACGCCGCCCGCCAGGGCGACGGCGGCCAGGACGGGCGCCAGTGGCGCCAGCAGACCGGCCAGCAGGGCGGTCAGCAGGGCGACCGGAAGCAGTCCGCCGACTACACCGTGGCCGTCGGCGACTGGCTCTCCTCCATCGCCGACAAGAACGACGTCCAGGGCGGCTGGGAGCGGCTCTACGAGCTCAACCGCGCCACCCTGACCGAGGGCCCGCACAGCATCTACCCGGGCCAGCACCTGACCTTCGGCGACCGGGCCAAGGGCAACCAGGCCTCGGAGGAGTCCGGCAAGGGCTTCGACTGGTTCAACCGGGCCAAGGACGCGGGGACCGGCACCGCCACCACCGAGCCGGCCGCCCAGACCCCCGCCCCGGCCACCAAGCCGGCCGCCAAGCCCGCCGCCCAGGCCGAGACCCCGGCCCCGGCCCAGGCCGCCACCGGCAGCATGGCCGCGGCCGTCTCCTTCGCCCAGTCGAAGGTCGGCCAGGCCTACGTCTACGGCGGCACCGGCAACGGCGGCTGGGACTGCTCCGGCCTCACCCAGGCCGCGCTGCGCGCCGCGGGCATCACCGTCCCGCGCGTCGCCGCCGACCAGGCCGCCGCGTCCACGCACGTCTCGCTCGACGCCCTCAAGCCGGGCGACCGGCTGTTCTGGTCCAACAACGGCAAGGACTCCGGCGTCCACCACGTCGCGCTCTACATCGGTGACGGCAAGTACGTCGAGGCCGCCAACCCGAGGTCGGGCGTGCGGACCCAGACCCTGGCCAACTGGGCCCCGGACTTCGCCGGCCGGGTCTGACCCACGGCCGGGTCTGACCCGCGAAAGCCCGGGGCCCCCGGGGAGGAGCCAGGTCGCTCCCTCCCCGGGGGCCCCGGTGCGTCCCGCGCCGGACCGCCCCCGGAACCTCGCACGCCCCGCCCCGGAAGGTCATGGTCAAATCCGGCCGCACCAGGCATGCTGCTGCTCTGTCCCCGAGGAGGAGTCACCATGGCCCAGGTCACCGTCACGCTCGACGCCAACCTCGCGATCGACGCGATGATGCTGTCCGGCACGAAGAGCCCGCAGGACGCCGTCGAACTGATCCTCCGCGACTACCTGGACCGGGGGCGGCGCACCGAGACCCGGACCGGCGACGCCGCCGACGGCCACCGGGTCACCCCGGACCGCCCGGCCGTCCAGGAGGGCTGATCCGCACGACGAGGCCGGGGTCCGGGAGCGGCCTGCTCCCGGACCCCGGCCGTTCGTCCGATCCGTCAGCGCGCGCCTGCGCCGGTCGAGCCGCGCATCACCAGCTCGGGCTGGAACATGAACTCCCCGCGCTGGGCGGCGTTTCCGCCGACCTCCTCCAGCAGGGCGTCCACCGCGGCGGTGGCCATCGCCTCCACCGGCTGGCGGATGGTGGTCAGCGGCGGCTCGGTGAACGCTATCAGCGGCGAATCGTCGAACCCGACCACCGAGACGTCCTGCGGCACCGTCAGGCCCCGCTGCCGGACGGCCCGTATCGCGCCGAGCGCCATCATGTCGCTGCCGCAGACGATCGCCGTGCAGCCCTTGTCGAGCAGCGCGCCGGCCGCCGCGTGGCCGCCCTCCACGCTGAACAGGGTGTGGTGGACGAGGCCCTCGGCCTCCTCCCGGGTGCGCCCGAGCACCTCGCACAGGGCGGCGGTGAACCCCTCGATCTTCCGCAGCACGGGCACGTACCGGCGCTGCCCGACGGCCAGCCCGATCCGCTCGTGGCCGAGTTCGGCCAGGTGCTGGACGGCCATCCACATCGCGGCCCGGTCGTCCGGCGAGATGAACGGCGCGTCGATCTTCTCGCTGTACCCGTTGATCAGCACGAACGGCACCCCGCGGCCGGCCAGCCGGGCGTACCGGTCGTGGTCGGCGGTGGTGTCCGCGTGCAGGCCTGAGACGAAGACGATGCCCGCCACGCCCCGGTCGACCAGCATCTCCACCAGTTCGTCCTCGGTGGAGCCGCCCGGCGTCTGGGTGCAGAGCACCGGCGTGTAGCCGTGCCGGCTCAGCACCTGCTCGATCACCTGGGCCAGCGCGGGGAAGATCGGGTTGCTCAGCTCCGGGGTGATCAGCCCGATCAGGCCCGCGCTGCGCTGGCGCAGCCGGGTGGGCCGCTCGTACCCGAGCACGTCGAGTGCCGCCAGCACGGTCTGCCTGGTGGCGGCCGAGACGTTCGCCTTGCCGTTGAGCACGCGGGAGACGGTGGCCTCGCTGACCCCCGCCTGCGCCGCGATGTCTGAGAGTCGCGCCGTAGTCACGGTCCCAGAGCCTATTGCAACCACGTCAGACCGCCCACCAGTCGGTGCTGTCCGGTGCGAGCACCGTCCCGCCGCCGTCGATCAGCGGGTCGGCGCCGGCGGAGCTCAGCAGGAGCCGGCCGGGCACCGGTATCCGGACCGGGCCGGCGGTCGTGTTCACCGTGCAGACGAACGCGCCGCGGCGGAACGCCAGGGTGCCCTCCGGGCTCTCCAGCCACTCGACCCCCGTGCCGGCACCGAGCTCGGCCCGGGCCCGGCGGACGGCCAGTGCGGAGCGGTACAGCTCCAGGGTGGAGGTCGGGTCGCCGGTCTGCGCCTCGACGCTGAGCCCGGCCCACTCGGCGGGCTGCGGCAGCCAGCTGGGGCCGCCGGCGGTCGGGCCGAAGCCGTACGGGGCCTCGGTGCCGGACCACGGGATCGGGACGCGGCAACCGTCGCGGTAGCCGTCCTGGCCGGCCTTGCGGAAGAACGACGGGTCCTGACGGACCTCGTCGGGCAGGTCGGTGACGTCCGGCAGGCCGAGCTCCTCGCCCTGGTAGACGTAGGCGGAGCCGGGGAGCGCGAGCATCAGCAGGGTGGCGGCGCGGGCCCGGCGCAGGCCGAGCGCGCGGTCGCCGGCGGTGCGGATCTGGGTGCCGAGGCCGGGCGGGTTGGCGAACCGGGTGGCGTGCCGGGTGACGTCGTGGTTGGAGAGCACCCAGGTGGTGGGGGCGTCGACCGGGCGCATCGAGTCGAGCGAGAGGTCGATCACCGCGCGCAGCTCGGCGGCGTCCCAGGAGGTGCCCAGGTACTGGAAGTTGAAGGCCTGGTGCAGTTCGTCGGGGCGGACGTAGTTGGCGGTGCGCTCGACGGTCGGGGTCCACGCCTCGGCGACGCCGATCCGCTGCCCCGGGTACTCGTCGAGGATCTTCCGCCAGCTGCGGTAGATCTCGTGCACGCCGTCCTGGTCGAAGAACGGCATGACGTCGTTGCCGAGCAGCCTGAGCTGGTCGGAGCCGCCGAGGTCGGGCAGGCCGGGGGCCTTCACCAGGCCGTGGGCGACGTCGATGCGGAAGCCGTCGACGCCCATGTCCAGCCAGAACCGGAGGATGGAGCGGAACTCGTCGGCGACGGCCCGGTTCTCCCAGTTGAAGTCGGGCTGCTCCGGGGCGAACAGGTGCAGGTACCAGTCGCCGGGGGTGCCGTCCGGGTTCTCGGTCCGGGTCCAGGCCGGGCCGCCGAAGATGGACTCCCAGTCGTTGGGCGGCAGTTCGCCGTTCGCGCCCTTGCCGCGGCGGAAGTGGTAGCGGTCGCGCAGCGGGGAGGCGGGACCCTCGCGCAGCGCGCGCTTGAACCACTCGTGCTGGTCGGAGGAGTGGTTGGGGACGAGGTCGACGATGATCCGCAGGCCCAGCCGGTGCGCGTCGCGGATCAGCGCGTCGGCGTCCATCAGGGTGCCGAACATCGGGTCCACCGCGCGGTAGTCGGCGACGTCGTAGCCGGCGTCGGCCTGCGGGGAGGCGTAGAACGGCGAGAGCCAGACGGCGTCCACGCCGAGGTCGCGCAGGTAGGGCAGGCGGCTGCGGATTCCGGGCAGGTCGCCCATGCCGTCTCCGTTGGAGTCGGCGAAGCTGCGCGGGTACACCTGGTAGATGACCGCGTCCCGCCACCAGCCTCTGTCCGCGCCGGCACCGGCCTCGTGAGCGGTGGCGTCGGCGGCGGGCCGGGAGGTGTCGGCCAGGTTCTGGGTCATGGACGGTATCCCTCGGGGATCAGAGGAGCGGGGATCGGAGGATCGGTCGGGCGCGGGGAGCGGCGGTCCGGGCGCGCTCAGGACTTGGAGGCGCCGGCGGTCAGACCGGTCACCAGGTGGCGCTGCACCAGGTAGAAGAGGACCGACGACGGGATCGCGATCAGCACCGCGGTGGCGGCCATCAGGTTCCACTGGGCGTCGTGCTCGCTGACGAAGGTCTGCAGGCCGACGGCCAGCGTGTACTTGTCGGAGCTGAGCATGAAGGTGGAGGCGAAGGCGACCTCGGCCCAGGCGGTCAGGAAGGAGTAGAACGCGGCCACCGCCAGGCCCGGGCGGGCGAGCGGCAGCACCAGCCGCCAGAAGGTGCCGAACGGGCTGAGCCCGTCGACCCGGCCGGCCTCGTCGATCTCCACCGGGATCGTGTCGAAGTAGCCCTTCAGCAGCCAGGCGCAGTACGGCACGGTGGTGGTGGAGTAGACCAGGATCAGGCCCAGGTAGCTGTCCAGCAGACCGAGCTGGGAGAGGATCGTGTACATCGGCACGATCAGCACCGCGATCGGGAACATCTGCGTGACCAGCAGCGACCACATCAGCGGCCGGTGGCCGGGGAAGCGCATCCGGGAGACGGCGTAGCCGGTGGAGGCGGCGATCAGCACGCCCACCACGGTGGTGGCGCCGGAGACCAGGAAGGCGTTGCCGAACCAGTGGACGAAGTCGGTGTCGAACAGCACCGTGCGGTAGTTGGACAGCGTCAGCTTGTCCATGATCTCGCCGGGGTGGAGGTAGTCGGTCTTGTCCGGGCCGAGCGAGACGTAGAGGATCCACGCCACCGGAAAGAGTGCGACCAGGCTGGCCAGGATCAGCGTGCCGTGCGCGAGGGCCTTGCCGAGCGGGGAGGGTTCGCCGCGCCGGCGGACCCTGGCCGGCCGGGCGGCCGGGGCCGCGGGGCGCGCGGCGAGGGGGGTGGGGCGGTCGGTGGTGGTGCTGCTCATCGGGATGCCTGCCTTCGTGGTCGCTGGGTGGGCCGGGTCAGCCGTTCGCCTGCTCGTTGCGGGCGAGCCAGCGGCGGTAGAAGGCGGTGAAGACGATCAGGATCGAGAGCAGGATGACGCCGTAGGCGGCGGACTGCGCGTAGTCCCGGGGCTGCTGGCCGAAGCCGAGCCGGTACGCCCAGGTGACCAGCAGCTGGGCGTCGGGCGCGCCGTTGCCGAACAGCAGGAAGATGACGGCGAACTGGTTGAACGTCCAGATCACGCCGAGCAGCACCACGGTGGAGGAGACGGTGCGCAGTCCCGGCAGGGTGACGTGCCGGAACCGCTGCCAGGCGGTGGCGCCGTCCATCTCGGCCGCCTCGTACAGCTCGGCCGGGATCGACTGGAGGCCGCCGAGCAGCGAGATCATCATGAACGGCACGCCGACCCAGGTGTTGACCAGGACGGCCGCGGCCTTCTGGGCGGTCGGGTCGTCCAGCCAGCCGGGTTCGGGCAGGTGCAGGGCGGACAGCACGCCGTTGACGGCTCCGCCGTCGGCGAGCATCAGGCGCCAGGAGAACACGGTGACGAAGGTCGGCACGGCCCAGGGAAGGATGAGCAGCATCCGGTAGACGGCCCGGCCGCGCAGCTTCTGGTTGAGCAGCAGGGCGAGGCCGAGGCCGATGGTGTAGTGCAGGCCGACGCAGAGCGCCGTCCAGGCGATGGTCCAGACGAAGTGCGACCAGAAGCGGTCGTACGAGCCGGGGCCCCAGAGGATGTCGGCGTAGTTGTCGAGGCCGACGAACGTGTAGGAGGCCGGGATCTCGTTGGCGCCGATCTTGCGGGCGACGTTGAGACTGTTGGCGTCGGTGAGGGTGAGCCAGAGTCCCTCGGCGAGCGGGTAGAGCACCAGCACGCCGAGCACCAGCACGACCGGCGCGATCATCGCGTAGGCGTACCAGTGCTTGGCGTACGAGCGCTTCAGGCGCTCCATCAGGCCCGGTCGCGGATCGCGCTCCCGGCTGCCCTTGCCGGTGGCGCCCTGCACGGCGACTGACATTGTTCGACACCTTCTCGGGGAGGTCCGCCGCCTCGCTTCGGCGACTGCTGCTACGGGTCCGGCCGTCCGGCCCGCGCGGGAGGGGTGGCGGCGGGCCGGACGGCTACGGGGAGGACTACTTGGCGAAGCCCGGGAGGAGCTTGGCGTAGTCGGTGGCGACGGTGTTCAGGCCGTCCTGGGTCGAGGTGCCCTGGACGATCTTGCCGAGGTTGGTGCCCAGCGAGGCGAACAGCGAGCTGTACTCGGGCAGTTCGGGACGCGGCTTGGCGCTGGAGAGGACCGCCTGGAAGCCGGCGATGCCGGGGTCGGCCTTGACCTCGGGGGTGAAGGCGTCGGTGCGGGTCGGCAGGGTGGAGTTCTTCTGCGCGACGAACGCCTGGCTCTCGGCCGAGGTCATGAAGGCCGCGAACTTCTCGGCGGCGTCCTTGTGGGCCTTGTCGGCGCCGGCGTAGACGGAGATGTTGTGGCCGCCGGTGGGGGCGCCGGCCTGGCCCGCGGAGCCGCCGGGGACGGGGGCGATGCCGAGGTTGGTCCTGTCGGCGAAGGCGGTGCCCTTGTAGATGTTGGTGATCTCCCACGGGCCCTGGATGATCGCCGCGACCTTGCCGCTGTTGAAGGCGTCCATCATGTGCGCGTAGGCGTCGGTGGTGACGTCGGCCTTGGCGGTGCCGGGCGAGGTGAACAGCGTCTTGTAGGTCTCGATGCCCTTGGCCGCCTCGGGCGAGGTGACGGTGATCTTCTTGCCCTTGGCGTCGACGGTGTCGGTGCCCTCGCCGAACAGGAACGGCATCGCGTAGTAGCCGTCGGCGGCCTTCAGCCAGAAGCCGTCGACGCCGGCCTTCTCCTTGACCGCGGCGGCGGCGGTCTTCAGCTCGTCCCAGGTGGCGGGGGCGGCGGTGATGCCGGCCTTGGCGAAGAGCTCCTTGTTGTACAGCAGGCCGAGGGTGTCGGTGACCAGCGGGACGCCGTAGAGCTTGCCCTCGTACTTGGCCTGCTGGATCAGGCTGGGCTGGAAGCCGGCGACGTCCGCGGCGGCCGGGGTGCCGTCCAGCGGCTCCAGGAAGCCGGCCTTGGCGAAGGCGGCGGTCCAGCCGACCTCGGAGCGGAAGACGTCCGGAGCGCCCTTGGCCCCCATCGCGGTCTGGAGCTTGTTCTGCGCCTGGTCGAAGGGCACGTTGACGAAGTCGACCTTGACGCCCGGGTTGGCGGCCTCGAACTTCTTGACGAGCGCCTGGTAGTTCGGCGCCTCGTTGGTGGCGTTCGACGTGTCCCAGTAGGTGAGGGTGACCGGCCCGTCGGCCTTGCCGTCCGAGCTGGAGCCGCTGCTGCCACAGGCAGCCATCGAGACCGCGAGGGCCACAACGAGGGCAGAGGCCGCGATGCCACGCCGCATGAGAACTCCTTGGAGGGTGGGGGTGCCCGAGATGTAGGGAGGCAGGCGCATAATGGCTGCCTCGCGCCGACCGCACCGTTGCTGCCGTCGGGCTCGGAAGGAAGTTAACAGCGGGGCAATCTCCGCGGAAAGCCCTTGCAGCAAGTTTCTGCAAGAAACGGCGATCGTTACGCCCACGTGTCCTTCACGTTGCCGCACGGTAGTTGACAGGTGTGGAAGTTGTGGCGCTATGTCCGGTTCGCCCCGGCCGACCGAAGCCGCCGGGGCCACCCTCCGTACTGAAAACCGGTGAAATCCGCTTGCAGCGGCGGGGTCAGGAGACGCCCAGTCGCAGCACCGTGACCGAGCGGAACTCCTCCCCCGGGCGGAGCACGGTGCTCGGGAACTCCGGGTGGTGCGGGGAGTCCGGGAAGTGCTGGGTCTCCAGCGCGACCCCGGCGAACGGCCCGTACGGCACCCCGCTCGCGCCGGTCACCGCCCCCTGGAACGCGTTGGCCGTGTAGACCTGGAGACCCGGCTCGGTGGTCAGCACCTCCAGGGTGCGGCCGCTGACCGGGTCCTCCAGCAGGGCGGCCCGGACCGGGTCGCCGTCGGCCGGACGCGGGCGGAGCACCCAGTTGTGGTCGTACCCGCCGGGACCGGTCAGCTGCGGGTGCTCGTCGTGCACGGACTTGCCGATCGGCCGGGCGGTGGTGAAGTCGAACGGCGTACCGGCCACCGGCTCGACCCTGCCGTACGGGATCTGCCGCTCGTCGGCGGGCGTGTAGCCGTCCGCGTCCAGGGTGAGCAGATGGCCGAGGACGTCCCCGGTGCCCTCCCCCGCCAGGTTGAAGTAGGCGTGGTTGGTGAGGTTGATCACGGTCGGCGCGGTCGTGACGGCGCGGTACTCGACGGTCAGCTCCCCGGACGGGGCGAGCGTGTAGTCGACGGTGACGTCGAGCGCGCCCGGGAAGCCCTGGTCGCCGTCCGGGCTGTGCAGCCGCAGCCGCACGCCGGCGGGCAGCTCCTCGGCCGCCCACATCCGGTGCGCGAACCCGTCCGGGCCGCCGTGCAGGGTCACTCCGTTGCCGGTCGGGGCCAGCGGGAACTCCTCGCCCCCGACGGTGACCGCGCTGCGGTCGATCCGGTTGGCGTACCGGCCGACCACGGTGCCGTAGTGCCGGGCCGGGCCGAGGATCTCGGTGAGCCGGTCCGTGGAGAGCAGCAGCTGCGCCGGACGGCCCTGCCGGTCGGGCGCGACCAGGGTGTGCAGGGTGGCACCGAGGGAGAGCACGCTCGCCTCGTACGGGCCGGCCTGCAGGGTCCAGCGCTCGATGGCGGCGCCCGCACCCGCGGGCTCGAAAGGCTCGTGCCGCACGGTGGTCGCCTGCGGCCCGTTCGCCGGGGGCGTCGCCATGGCCTGCTCCTCACTTGCGGGGGCGGTGCACCGCCCCCGCGCTGGTTCCGGGTCCCGTCCGGGGGACTGCGCCTCGGCGGGCCCCCGTGGGCGAAAGCCTAACGAGGAGCACCATGGCGGGGGCGCTCATGAAGTCTCCGCGCGCCGCCCGGCACCTCACCCGCCGACGGACGCGCCGACGCCGCGCGCCCGCCGTCCGCCACACGCTCTCCCCGCCGACCGCCGCACCGCCGCACCGCCGCACCGCCGGTGCCCGTGCCGGCGATGCCCGTGCCACCGGTGCCCGGTCCGGTCACGTCCCGCCGGGGAGGTCGCCGTCGAGCCGGAGTCCGTCCGGCCCGAGACCGTCCGCCCCGGCGGCGTCCCGCTGGCCGGGCGGCAGGCCGAGCGCGGCGGCCAGGCCGTCCGGGCCGCTGCCGGCCTTCCGGTAGACCGCGGCCAGCCGGCGGTTGACCAGGCTGAGCGGGAGGTCCAGCGTCTCCGCGATCCGCTGCGGCGGCACGCCGCGGACGGCCTGCCGGGCGACGTCCCACTCGGGCTGGCTGAGCATCTCCCGGACGTCGCCCAGGCGGTTGGGCCGCAGCCCGTAGTTGGCCAGCTCGCGCCGGGCCCGGTCGACCAGCCCGTCGGCGGCGCAGTGCTGTGCCAGCTCGATCCCCTGGTACAGGTACTCCTGGGCGTCCTCCAGCCGTCCGACCCGGCGCAGCGCGGCCCCGAGGTCGACCAGCGCCACCGCGTGCTCGTAACCGGCCGGCGACTGCCCGAGGTGCGCCACGGCCCGTTCCAGCAGCTCGACCGCCTGCTGGCCGTCCTCGATCTGGGCGTACAACCGCAGCGCGGTGCCGATCGCCGAGGCGGTGCCGAACCGCTCGGCGTCCGCGACGGACCTCCGGGCGTACGCACGGGCGCGCTCCGGCTCGTCCCCGGCCAGGGCGATCGCCAGGTGCCCGGCCCACGGCGCCCAGACCGTGTTGTGCCAGCCCCGCAGGTCCAGCTGGGCACCGGCCTCGGTGAGCGCGGCGGCCGCACCGGCGGGCCGGTCCACGGCGAGCAGCAGCTTGCCGTACAGCGAGGCCGCGTCCGGCAGCACCATCGCGGTGGCGTGGTACGGCGGGTGGAAACCGAAGCCGATGGCGAGGTCCCAGGCCTCCCGGGGCCGGCCGCGGGCGATCAGGGTGTCGACCAGTACACCCACCGCGTCCCAGGCCAGCGGCAGCTTGGGACCGATCCGCTCGGAGAGCCGCAGCGCCCGGCGCAGGAAGTCCTCGGCCTCGGCGAGCAGGCCGCGCCGGAACCGGGCCAGGCCCATCAGGAAGTAGGCGAAGCCCCGGTGGGCACCGCTCCAGCCGGCCACCTCGAACTGGATGATGGCGTCCGAGAAGAGCCGCTCGGCCTGCGCGATCCGGTCGTTGTAGGTGTAGGAGAGGCCGAGGGTGGCGGGCAGCTCGAAGCCCCAGGTGTTGTCGGTCCAGCCCAGGCCCTTGGGCAGCCGGCCGTTGTCGAGGACGTCGTCGGCGTACCGCAGCGCCTCGGCGGACGGCTCGCCGCGCAGGGTGAGGTCCCAGGCGCGCATCGCGAGGACGGCCCGGTCGGCCGCGTCCCGCCCGGAGAGGCTGTCGCAGAGCGCACCCAGCCGGGCGGAGCGGGCCGGGCCGTCCTCCTCGGACTTGCGGTAGGCGTGCCACATGAACGAGGCGGCCTCCAGCCTGAGCCGTCCTGCGGGATCGGAGACGGTGCGCTCGGCCTCCTCCTGGCAGACCACGGCGGCCTGGCGCAGTTCGCCGCTGTGGGCGAGCACCTCCGAGAGCCGGAAGGTGGCGTCCACCCGCAGCGAGGCGCGCAGCGGACCCTCCTCCGGGTCGAGGGCGAGCTTCAGCTGGTTGACGGTGGCGATCGGGTCGGTGAGCAGCGCGGAGCAGCCGAGCTCGTACAGCACCTCGGCGCGGTCCAGGTCGTCCGGCGGTTCGGCCAGTGCGCGGTGGAGGCAGCGCTGGGCGGCCTCGGGTGCGCCGATCAGCAGGTGTTCGGCGGCGGCCCGGCGGAGCTTGCGGACGGTGCGGTCGTCGCCCTCGCCCGCGAAGGTCTCCACCAGGTGGCGGGAGGCGGCGAGCAGACCGAGCCCGGCGTTCTCGATCTCGGCGGCGGCCACGCCGTGCATGCCGGTCCGGGTGGCCTCCGGCATGGTGTTGTAGATCGAGCTGGCGATCAGCGGGTGGACGAACTCGAGGTTGCCGTTCGGGGTCTGGGTGAGCACCCGTTGCTTGCGCAGCGCCTTGATGGACTCGCGGGCGCCCTCGCCGCTCTGGGTGGAGATCCGGGCGGCGAGGTCCTGCCGGATGTCGGTGCCGAGCATGGCGGCGGCCCAGGCGAACCGCAGGGTGGTGGCGCCGAGCCGGTCCAGCCAGCTCTTGAGGGTCATCCCGGTGGCGTCGACAGCGAGTTCGCGCAGCTGGTGGGAGTTCTCCTCGACCGGATCCAGCTCCTGGTCGCGGACCTGGTCGAGCAGGGCGACGACCTCGAACGGGTTGCCGTTGACGACGTTCCAGAACTCGTAGCAGAAGGCGTCCTCGGCCCGGTCGCCGAGTTCGGCACGGATCATGTCGGTCACGGCGACGAGCGAGAGACGGCTCAACTCGTGCTTGCGGGTCGCGAGTCCGGTGACGGCGCTGTGGTGGTCCTGGGACTCCGTCGGCCAGTCGGCGATGTCGTCCCGGTAGGCGAAGACGAGCAGGACCGGGAGCTCGCGGGCCCGGACGGCGAACTGGGAGAGCCAGGCGAGCGATTCGAGGTCGGCCCAGTGCAGGTCGTCGACGATCATCACGAGCGGGGCGCGGCGCGGGGCGAGCTGGGTGAGGACGTAGTCGAGGCCGTCACGGACGCCCTGCGGGTCGAGGCGGCGGGCGCCCTGCTTGGGCTGCTTGAGGCCCATCGCCGGGCCGACGACCTCCTCCCAGGTGCCCATCACCTGGCGGAACTCTCCGGGTTTCAGACTGCCGAGCACGGGCTGGAGCAGCTGCCGCAGGACGTGGTAGGGCTCGTTGAACTGGCGCTCGCCGCCGCGGGCGAAGAGCACGGTGGCGCCCGGGCGCAGCTTGGCGAGGCGTCGGACCTCGTGCAGCAGGGTGGTCTTGCCGATGCCGGGCCGGCCGGAGAAGGTGAGCAGTTCGCCGATCTCGGTGCCGCCGGCGGCGAACTCGCGGCAGAGCTTGTCCACGGCGGCCTCGGCCGAGCGGAGTTCGGCGTCGCGGTCACGCAACCTGACCCGGTTCGGGGCAGCCGCCGCCTCCGGTCCGCCGGGCACCGCCTCCGCCCGGAATTCGTTGTCCCGCTCGGTCACCGTCGCGCCCTCCGCCTCGCCGATCCCTGCCCGTGGAGCCGAGGTTAGCGCCGCCGGAGGCGGGGTGGAATCCATTCACGCAGGCCGGGGCCGAGATCGAGGGTTCGAAGGCCTTGCCAAGGGCAATTGCCCTATATCCCTAACGTCCGATCATTGCATCAGATACTCTACGCCCCGCGTAGTGGGTTGATCATGGCACAGCCGCATTTCCCGCACGGCCGAAATTCCTCAACTCCCCCACCGTCACGCCCAGTACCGCCAGCACCCCCACCCCTCGCCGCCCCGGGAGTCCGATGTCTGACGACACCTCACTTCAGATTCCGTTCCC
Organism: Streptomyces sp. BE303; assembly: GCF_036290945.1. NCBI lineage: Bacteria > Bacillati > Actinomycetota > Actinomycetes > Kitasatosporales > Streptomycetaceae > Streptomyces > Streptomyces sp. BE303. The sequence continues at coordinate 31,081 of NZ_JAQYWZ010000540.1, forward strand.
GCACCGTCGCAGCCCCCACGGGCCGTACGCCACCGAACTGCACCGCGCCTGGCTGACCCGTCACCCGCTGCTGCCGGACCCGACCCACCCGTCGTACGCGCACTGGGAGGTGGTCGACCTCGCCGCCCTCGGCTACCCCGACGCCGGTCCCGACGAACTCGCCCTGGCCGCAGACCTGATGGGCTTCTACTTCCTGTTCGACGATCAGTTCGACGGACCGCTCGGCCGCCGCCCCACCGAGGTCGCGCCGATCTGTGACCGGCTGATCTCCGTCCTGCACGGCGCCCGCCCCCACCCTGACTCCGCCGTCGAGACCGCCTTCGCCGACCTCTGGGAGCGCAGCGCCCAGGGCATGCCCGCGCGCTGGCAGGCGCGCGCCGCGTACAACTGGGAGTGGTACCTCGCCAGTCACCCCGCCGAGGCGGCCGGCCGGATCTCCCCACGGCCACCGGACCGCGACGGGTACCTGGTCCTGCGGCGCGGGACCGCCGCCATGGAGACCATCTTCGACATGGTCGAACGGCTCGGCCACTTCGAGGTCCCCCCGGCCGTCCTGCACCACCCGGTGCTGCGCCAGCTCCGCCAGCTCGCCGCCGACATCCCGTCGCTCACCAACGACGTGCGGTCGTACCCGCTGGAGGCCCCGCGCGGCGACGTCAACAACCTGGTGATGATCGTGCAGCGGGAACGGAACTGCTCGGCCGAGGAGGCCTGCTCCGTGGTGATGGGGGAGGCGCAGCTGATGGTGGAACGCTGCCGGGGACTCCACGACCGGCTGCCCGACGTCCACCGGGAACTCGGCCTCGCCCGGGTCGAACGGAGCCTCGCCCAGCGGTACGCCGACGGCCTCCTCACCTGGCTGGCCGGATACCTGAGCTGGGAGCGCCGCACGGGGCGCTACCAGGCCGCCTAGCCGCCCCTGGCGGCCCCTCGCCGCCCGCCACCGGGCCGTCCCGATCCGGTGTCGACGGTCGGCGCCCCACGGTGCGCGCCCCCGGCGCCCGACGGCGCCCGCTCTCCGCAGCCCCCTCGCTCCCCCTCCTCTCGCTACCGGCGCAGTCCTCGCGCCCGGCGCGCGGTGGCTGCGCCGGGCGCGAGGCGGGCTCCGGGGGCGCGTGCCGTTCGACCGGACGCGGGCGCACGGGGGCCGCAGGGGGGCGGGGGCACGCCCCAGCACCTGTCAGCCCGGCGCGCGGGCACCCGGTTCCGGGGCGACCGGAAACCGCCACCCTCCGTCGACCCCGGCCGTACGGACCGTAGCCGAACCGGCCGTCCCCGGCTAGGGTGCTGCCCGGCGGGTGTCCCGGTGAGGGGCGCCCGACCCGCGTGTGTGTCCGTACCCTCCGCCGGGCCGCCCCCTGCCGCGGCCCGGCGCGCCGCCCGGCCCGCGTGCCGTGACGGCGCCTGACAGCGCGAGGAGGCACCCAGAACATGCCGGTCTACCTGCCCCCGGGCCAGCCCGGATCCGTCGTCGGCTACCGCCCCCGCTACGACCACTGGATCGGCGGCCGGTGGGCACCGCCCGTCCTGGGCCAGTACTTCGAGAACCCGAGTCCGGTCACCGGCGAGGTCTTCACCGAAGTGGCCCGCGGCACCGCCGAGGACATCGAGGCCGCGCTCGACGCCGCCCACGCCGCCGCCCCGGCCTGGGGCCGCACCCCGCCCGCCGAACGGGCCCAGGTCCTGCTCCGGGTCGCCGACCGCATCGAGCAGAACCTGGAGCGGCTCGCCGTCGCGGAGAGCTGGGAGAACGGCAAACCGGTCCGCGAGACCCTGGCCGCCGACCTGCCGCTCGCCGTCGACCACCTGCGCTACTTCGCCGGCGCACTGCGCGCCCAGGAGGGCGGCCTCTCCCAGCTGGACGAGGACACCGTGGCGTACCACTTCCACGAACCGCTGGGCGTGGTGGGCCAGATCATCCCGTGGAACTTCCCGATCCTGATGGCGGTGTGGAAGCTCGCCCCGGCCCTGGCCGCGGGCAACGCGGTGGTGCTCAAGCCCGCCGAGCAGACCCCCGCGTCCGTCCTGCTGCTGGCCGAGCTGACCGCCGACCTGCTGCCGCCCGGCGTACTCAACGTGGTCAACGGCTACGGGCTGGAGGCCGGCCGGCCCCTCGCCTCCAGCGACCGGATCCGCAAGATCGCCTTCACCGGCGAGACCACGACCGGCCGGCTGATCTCCCAGTACGCCAGCGGCAACCTGATTCCGGTGTCGCTGGAACTCGGCGGCAAGAGCCCGAACCTGTTCTTCGCCGACGTCGCCGCCGAGCAGGACGCCTTCTACGACAAGACCGTCGAGGGCTTCGCGATGTTCGCCCTCAACCAGGGCGAGGTCTGCACCTGCCCGAGCCGGGCGCTGATCGAGTCCGCGGTGTACGACCGGCTGCTCGCCGACGGCCTGGAGCGGGTGCGCGCGCTGCGTCAGGGCAACCCGCTGGACACGGAGACGCAGGTCGGCGCCCAGGCGAGCGACGAGCAGCTCCGCAAGATCCTCTCCTACATCGAGATCGGCCAGGCCGAGGGGGCCAAGGTCCTGGCGGGCGGGGAGCCGGCCGACCTCGGCGGCTCCCTCGCCGGCGGCTACTACGTGACGCCCACGGTCTTCGAGGGCGTCAACGGGATGCGGATCTTCCAGGAGGAGATCTTCGGACCGGTGCTCGCCGTCACCCGGTTCGAGGACTTCGACGACGCGATCTCGCTCGCCAACGACACGCCGTACGGGCTCGGCGCCGGCGTCTGGACCCGCGACGGCGCGACCGCCTACCGGGCCGGACGCGCCATCCAGGCCGGCCGGGTGTGGACGAACTGCTACCACGCGTACCCCGCGCACGCGGCTTTCGGCGGGTACAAGAACTCGGGCATCGGCCGGGAGAACCACAAGGCCGTCCTGGAGCACTACCAGCAGACCAAGAACCTGCTGGTCAGCTACGCGCCGGACGCCCAGGGCCTCTTCTAGGGCGCCGGGCCCGGCAGATACGCGGAGTGGGAAGTCGGGCCGGCCGACTTCCCACTCCGTACGCCACTCCCCGTGGCTCAGCCGGGGACCCGAGGGCAAATCACCCGTATCGGGATCTAAGCACATGAATCCCTCCATATCCTCGACGCGCCGCCGACATGCCCGGCGAGTCCCGGCCGACGCCCTAAACAGGAGGTACCCGACCCTTCACCCCTGGGAGACCGGATGACCATCGCCACCGCCAAACTGTCCGACCCGACCGTGCGCGCCGCCGTCACCGCGATCAACGCCGGCGACCGCGCGGCCTTCGTCGCGCTGCTCGCTCCCGACGCGACCATGGCCGACGACGGCTCCGACCGCGACCTGCAGGACTGGATCGACCGCGAGATCTTCACCAGCCGCGGCCACATCGACGTCCAGTCCGAGTCCGACGGCGGCCGCGCGCTGGTCGCCAACTACAGCAACGAGACCTGGGGCGAGATGCGCACCGCCTGGCGGTTCACCGTCGACGGCGGCCGGATCAGCCGCTTCGAGACCGGTCAGGCCTGATGCCCGCTCAGGACAGGCCGAGACAGCCCCGCACCGCCCGGATCAGCGTGCGGGAGCGGATGTCCCCCGTGACGCCGGGCTGCATCCCGTTGGTCACGTAGCCGAACCCGATCCCGAGGTCCGGGTCGGCGAAGCCCAGCGAGCCGCCCCGGCCCGGGTGGCCGAACGCCGCCGGCGAGGACATCAGCGCGGTCGGGCCGTGGCGGAAGAAGCCGAGCCCGAAGGTGGAGTTGACGACCAGCACCCGGTCCGGTCCGCTGACCACCGGCCCGACCGCGCGGGCCAGCACCTCCGGGCCGAGCAGCGGCGGCAGCGTCCCGCCGCTGCCGCCGTGCCGGTCGGCCACGCCGGCCAGCGCCGCGTAGAACCGGGCCAGCGACCGGGCCGTGCCGATCCCGCCCGCGCCGGGGATCTCGGCGGCCTGCACCGCCGGATCGTTGAGGTCCACCCCGGGCCGGACCGAGGCGAACGCGCGGGCGGTCAGCGACGTCGGGTCCTGGTACGCGTCCCGGACCGCCTGCTTGGGGCGCAGCCGCAGCCCGCTCGGCCCCGTCCGGGCGGCCGCCGGCGCCGGCAGGTCGACCAGCCGGCCGACCCGCGGCGCGGCGCCGGACGGCAGCCCGATCCACAGGTCGAGGCCGAGCGGCCGGGCGATCTCCTCGGCGAAGTACTGGCCGACCGTCCGCCCGCTCACCCGCCGCACCACCTCGCCGACCAGCCAGCCGAAGGTGTACGGGTGGTAGCCGTGCGCGGTGCCGGGTTCCCAGGCGGGGGCCTGGGCGGCCACCGCGGCCACCGCCCGCTCCCAGGTGAGCACGTCCTCCAGGCGCAGCGGCACGTCCAGCGCCGGCACGCCCGCCTGGTGCGAGAGCAGCCAGCGCACCGGCACCCGCTCCTTGCCGGCCGCCGCGAACTCCGGCCAGTACGCGGCCACCGGCGCGTCCAGGTCGAGCTGCCCGCGCTCGGCCAGCAGCAGCGCGGTGGTGGCGGTGAGGCCCTTGGTCACCGAGCGCAGCACCTGCGCGGTGTCGGCGGTCCACGGCACGGCCGGCGCGGGCCGCCCGCCGACCTCGGGCCGGGCGTCGCCGCCCCACAGGTCGACCACCTTGCGACCGCGCACGTAGAGCGCGAAGGCCGCGCCGAGTTCGCCGTACTCGCGGAAGTTGCGCGCGAAGGCCTCCCGTACGGGCTCGAAGCCCTCGGCCGTCTCGCCCCAGATCTCCACCACCGCGTGTCGCCCTCTTCCGCACATGTGTCCGTCGATCGCCCGGAAACCCTAACCTGTCGGTCATGACCAACCCTGCCGAAGAGCTGCTGGACGTCGTCGACGAGCACGACCGGGTGATCGGGATCGCCCCGCGCGGGGAGGTGTACCGGCGGGGACTGCTCCACCGGTGCGTCTTCGTCCTGGTCCGGGACCCCGCCGGGCGGATCTTCGTCCACCGGCGCACGGCCACCAAGCTGTTCGCCCCCGGCGCGCACGACATGTTCGTCGGCGGGGTGGTGGGCTCCGGCGAGACGTACGAGGACGCAGCCGTCCGGGAGGCCGAGGAGGAACTGGGCGTCGAGGGGATCGCCCCGCGCCCGCTGTTCCGGTTCCTGTTCCGGGGTGACGGGCTGGGCTGGTGGTCCGACGTGTACGAGGCCGAGTGGGACGGCCCGGTGGCGCCGCAGGAGTCGGAGGTCGCCTGGCACACGTGGCTGACCCCCGCCGAGCTGACGGAGCGGCTGGCCCGGGACGAGTTCGTGCCGGACGGCCGGGAGGCGTACCGGCGCTACCTGGAGCGGTACGCGGGGTAACGCCGGATAAGGTGGCGCGCATGGCATCCCGCACGCCGTCGGCCCCCTCCCCCGCGCGCTCGGAACGACCGGACGGCCCGGCGCGGCCCGAGGGCCCGGCGGTGCCGGAAGGAACGGCCCGGCCCGCGGGCGGCCCGCGCCCGGAACACGCAGCGCACCCGTCGCCCGCCGAGCGCCCCGGGAGCGGCGAGCGCCCTGAGCGCCCCGGGCGCGGGAGCGGCGAGCGCACGCGCCGGCGCCTCAGCGTGGACGAGCGGCGCGAGCAGCTGATCTCCGTCGCTCTGGAGCTGTTCAGCCTCCGCCCGCCGGAGGAGGTGTCGATCGACGACATCGCGGCCGCCGCCGGCGCCTCCCGGCCGCTGGTCTACCACTACTTCCCGGGCAAGCAGGCCCTGTACGAGGAGTCGCTGCGGCGGGCGGGCCGCGAGCTGGCGGCCCGGTTCGAGGAACCCGCCGAGGGCCCGCTCTCGGAGCGCCTCCACCGCGTCATGGGCCGCTACCTGGACTTCGTGCAGAGCCACGGCCCCGGCTTCGCGGCGCTGCTGCGCGGCGGCTCGGTGGCGGCCAGCACCAACACCTCGGCGGTGATCGACGAGGTCCGACGGGCCGCGCACGACCAGATCCTGGGCCACCTGGCAGTGCCCGAGCCCGGTCCGGGCCTGCGGCTCACCGTCCGCGCGTGGATCGCCAACGCGGAGATCACCTCGCTGGAGTGGCTGGCCGACCGCTCGGTGCCGCTGGAGGAGCTGCAGCTGCACCTGGTGCAGGAGTTCGTCGCGGCGCTCACGCTGACCGCCGCCCGGGAGCCCGCGCTCGCCGCCGAGCTGACCGGATTCTTCGCCGACGAGCGGCCGGACGGCCCGACCGGGCGGCTGGTCCGCGACCTGGCAGGGCTGTTCGCCGTCCCGGGCCTCGCCGAGGCGGTCACCGCCCTGGCCGTCGGGCCGGCCCCCGGGCAGGCCGCCGACGTGGCACCACCCGCACGCCCCGCGCCCGCCGACGCCTGACGGGCCGGGCCGGGCCGCCGACGGCAGGTTCTGCCACGTCGGCGGCCTCTGATAGGAATGGGCACGGATCTGACGGCCCGCCGGTCACCCCGGGCCCGGGTCCCCGGACCACCGAACGCACACCGAGCAGAGCGGGGGGCTCAACAGTTGACCCAGGACGGCCAGTTCAGCGCGGAGGCCAACCCCTTCGCGGCGGCGGAGCGGATCTCCGCGACGCTCGGAACGCTCACCGACGCCCTCTTCGACGCCCGGACCTCACGCCACCCGGCGTCCTCGCTGACCGCCCTACGGGTGAGCGGCCCGGCCGCCGAGGCCCTGTTCGACCTGCCCCTCGCGCCCAACGGACCGGTGCACACCGCCGTCGACCGGCTCGGCACCGTGATCACCGCCGGAACGGCCCGCCCGGGCACCGGAGCCGAGGTCTCCGCGCTGGCGACCGGCGCGCTGCTGAGCCGGTACGGCACCGCCGGCCCGGTCCGCGGCGCCTCGCCCGACGCTCCTGGTGTCCTGACCGCCGCCCGGTTCGAGCTCCCCGTGACCGGCGAGCCCGCCGACCCGAAGCTCCGCCCGCCGTTCACCGCCCCCCTGGCGGCACTCGCTGCCGGGCAGCAGACCCGGCAGCCGGTCGAACTCGCCACCGGCGCCGGCTCGGAGGTCCGCCTGGTCGTCCCGCCGGGCTTCCACGCGCTGACCTCCCCGGGCGGACCTCCCGGGGTCTCCGCCCGAACGGTGCCCCTCGGCCCGGCCGGCGGCTCCCCGTCCGTCCGGGGCGTCGACCCGGCCGCCGGCGCCGCCGCCGCCGAGTTGGCCACGCACCTGGCGGAGACCGCCGAGGAGCTGTTCAGCGGCGCCGAGCCGGCCGGCCGCCGCGACTTCGCGGTGATCGCCGCCACGCTGGCCGACGCGGTCTGCGCCTCGGGCGCCGTCTACGCGGGCGTCGCCGCGCTCCGGGCGGACGGCCGGCCCGCCGACGCCACCCTGGTGGTCTCGCTCGCCCGGCACCCGCTGCCGATCACCGGGCTGGCCACCGAGCTGGCCACCGTCCGCCGGCACGCCGAGGTCTGGACGGTGCTGCTGCCGGCCGGACCGGCCGCCGTGCTGGTGGAGGGCCGCAGCGTCCCGGTGCCGGGCCCGCTGGCCGCGGACGGCGTGCGCCGCTGGGCGGTCACGTCGGTGGTGGAGGCGTTCGTCCCGCTGCCGGACGGCGCCTCGGTGCTCTGCGTCCAGCTCAGCACCGCCCAGCCGCAGGACTGGGAGCTGTACACGGACGTGTTCGCGGAGCTGCTGAAGAGCGTGCAGTTCGGCTGGGACGGCGTGCCCGGCGCGCCGGCCGCGCCCGCCCCGGCGCAGGCCGTCCCGGTTCCCGTCCCCTCGCCGCCGGCCGAACCCGCGCCCGCGCTGCACGCGGCGGCCCCGGCGGACGCGGCACCTGCCGACGCGGTGCCGGCCGACGCCGCCCCGCTCCCGGGCGACCTGCGGGGCACGCCCGTTCGCGTCCCGCCCGCCGATTTCAACCCCTTCGCGCAGGTCGCCGACCCGACCCCGGCCCGGCCGATCCTCGTCCCCGACGGTGCCCCCGGCGCCGGGGGCACCGTTGACGCCGGTGACGCCGATCTGCCGCCCCGGCCCAAGGGCACCCCCGTGATGGTGCCGCCCCCGGACTTCGACCCCTTCGCCCCGCAGCCGGACGCGCAGCCCGCCCCGCCCGTCCCGGCCGGGCCGCCCCCGGCCGTCCCGGTCACCGACCCGTTCGGCACGGTGACGGCGGCCGACCGTCCGCAGGACCCGTTCGGCACCACCGTCCTGCTGCGGTCCGCCCCGGTCCCGCCGCCGCCCGCCGCCCCTCCCGCACCCGGGGGCGCCGCCGGGAACGCCGACGAGCCCGGGCCCCGGCCCAAGGGCACCCCGGTCATGGTCCCGCCCCCGGACTTCAACCCGTTCGCCCCGCAGCCGGAGGACCGCCCGGCCCCGCCACCGGCCGCCGCTCCGGAGCCCGGCCCGTTCGGCTGAGCCCCGCACCCGACCGCCGGACGGCCCACCGCCCCCTCCGACCGCCCGACCGCCCGACCGCCCGACCGACCGCATCGAGGCCCGACCGCCCGGCCGTCGCTCCCGCCGGCCCGGGGCGACGGCCGCCCCCGCGCCCCTGCCGGGAGCCGCACCCGCGCCGCTTTCGCCGCACTGCATTCGGCCACAACATCACTCCGACGAGGCCCAGTTGACGAAAGCCAAGGTCAACTGAGGCCGTCCGGGCGGCCCGTCATGCCCACGACCGACAACTGGTACAGACCTATTGCCAGTTGCCGATCTGCTCCCTACTCTCGGCACAGGATCCTCCGTGGCACCCCGACGGCCCGAGGACTCCGGTTCCGCGCCGCCCCCATGGCCGGAGCTCGCTGCTCCACGCACCTGACACCTCCCCACGGGTTACGGGGCGTCCGGGCCTGCCCCGGGACCCCAGGACAGGAGCCATATCCATGCGCAGACGTCGGATCAGCCTGCCGCTGCTGGCAGCCGGGACGCTACTCGTCCCGCTGCTCGCCGCCGCCCTCCCCGCCGCCATCGCCAACGCCGACTCCGCCGTTGCCGGGTCGGCCACCGCGACCTTCACCAAGGGCAGCGACTGGGGAAGCGGCTACGACGCCAGTTACACCATCACCAACGGCTCCAGCGCCCCGATCAACGGCTGGACGCTGGAGTTCGACCTGCCCACCGGCAACACCGTGGCCGGCCTCTGGAACGCGACGTACACCACCTCGGCCTCGCACGTCACGGTCAAGAACCCCGGCTGGGCCTCGACCCTGCCGGTCGGCGGCACGTACAACGTCGGCTTCAACATCGCCTACTCCGGCGCTTACAAGGCCCTGCTGAACTGCAAGTTGAACGGGCAGCCGTGTGACGGCGCCGGCGGGGACCAGACCGCGCCGACCGTCCCGGGCAACCTCCGGACGGGCACCGTCACCCAGACCACGGTCGACCTGTCCTGGGCTGCGAGCACCGACAACCTCGCCGTCACCGGCTACGACGTCTACCGCGACGGCACCAAGGTGGCCACCACCGACGGCGCCACCACGTCCGTCACCGTGCAGGGCCTGACCGCGGGCACCGCCTACCAGTTCACCGTCCAGGCCTTCGACGCGGCGGGCAACCGCTCGGCGGCGGCCGGACCGGTCAGCGCCACCACCCAGCCGCCGGTCGAGGACAGGCAGGCTCCGACCACCCCGGGCACCCCCACGGTGACCGGCTCGGACGCCAACTCGGTCTCGCTGACCTGGACCGCCAGCACCGACAACGTCGGCGTCACCGCCTACGACGTCTACACCGGCACCACCCTGGCCGCGACCGTCCCCTCGGCGTCCGCCACCGTCGGCAACCTGGCGCCGGACACCGAGTACACCTTCACGGTCAAGGCCCGCGACGCGGCCGGCAACGTCTCGCCCGCCTCCGGCCCGGTGACCGGCAAGACCAAGCCCGGGGGCAGCAACCCCGGCAACCTGAAGATCGGCTACTTCACCCAGTGGAGCATCTACGCCCGCGGGTACAGCGTGAAGAAGCTCGACACCTCCGGCTCGGCGGGCCGGCTCACCACGCTCAACTACGCCTTCGCCAACATCCACCCGACCACCAAGCAGTGCTTCATCACCAACAAGGCGGCCGGGCCGGACAACGACCCGAACGCGGGCGACGGTGCCGGTGACGCCTGGGCCGACTACGGCAAGGGCTGGGACGCGGGCAGCTCGGTGGCCGGGACCACCGACACCTGGGACCAGAAGCTGGCCGGCAACTTCAACCAACTGAAGCAGCTCAAGGCCAAGTACCCCAACCTCAAGATCCAGATCTCGCTGGGCGGTTGGTCCTACAGCAAGTGGTTCTCCGACGCGGCCGCCACCGACGCCTCCCGCAAGGCGCTGGTCAGCTCCTGCATCGACATGTACATCAAGGGCAACCTGCCGGTGATCGACGGCCGCGGCGGCGCGGGCAGTGCGGCCGGCATCTTCGACGGCATCGACCTCGACTGGGAGTGGCCGAACTCCGACGGGCACACCGGGAACATCTTCCGGCCCGCCGACAAGGCCAACTACACCCTGGTCGCCCAGGAGTTCCGTCGCCAGCTGGACGCGCTCGGCGCCACCACCAACAAGCACTACACGCTGAGCGCCTTCCTCCCGGCCGACCCGGCGAAGATCACGGCCGGCATCGACATCCCCGGCCTGTTCGGCGCCTTCGACTTCGCCACCATCCAGGGCTACGACTACCACGGCGGCTGGGAGATGGTCACCAACCAGCAGTCCGGCATCAAGGTCGCGGCCGGCGACCCTAACCCGCCGGCCCGCCAGTTCAGCTCCGAGGTCGCGATCGGCGCGTACGTCAACGGCGGCGCCCCGAAGAGCAAGCTCACGCTGGGCATCCCGTTCTACGGTCGAGGCTGGACGGGCGTGCCGCGCGGCACCACCAACGGTCTCTTCCAGACCGCGACGGGCCCCGGCCCGGGCACCTACGAGGCCGGGTTCGAGGACTACCGGAAGCTCAAGGAGATGGCCACCAGCGGTGGTTACACCATCTACCGGGACCCGGTGGCCGGCCACTCGTACATCTACAACGGCTCGGTCTTCTACACCTACGACGACCCGACCGAGATCGCCCGGAAGACCGCCTGGATCAAGTCCCAGGGGTTGGCCGGAGCGATGATCTGGGCCTTCGACGGTGACACCGCGAGCGGCGAGCTGATGGCCGCGGTGGACAACGGTCTGAAGTAGCCGGACGACGGCCCGGGTCGACCGGGCCGGTCAGGACCCGCCTGGCCCGTCGTGCGCTCACCGCGCGCGGCGGGCCAGGTGCACGACGTCCGGCACGCCCCGGGCCACCGGGATCTCGTGCGTGACCACGTCCAGGAAGCCCGCCGCGCGCAGCGCCTCCTCGAAGGCGGGGGACGGCTGCGCGCTCCAGACGGCCAGCACCCCGCCCGGCTCCAGCCGGTGCCGGAGCACGGCCAGTCCGTCCGCGCCGTACAGCCCGGCGTTGGAGTCGGTGACGGTCCAGTCCGGGCCGTTGTCGATGTCCAGGCAGAGCGCGTCGTAGCGGGCGCCGTCCGCCACCGCGAGGTACTCCAGCAGGTCGGTGTGGAGCACCTCGACCCGCTCGTCGCCCAGCGCGCCGGCCGAGAAGGCGGCCAGCGGACCGTTCCGGTGCCAGTCGATGATCGCGCTCTCCCGCTCGACGACGGCGATCCGCCCCCACCGCCGTTCGGCGGCCGCGTAGGCCAGCGAGAAACCCACCCCGAGCCCGCCGATGAGCACGGCCGGCCGCTCCGGACCGCCGGGCCGGGCCTGGTCGCCGGTCCGGGCCTGGTCGCCGAGCCCGGCCTGGTCGCCGGTCCGGTCCAACTCGTCGAGCGCCGCCTGGATCAGCAGTCGCTCGGAGCGCCCGTCGGCGGTGTCCATCAGGAAGCAGCCGTTGGCGATGATCTCGTAGTGCCGCCCGCGCTGCCGCAGCACCACCTCTCCGAAGGGCCCCTCGCGCCGGTCGAGCGTGACGACGGCGTCCGAGCCGTCCCGTTCCGGCAGTGCGGTGGACATGCGCGAATCCCCTCCGGTTTTCGGGAGCTTCGGACGATCGGCCTACCCGCCCGACAATAGCCCAGCGCGGGCCGGGCCCCGGTCACCTCGTGACCAGCACCCCCGCGTACGAGACACCGGCCACCATCACCCAGGATCCGAGCCCGAGCAGGGCGATCCGCCCGCCGGTGCGGGCCATGGTCGGCAGGTGGACGGCGCTGCCGAGCCCGAACAACGCGGCTGCCAGCAGCAGCTCCTGGGCGTCGCCGGCGAGCCGGAGCACCGGCTCCGGCACCAGCCCGGTGGTGCGCAGCGCGATCATCGCGAGGAATCCCGCGACGAAGAGCGGCACCAGCGGCGGCCGCTTCCCGACCGGACCGCCCGCCGGACCGCCGGACGCACCGGCCGCCGCGACGCCGTCGGCGGCCGACCGGGTCCGCGCGCGGGCGCGCCGGGCGGTGAGCGCGACCCCGGCGACCAGCGGGGCCAGCAGCATCACCCGCATCAGTTTGACGAGCACCGCCTCGCGCAGGGCTCCCGCCCCGCCGGTCTGCGCGGTGGCGACCACCTGCCCGACGTCGTGCACCCCGGCCCCCACCCAGCGGCCGAACTCCGCCTCGTCCAGCCCCAGCGGGTGCTGGAGCAGCGGCAGGACGGCGATGGCCAGGGTGCCGCAGAGGGTGACCAGGGCGACGGAGGCGGCGACGTCCTCCTCGTCGCTGCCGGCCGCCTGGCTGACCGCGCCGATCGCCGAGGCGCCGCAGATCGAGTACCCGGTGGCGACGAGCAGCGGCTGGTCGCCGGGCAGGCCGAGCCGGCGGCCGAGCCAGCAGGTGCCGGCGAAGGTGGCGGCGACGACGGCGAGCACCATGGCGACGGTGGCCCAGCCCAGACCGAGCACGTCGCCCAGGCCGAGCTTGAGGCCGAGCAGCACGATGCCGATCCGCATCAGCCGGCGTCCGGCGGTGGAGAGCCCGGGCCGGGCGGCACCCCGGACCACCGGGCGCAGCCCGGGCAGGTGGGCGGCGGCGACGCCGAGCACGACGGCGGCGGTGAGCTTGGGTACGGCGGGGACGGCCTGGTGGACGGCGAGGGCCGCGGCCACGCCGAGCGCGGCGAGCAGCAGGCCGGGGGTGTCCCCGCCGAGCGGGGGGAGGGCGCGGGTGCGGACCCGCCGTTCCCGGACGATCAGTGCCATGCGGGGCTCACCGGGGGTCGCCGGCGGGCAGCCGGTAGACCCGCCGGATGCTGGTGCCGAGCCTGGCGACGTCGGCGCCGTAGACGTGGATGGAGATGGCGGTGGAGGTGCAGGCGTTGCGGACGAGGTGGATGTCGCCCGGCGGGGCGAAGGCCGCGACGGTGCCGGCGGGGCCGACCACGTGCTCGGTCTCGACCAGGTGGGCGGACCGTCCGTCGGAGACCAGGCGGTAGCGGGTCTCGCTCTCCTGGCCCTGGTGGACGCCGGCCACGCACCAGGAGACGTGGTCGTGGATCGGGGTCTGCTGGCCGGGCAGCCAGACCAGGGCGACGACGGAGAAGGACCCGTCGGCCTCGGCGTGCAGGACGTGCTGGCGGTAGCGGTCCGGGTCGCCCTCGCGCTGGTCGGCGGTGAGCAGGTCGGCGTCGCCGAGGTGCGGGGCGAGTCGTTCGCCGACGAGGTAGGCGGTGAGTTCCGGAGGCAGGCCGCGGTCGACGACAGCGCGGATCTCGCCGACGAGGGCGGTCATGCGCTCGGTGAGCCGGCCGCTCCCGACCGTGGCTGAGGGTGTCATACGAGCAGGTTCGACCCGCCCGACCTATCACGTCCAACGAGGGATCTTTAGCTCTCCCCATAAGAACGCTTATGGATTGTCAGGAGCGGTCAGCACCCCACCCGGGCGGCGGCCGCGGACCGCAGGTGGTCCAGCACCAGCGCGGTCGCCGGGATCCGCCGGTGCTCGCGCAGCACGTACGCGCTGACCCGGCGGCGCAGGTGCGGCTCGACGGCCCGGCCGGTGACCTTGCGGTGGCACATGAAGGAGAGGACCAGGGCCGGCATCAGGGCTATCCCCACCCCTGCGGCGACCAGGCTCTGCACGGCGAGGTTGTCGTCGGTGGAGAAGACGATGTCGGGCGCGAACCCCTCCTCCGCGCAGACGTGCAGCAGGTTGGCCCGGCAGCGCGGACAGCCGGCGATCCACCGTTCGCCGTCCAGATCGGCCAGCCGGACGGCGTGCCGCCGCCCGAGCGGGTGGCCGACCGGCAGCAGCACGGTCAGCAGGTCCTCCATCAGGGGTATCTCGTCCAGACCTTCCGGCAGCTCGGCCGGGGCGCCCGGATAACGGAAGGCCAGGGCGATGTCGCACTCGCCGCGGAGCAGCCGCTGGACGGAGTCCGGCGGCTCGGCCTCCAGCAGTTCGACCCGGACGCCGGGGTGTTCGGCGAGCAGCCGGGCCATCGTCTCGGGGATCAGGGTGGCGTTGGCGCTGGGGAAGGCGCAGACCCGCACCCGTCCGGCACGCAGCCGGGCCAGCGCGGCGAGCTGCTGCTGGGCGGCGGCGAGGCTGCCGAGGATCTGTTCGGCGTGCCGGGCGAGCGCCTCGCCGGCCTCGGTGAGGCGCAGTCCGCGTCCGGCCCGGGTGAAGAGCGGCAGGCCGACGGTCCGTTCGAGGGCCTTCATCTGCTGGGTGATGGCGGGCTGGGTGTAGCCGAGTTCGCGGGCCGCCGCCGAGTAGGAGCCGGCCCGGACGACCTCGTGGAAGGTCCTGATATGCCGTGAGTCGAATACCGGCTCCATCGCCCCTCCGCCCGGCCGCCGTGCCACATCCCGGCAATCATAAGCAGAGTTTGGAGGAGTGGAGCCTAACCCCGGCGGCACCTATGGTTTACCGGCGAACCGCCCATCCCTCGCGCACCCCTCGCGCACCCCCGGCTACGGCTGGGCGGCCGGCGGCAGCCCCATCGACACCTCCGCGTCGGCCACCGGCGCCCCGCCGCGCACCCGTGGGCTGCGCCGGCTGCGCTGCTCGATCCATCGCGCGAACCAGGAGAGCAGCAGACACATCCCGATGTAGACCGGCGCGATCACCATCACCACCGGGATGAACGGCAGGTCGTAGTCCAGGTTGGTGGCGATCAGCTTGCCCGCGTGCAGGAACTCCTCGTACGTGATCAGGAAGCCCAGCGAGGTGTCCTTCAGTGCCACCACCAGCTGGCTGATGATCGCCGGCAGCATCGCCCGGTTGGCCTGCGGCACCAGGACGTAGGCCATCACCTGGGTCTTGCGCAGGCCGAGCGCGAAAGCGGCCTCCTTCTGCCCCTTGGGCACCGCCAGCACGCCGGCCCGGAACACCTCCGCGAGCACCGAACCGTTGTAGAGCACCAGACCGGCCACCAGGGCCCAGAGCGGCGCGACCTTGAGCGCGACGAAGATGAAGAAGATCATCACCAGCACCGGCATGGCCCGGAAGAACTCGACCACCAGGGTGGAGAACCAGCGCACCGCCCGGTGGTCCGAGAGGCGTCCGGCCGCGAAGAGCGCACCGAACGGCAGGGCGAACAGCACTGTCCACCCGAACGCCTTGAGGGTGTTGCCGAGCCCGCGCAGCAGGAGTTCCTGGACCCCCTTGTACTCGAAGGCCGTCCACTTCTCGGCGGTGAACTGGTTCGTGTGGAACAGCATGTAGACGATCCAGCCGAGCAGTGCGGCGATCGCCAGCAGCGCGAGCGCACCGTACAGCCGGTGCCGGGCGAGCGCCCTGGGCCCCGGGATGTCGTAGAGCGCCGAGGATTCCACCGTCATCGCGACACCGCCAGTCGTCGTTCCAGCAGGTTGAACACGGCACTGACGGCGAGCGTGATGACCAGGTAGCCGACCGCGATCCAGACGAAGGTCCAGACGATGCTGTAGCCCAGCTCGTTGATGGTCCGGTAGGTACCGAGGAGCTCGGTGACGCTGAACGAGCCGGCGATCGCCGTGTTCTTCGCCAGCGCGATCATCACACTGCCGATCGGGGCGATCACCGACCGGTACGCCTGCGGCAGCACGACCAGGCTCATCGTCTGGCCGAAGGTCATGCCCAGGCTGCGGGCCGCCTCGCCCTGACCGGTGGGCACCGTGTTGACGCCCGACCGCATCGCCTCGCAGACGAACGCCGAGGTGTAGCAGCCCAGCGCGAGCACCGCGAAGGTGAAGAACGGAAGCGTGATGTCGAACCGCGGCAGGCCCAGCACCACGATGAAGAAGAGCAGGGTCAGGGGGGTGTTCCGCAGCAGCGTCACCCAGGTGGTGCCGAACACCCGCAGCGGCTTCACCGGCGAGACCCGGAAGCTCGCGACCAGCACGCCGAGCACCAGCGACAGCACCGCACTCACCAGGAACAGCGAGAGGGTGCCGAGGAAGCCCTCCCAGTAGGTCGACCAGTTGTCGGTCAGCGTCTTCACAGGCCGGCCCCTCCTCAGTACCGGTCGATCGGCGGCGGGGTGGGCGCGGGCACCCCGGAGAGGCCGAGGGTCGCGTCGTAGGCCTTGCGCCAGTCACCGTTCTCCTCGTGGTGCGCCAGCGCGTCGTTCAGCGCCCCGCGCAGCACGGTGTCGTTCCGGGGCGTGCCGATCCCGTACGGCTCCTGGGAGAACAGCGGCCCGACCACCTTGAGCTCGTCGGGCACCTTGGCCGCGTAGCCCATCAGGATGGTGTTGTCCGTGGTCACCGCGTCCACCTGGGAGGTGATCAGGTTGTCGACACAGGCCGAGTAGCTGTCGTACCCGATCAGCCGGGCCTTCGGGTAGTCCTTCTGGATCCGCTGGTACGGGGTGGAGCCGGCCGCCGAGCAGACCTTCTTGCCGTCCAGGTCCTCCGGCCCGTTGATGGTCGTGTCGTTCCGGCGCACCAGCAGTGACTGTCCGGCCAGGTAGTACGGCCCGGCGAAGCCGACCAGCTTCTTGCGGTTGTCGTTGATGGTGTAGGTGCCCACGTAGTAGTCGACCTGGCCGTTCTGCAGCGCGGTCTCGCGGTTGGCCGAGGCGATGGTCCTGAACTCGATCCGGTCCGGGGCGAACCCGAGGTCGGCGGCGACCATCTTGGCGATCTCGATGTCGAAGCCGGAGTACTGCCCGGTGGCCGGGTTCTTCTGCCCCAGGTAGGGCTGGTCCTCCTTGGCCCCGACCACCAGGTGACCCCGGCTGCGGGCCGCGTCCAGGGTGGACGAACCGGTGATGCCGGCGCCGCTCTCCACCTGGTAGCTGGGGAGCGCGCTGGGCTGCGGCCCCTTGGGGGGCGGGGTGCCCTCCTTGCCGCAGGCCGCCAGCAGCACGGCCGCGGCCACGACGGCGGCGGTCACGATCTTCTTCACGCGCGGCCTCAGTGCTTCAGGATCTTGGAGAGGAAGTCCCGGGCGCGCTCGCTCTCCGGAGCGCCGAAGAACGCCTCCGGAGAGCGGTCCTCGACGACCCGCCCGTCGGCCATGAAGACCACCCGGTTGGCGGAGGCCCGGGCGAACCCCATCTCGTGGGTCACGACGATCATGGTCATGCCCTCGTGCGCCAGCTGGCGCATCACGTCCAGCACCTCGTTGATCATCTCCGGGTCGAGCGCCGAGGTGGGCTCGTCGAAGAGCAGTGCCTTGGGGTCCATCGCCAGGGCACGCGCGATCGCGACGCGCTGCTGCTGGCCGCCGGAGAGCTGTGCCGGGTACTTGGCCGCCTGCGGAGCCAGCCCGACCCGCTCCAGCAGCGCCCTGGACCTCTCGTCCGCCTCCCCCTTCGACCGCCCGCGGACCTTGACCTGCGCCAGCGACACGTTCTGCAGCACGGTCTTGTGCGCGAACAGGTTGAAGGACTGGAACACCATCCCGACCTCGGCCCGCAGCCGGGCCAGGCCCTTGCCCTCCTCGGGCAGCGGCCGGCCGTCGATCACGATGGACCCGGACTCGATCGGCTCCAGGCGGTTGATCGCCCGGCACAGGGTGGACTTGCCGGAGCCGGACGGACCGATCACCACCACGACCTCGCCCCGGCCGATGGTCAGCTCGATGTCCTGGAGGACGTGCAACTCGCCGAAGTGCTTGTTGACGCCGCGCATCTCGATCAAGGGCGTGAAGGCCGAGGGCCCCGGCCCGGACCCGGGCGGGGGCTCCGGTGCGTCGGTCACCGCCCGCTCCGGCCCTTCAGCAGCCAGCCGAGCGCGCCACCGGCGACCAGCGTGGCCAGCAGGGCGATCCAGAGCGGCGCGGTCACGGTGAACACCCAGAACTGGATCTTCACCTTGTCGAGGTTGGCGAACAGGAACCACACCGCGAGCACGACGATGACACCGATCCCGATGTACCGGGTGGGGATCCCGCCGATCTCGCTGCGCTTGGTGCCGGACGAACCGTCTGAAATCTTGGTCACACGCGAAGTCTGCGGTCGAATGGGCCGGTTTGCCCGGCTACGCGCCCGGGAGTAACCCGCACGGGGCAACCACGCCCCGCGCGGGTTTACCGCCCGTCACTCTCCGTCAGACGCCCCCGGGCCGGGTCTCCGACGGCTCGTCCCGCCAGGACCGCCAGAGCGCCGCGTACGGACCACCGGCCGCCACCAGGTCCGGGTGGCTGCCGTACTCGCTGATCCGGCCGCCCTCGACCACTGCGATCACGTCCGCGTCGTGCGCCGTGTGCAGCCGGTGGGCGATGGCGATCACCGTCCGGCCCTCCAGCACCTTGGCGAGCGAGCGCTCCAGGTGCCGGGCGGCCCGCGGGTCCAGCAGTGAGGTGGCCTCGTCCAGCACCAGGGTGTGCGGATCGGCCAGCACCAGCCGGGCCAGCGCCAGCTGCTGCGCCTGCGGCGGGGTCAGCGCGGCGCCGCCCGAACCGACCTCGGTGTCCAGCCCCGCCGACAGCGCGTCCACCCAGTCACCGGCGTCCACCGCGTCCAGGGCCCCGCGCAACTCGGCGTCGTCCGCGTCCGGCGCGGCCAGCCGCAGGTTGTCCCGGAGCGTGCCGACGAAGACGTGGTGCTCCTGGTTGACCAGCGCGACCTCGGCCCGGACCCGCTCGGCCGGCATCCGCGACAGCGCCGCCCCGCCGAGCGTCACACTGCCCCGGCCGGGCGCGTAGATGCCGGCCAGCAGCCGCCCCAGGGTGGACTTCCCCGCCCCGGACGGCCCGACCAGGGCGACCCGGCTGCCCGGCGCGACGTCCAGGCTGATGCCGTGCAGCACGTCGACGCCCTCGCGGTAGCCGAAGCGGACGTCCCGGGCCTCGACCCGCCGTCCGCTCGGCCGGGCCGCCTCGTCACTCTCCTGCTCGGGCACCTCGTGCACCCCGACCAGCCGGGCCAGCGAGGCCTGCCCGATCTGCAGCTCGTCGTACCAGCGCAGGATCAGGTCGACCGGGGCGGTCAGCGCCTGGGCGTAGAGCACCCCGGTGGTCAGCTCGCCCACGCCGATCCAGCCCCGGAGGGTGAACAGCCCGCCCAGCACCAGGGTGCCGAGCACCGCCAGGGTGTAGACCGCGTCGATGGTCGGGAACCAGGCCGTGCGCAGCCAGAGGGTGTACCGCTCCCAGGCGATCCACTCCGCCAGCTTGCGGTCGGTCAGCCGGACCCGCTGGTCACCGAGGCGCAGTGCCTCGACCGTCCGACCGGCGTCCACCGTCTCGGCCAGCACGGTGTTGACCGCCGCGTACCCGGCCGACTCGTTCCGGTACGACTGCGGGGCCCGCCGGAAGTACCAGCGGGAGGAGGCCAGCAGCAGCGGCAGGCCGATCAGCGAGGTGAGCGCGAGCAGCGGCGAGGTGGCGACCAGGGCGCCCAGCACCAGCAGCAGCGACACGATCGCCACGGCCAGCTCCGGCACCGCCTCGCGGACCGACTTGTCCAGCCGGTCGATGTCGGTGGTGCCGCGGGAGACGAGGTCCCCGGTGCCGGCCCGCTCCAGGACCCCGGTCGGCAGCGCCACCGAGCGGACCAGGAAGTCCTCGCGCAGATCGGCCAGGACCCGCTCGCCGAGGACGCTGCCGCGCAGCCGCGACCACCAGGTGAACGCCGACTGCACCGCCAGCGCCACCAGGTACCAGGCGACGGCGACCGTGACGGTGGCTCCGACGGTGCCGGTGGCCAGCGACTCGACCAGGGTGCCCAGCACCCAGGGCCCGACGAGCCCCGCCGTGGTGGCCACCGCGTGCAGACCCACCACGGCGGCGAACCCGCCCCGGTGGCGTCGGGCCAGCAGCCGCAGGTAGGACCGCACGGCGACCGGGGAGCCGACCGGAAGGGTGGTGGCCGGCCCCTGCTCCTGATGGACGGGGGGCTTCATGGGGTGCTCCTCAGCTGTTCTCGGACGTCGGCGCGGAGGCCACGAGGACCCCCGGCACCACGGGGGCCACGAGGACCACGGGCGCGACGGGCACCACGGGGGTGGCGGTGCGGCCGGGAGGACGGGCCGCAGGGGTCCGTCGGCCTCACACCGCCTCCCCCACGGTCGCGGGCTCCCCCGCCGGCGACGGCTCCTCCGCGCGGGTGACCACCGCCCGGTAGCCCGGCTCGGTCCGCATCAGGTCGCGGTGACGCCCGGCCGCCGCCACCCGCCCGTCGCGGACCAGGACCACCCGGTCCGCCCGGTCCAGCAGCAGCGGACTGGTCGCGAAGACCACGGTGGTGCGCCCTTCCCGGCTCCTGCGCAGCCCGGCCGCGATCCGGGACTCGGTGTGCGCGTCCACCGCGCTGGTCGGCTCGTCCAGGACGAGGACCGGCGGGTCGGCCAGCAGCGAGCGGGCCAGCGCCAGTCGCTGCCGCTGCCCTCCGGAGAGCGAGCGTCCGCGCTCGGTGATCTCCGCCCGCATGGCGTCGCCCCCGCAGGTGGGCGAGCCGTCGACCAGGGCGTCCAGGACGTCCTCGGCGCAGGCGGCGGCCAGTGCGTCGACGGGCTCGACCCGCCCGGAGGCGGGGATGTCGAACAGCCCCGCCAGGGTGCCGGAGAGCAGCACCGGCTCCTTGTCGTGGACCAGGACGGCGGCCCGCGCCTCGGCCAGCGGGACGGAGTCCAGCTCGGTGCCGCCGAGCCGCACCGACGGCTCCGGTCGCGCGCCCTCGGCCGTCGGGACGTGCCCGCCGAGCCGCTCGGCCAGCGCACCGGCGAAGTCCGGGTCGCCGCAGACCACGGCGGTCAGCCGGCCGGCCCGGGCGGTCAGCCCGGTGGCCGGGTCGAACAGGTCCGACTGCGCGGCACCGGACAGTCCCGCGTCGGCGGTCCCGTCGGTCCGGTCGAGCGCGAGCACCCGCGCGGCCCGCCCGGCCGAGACGCGGGCCACGCTCCAGGCGTGGGCCGCCTCGCCGAGGATCCGCAGCGGGGCGGCGAGGTAGGCCGTCGAGCCGTAGACGGCGACCAGGGTGCCGACCGAGATCCGGCCGGACGCGGCCAGATGGGCGCCGTACCAGGTGATGCCGACCACGAACAGGCCCGGCAGCAGGACCTGCTGGGCCTGCATCAGGGACCAGATCCGGGCCGAGCGGACGGCCGCGGCGCGGACCTGCTGGGACGCCGCACGGTACCGGGCGAGGAAGAGCTCCTCGCCGCCGATGCCGCGCAGCACCCGGAGCCCGGCCACCGTGTCGGCGGCCAGCTCGGTGGCCTTGCCCCCGAGCGCCCGCTGTTCCGTGTACCGGCGCTCGAAGGGGCCGAGCAGCGGCCACACCGAGGCCGCCAGCACCGGCACCCCGAGCAGCACGGCGAGTCCGAGGACCGGCTGGGTGACCAGCACCGCCGTGCTGACGGCCAGCCAGACGAGGACGGCACCGCGCAGCCTGGCGACCAGCTCGACGTACCAGCCGATCTTCTCGACGTCGCCGCTGCCGACCGCGACGATCTCGCCGGTGGCGATCCGCCGGGAGAGTCCGGCCCCGAGGTGGGAGGCCTGGCGGGCGACGAGCTGTCTGACCTGGGTCGCGGCGTGGATCCAGTTCCAGACCGCCTGGCGGTGCAGCAGGACGGTGCCCACCGAGGACACCGCGGCGAGCGCCAGGGCGACGCCGCCGGCCCGCCAGAGGCCGGCGGCGTCGCCGTCGACGGCGGCCTGGATGCCCAGGCCGACCGGGACCGGCAGGGCCGCCTGGCCGCCCATCTCCAGCAGCGACCAGCAGGTGGCGAGCACCTGCCCGCGTCGCTGGCCGCGTTGGAGCCAGCGCAGGAAGGCGAGCGGGGAGGTGAGGTCGGGGCGGCCGGGGTCGGCCAGGGGGAGGGTTTCGAGCGGCATGACGCTCCGTTGCGGAGGCGGTGCGGGCGGAGGGCTCGGAGGGGCCGGTGCGGTCACGGCCCGGGGTCGGTCAGGAGGTCATGGCAGCGAGACTGCCAACCCGGATGTGACCCACGCAACAGGTTTTCCGGCGGTCTGCCGCACCCCGACGGGCGCCGGCCCCGCCGCGCGGCCGGTCACGCGGCCGTCGCGCAGCCGCCGGACAGCCGCCGGACAGCCGATGCGCACGCCGGTACCAGGCGTCGGAAAATTCTTTGGGGCGCCGGGAACATTCCCGGCACCCCGCAGGTTGCCCCCATCGGAACCCCATGGACGACCAGGAGAGGGCACTCCTTCCCGTGAGCAACATCCCCACTGTCACCCTCAACGACGGCTCGCAGATCCCCCAGCTCGGCTTCGGGGTCTGGCAGGTGCCGGACGCGGAGGCCACCCCCGCCGTCCGCGCCGCGCTCGAGTCCGGCTACCGCTCGATCGACACCGCCGCGGTCTACGAGAACGAGACCGGCACCGGCCAGGCGGTCACCGAGGCGCTCGCCGGCGGTCTGGCCCGCGAGGACCTCTACATCACCACCAAGCTGTGGAACTCCGGCACCCGCGACTGGTCCGGCGAGCAGGGCCGGGACGCGGTGCTGCGCGAGTTCGACGCGTCGCTGGACCGGCTGGGCCTCGACTACGTCGACCTCTACCTGATCCACTGGCCCCGCCCGATGCACGGCAGCTACCTCAACGTCTGGAAGGCGTTGGAGCAGCTGCGCGCCGACGGCCGGGCGAAGTCGATCGGCGTCTCCAACTTCGGGGCCGAGCAGCTCACCCGCCTGCTCGACGAGGCCTCGGTGGTGCCGGCACTGAACCAGGTCGAGCTGCACCCGTACTTCCCGCAGGAGGAGCTGCGCGCCTTCCACGCGGAGCACGGCATCGCCACCGAGGCCTGGAGCCCGCTGGGTCAGGGCAAGGATCTGCTCGCCGAGCCGGCCCTGGCGCGGATCGCCGGCAAGCACGGTCGCACCGTCGCCCAGGTGGTGCTCCGCTGGCACCTGCAGAGCGGCATCATCGCGATCCCGAAGTCGGTCACCCCGTCGCGGATCAAGGAGAACCTCGACGTCGGCGGCTTCGAGCTGGACGCCGACGACCTCGCGGCCGTCGCGGGCATCGCCACCGGCAAGCGGATCGGTCCGGACCCGCAGGAGTTCGACTGGAACTGACCGTTCCCGGTCCGGCGCCCCGCAGGGTGCCGCCGACGGCGCAGGCCGCCCCCCCCCTCTTCCGGGAAGGCGGCCTGCGCCGCGTCGACCTGCACGAACCACGAACCGTCGACGGCCTCCGATCCGTTGGCGAATCGTTTTGGCTGAAGCTCGAAGCGAAAGCTACAGCCTGGCCGCCTTGGCGATCAGCGCCAGCGCCGCCTCGTGCTCGTGCTCCTCCAGCGGAGACAGCAGCAGCAGCTGGACCTGCGCCACGCCCGCGGCCGAGCGGTGCAGCAGGTCCTGCCCCGCCGGTGAGAGCGAGAGCAGGTTGCGCCGTCCGTCCGAGGGGTCGCGGCGACGCTGGACCAGGCCGCGCCGGACCAGCCGGCTGACCATCTCGGCCATCGTGGCCTTGTCCAGCGAGGCCAGCTCGCCGACCGTCCGCTGGTCGGCGCCCGGCTCCAGCTCCAGAGCGTCCAGCACCGCGTACTGCGGCGCCGTGAGCTCCGAACCGACGTGCTCCGTCCAGAGCTTGGTGTGCACCTGCTGGCTCACCCGGATGAGGTAGCCGATCGCCCGCTGGGCGTCCAGCATCGGTCGCGCGTCCGTGAGGACGGCGACCTGAGCCGGTTCCAGCCTGGCTATCTTGGCCATCACACGGACGATCTCCAGCTGCTCCTCCGGAGTCAGCGGCTCGAAGAGCGTGCGCTGCACGCGGACCACCCCGCCGGTGGCCTCCCGGACAGCCTGGGCGCCGCTCTGCGAGAGAGCGAGCAGCTTGCGCCGGCCGTCGGCCGGGTCTCGGCGCCGCAGTACGAGGCCGCGCCGGACCAACCGGGCGACCATCTCGGCCATCGTGGCCTTGTCGAGCGAAGCACGCTCTCCGACCGTTCGCTGGTCAGCGCCCGGTTCGAGGGCGAGAACCAGCAGGACCGCGAACTGCGGAGCCGTGAGATCGGCTCCGACGTGTTCGGACCACAGACGGGTGTGGACCTGCTGTGCAACGCGGATCAGGTGTCCGGGCGACTGCTGCAGTCGCGCGGACACACGGGTCGTCGGGATCTCCCCCAGCACCATGTATCCGTCCCGATGTCACACCCGGTGTGTGTGGGACACCCGGGTGGGGCAGTAACGGCGAGTGGGCGTCCCGCTATGAGGGAGGGCGCTCCAGCCGTGCAGCCGGTGGCTGCTGGCGGACACTATACAAACGGCGGGCCCTCGCTGGCAGGCAGGGGCGGATAGTAGACGCAGGTTCGGCAACATTGGCATATTTACGCGCCGCGCCGACCCGGCAGTAACCCGTTCGCAGGAGAAAGCCGACCGGTCGGTCCTTACCCTCGGTCACCTGCGCCTTCGGCCCTGGCCGCACCCCCTACTCACCGGTAGGGTGTGGCCACCTCGACGGCCCCCGTCCTCCCCGGGCGCTCCGCACGACCCCCGGAGGTCCCCGAGTGCCGCCTGGGAGATCCCTGGGAGATCCCTGGGAGATCGCGAGCGAGATCCGAGAGAGACGAGAGTGAGCATGACCGAGCAGACCACCGCACCCCGGGTCGCCGTCGTCACCGGCGCCGCGCGCGGCCTGGGGGCCGCCACCGCCCTCCGGCTGGCCGCCGACGGCTACGCCGTGGCCGTCCTCGACCTCCAGGAGGCCGCCGGCCGGGAGACCGTGGACCGGATCACCGCCGCGGGCGGTCGCGCCGTCGCCGTCGGCGCCGACGTCTCGGACGCCGGACAGGTCCAGGCCGCGGTCGACCGGATCGTCGCCGAACTCGGTCCCCCGGTCGTCCTGGTCAACAACGCGGGCGTACTCCGCGACAACCTGCTCTTCAAGATGACCGAGTCCGACTGGGACACGGTCATGAACGTGCACCTGCGCGGCGCCTTCCTGATGACCCGCGCGGTCCAGAAGCACATGGTCGATGCCGGCTTCGGCCGGATCGTCAACCTGTCCTCCTCCTCGGCCCAGGGCAACCGCGGCCAGGCCAACTACTCGGCCGCCAAGGCCGGTCTGCAGGGCTTCACCAAGACCCTCGCGATCGAACTGGGCAAGTTCGGCATCACCGCCAACGCGGTGGCCCCCGGATTCATCGCCACCGACATGACCGCGGCCACCGCCGCCCGGGTCGGCATGGACTTCGAGGACTTCAAGCGCGCCGCCGCCTCACAGATCCCGGTCCAGCGGGTCGGCGTGCCCGAGGACGTGGCGCACGCCGTCTCGTTCTTCGCCGGCGAGGCGGCCGGATTCGTCTCCGGCCAGGTCGTCTACGTCGCGGGCGGCCCGCTCGACTGAGCACCGGACCTACCCAGGGTTACCACGGAGTGGGAACCGGCTCGACCCGGTCTCCCGCTCCGTCCGTTTTCCCGGCACCAGGGAAATCCCGCGCGACGACCGGACGGGCATTCGAACCGAAATCGTCGGAAAACCGGCCCCGAACACTGCGGTTTTCGTCGCTTCACGGCTTTGTCGGAGAATTCCGAATTCCGCCGGGAATCACCCGGACGCGGTGGGTATGGTCACCGGCGTGCACGCGCCGAGTGAACTCCCGGAGTCCCCGACCACCACCCGCCGCCGGGGCCTGCGCACCACCGGCGGGCCCGCCTCCCGCCCGTCCCCGCAGCCGCCGCTCGGCCGTCGGCAGACCGTCCTGCTGGGCCTCACCGGCCTCGGCTACCTGCTCGTCGTCGCCGGGGTGCTGCTCGACACCGCCCTGGTCGACCTGGACTGGGCGGTCCGTCTGGCCCGGCCCCACGAACGCTGGCCAGGGCCGGAGCCACTGCTGGACAACTGGGTGGTGGCCGGCCAGCGCGGCCCGTCCGCCGTCGCCGTACTCGTCTGGATCGGCTGGCGCGCCCGCCGGCTCGGCCGGATCCGCCCGCTGCTGGTGACGGGCGCCGCGCTGCTGCTGCTCAACCTCACGGTCGGCACGGTCAAGATCGTCACGGGCCGGCTGGGCCCGCACTACGCCCACTACGTCGGTTCGCCCGAGCTCTTCTCCGGCGGCACCATATTCCCCTCCGGACACACCGCCAACGCCGTGGTCACCTGGGGCGTGCTCGCCTACCTCGCGGGCCGGTGGCGCCGCACCGGGGCGGTGCTCGCCGGCGCCACCGCCTGCTCGGTCGGGCTCACCACCGTCTACCTGGGGACCCACTGGGTGACGGACGTGCTGGCCGGCTGGGCGGCCGGCCTGCTCGTCCTGCTCTCGCTCCCCCTGCTGGAACCGCTGGTCCTCGCCGTCGAGCGACGCCTCGGCCGGCCGCCGGCGAGGACCGGGCCCGGCGGGGCCGGCCGGGGCGTCCCGGCGAGCGCCCCGGCTACCCCTCCCAGCTGCGCACCACCACCCCGTCGCGCACCGCGAGGTTGAGCCGCCCCTCCCGGTAGTCCATGGTCATCGCCGCTCCCTGCGCCATGACCCGCACCGAGGCCCATCCGTGCCTCCGGGCCAGTTCCTCGGCCCGTTCCACCCGCAGCCCCGCGTAACCTTCCGCGTCGGCGTCCGTCATCGCCCCTCCCCGGCTCGCATCCCGGACGTACGCTGGAATCGTAGACCGCCGTACGAGGACCCGTACCGACGGCAGGCGCCGGTGGCCGGCACCGGCGGCCGACCCGGGAGGTGACCGCGGATGCCCACCACCGCCCCGCGCCGGTGGCGCAGCGGCACCGAGCCCGCCACCGCCCGCAGTGCCCTCCGGCTGCGCTACCTGCTCTCGTTGACCTTCACCCCGTTGTTCGCCCTGGCCACCGTGGGCTTCGCGGTCTGGGCCGCGAACGCCCCGGAGTTCGGCGCGCCGAGCCGGTCCACCCTGACCGGGTTCGCCGTGGCCTGCGGAGTCCTCACGCTGTTCGCCGTCGTCGATCTCGTCGTCGTGATCCGGCGCCGCCGGACCGAGCTCTGACGAGGTGCCTCCCACGGAGTGGGAAGCCGGCACGCCCGGCCTCCCGATCCCCCCACACCCCGGCGCCCGACCTCCCCGGCCGCACGGACCGGCAGCACGGGCCGGCCGCACGGATCCACTGTCAGGACCGGCCGCGCGGACCGGCCGGACCGCTCAGCGGTTGGAGACCGCCTGTTTCACCAGGGTCCGCCCGAAGTCCCACATCAGACCGCTCCCCCGGTGCGCGTCGTCCATCACCTCGGTGAACGCGTCCATGAAGCGGTCGACGTCCCGTTCGGTGATGATCAGCGGCGGGATCAGCTTGATCACCTCCAGGTGGTCGCCGGACACCTGGGTGAGGATCCGGTGCCGCTGCAGCAGCGGCACGACCACCATCTGGGCGAACAGCCCCTTGCGGGCCGCCTGCAGCGCCGTCCAGCCGGTCCGCAGCTTCAGCGACTTCGGTCGGCCGAACTCGATGCCGATCATCAGACCGCGCCCGCGCACCTCGGCGAGCAGCTCGTACGTGTCGACGAGCGCCGTCAGCCGCCCCCGGAAGTACTCGCCCACCTTGGCGGCGTTCTCCACCACCTGCTCGTCCCGGACGACCTCCAGGGTCGCCAGCCCGGCCGCCATCGCCTGCGCGTTGGACCCGAAGCTGGCCGAGTGGACCAGCACCCGGTCCATCGAGGAGTACACCTTCTCGAAGATCCAGCTCTTGCCGAGCGTCGCGCCGACCGGCACATAGCCGCCGGAGAGCGCCTTGGCCGCGCAGACCAGGTCGGGCAGCACGCCCTCCTCGTACTGGTAGGCGAAGAAGTCGCCGGTGCGCCCGATGCCGGTCTGCACCTCGTCGCAGATCAGCAGCGCCCTGTGCTCGTGCAGCAGCTCCTGGGCCGCGCGGAGCCAGCCGGGCGGGGGCGCCTGCACGCCCTTTCCCTGGATCGGCTCGACGATCAGGGCCGCGACGTCGCCCCGCTTCAGCTCCTTGGCCAGCGCCCCCAGGTCCCCGAGCGGGACGGCGGTGTCCGGGAGCAGCGGGTCGAAGCCCTTGCGGAAGCCACCCTCGCCGTTGACCGAGAGTGAACCCGTGGTCAGCCCGTGGAAGGCGTGGTCGGCGAAGAGGACCCGTTTCCGGCCGGTGGCGTACCGGGCGAACTTGAGCGCCGTCTCCACCGCTTCGGTGCCGCTGTTGCCGAAGAAGACCCGGTCCAGTCCGGGCGTGTGGGACAACAGCCGCTCGGCCAGCAGACCGGGCAGCGGCGAGCAGTCGAAACGGACCAGGTCGGGCAGGTCGAGGTCCATCACCTGCTGGATCGCCGAGCGGACCACCGGGTGGTGCCGACCGAGCGCGAAGATGCCGAAGCCGGCGAGCATGTCGAGGTACTCGTTGCCCTCGGCGTCGTAGAAGTACTGTCCCTTGGCACGCTCGTAGAACTTGTCGAAGCCGATGGTGTGCAGCATCCGCGACAGCTGCGGATTGAGGTAGCGGCTCTGCAGCTCGTACCGCTCGCCGCCGCGCTCGGCGAGCAGGGCGGCGAGGTCGAAGCGCGCTTCGGTGCGGTCGTCGGGGTCAGCCGGCATGGTGCTGGTTCGCTCCTCGGTTCGGTAGTCCTCTGGCCCGTAGCAGGTTCTTGGCGAAGGCGGCGGTCTGGGCGGCGACCCCGGTACCGGTCAGGCCGGTCTCCTCCAGGATCTCGCCGCGGGCGGCGTGCCCGAGGAACTCCTGCGGCAGTCCGAGCACCCGGACCGGGACGTCCACGTCGGCGTCGCGCAGTGCCTGGGCGACGGCCGTGCCGACCCCTCCGGTGCGCCCGTTGTCCTCGACGGTGACGACCAGCCGGTGCCCGGCGGCGAGGGCCGGCAACGCCGGGTCGACCGGCTTGACCCAGCGCGGGTCGATCACGGTCGCGGTGAACCCCTCGGCGAGCAGCAGCCGGGCGGCGTCCAGTACGGAGGCGGCCGTGGTGCCGACTGCGACCAGCAGGATCTCCGGCTGCTCGGCGGTCCGCAGCAGGACGTCCACGCCGCCGATCCGCTCGACCGCCGGGACGGCCGGACCGACGGTCCCCTTCGGGAAGCGGACCACGGTCGGGGCGTCCGCGACCTCGACCGCCTCGCGCAGTTGGACGCGGAGTTCGTCGGCGTCGCGCGGCGCGGCGAGCCGCAGGCCGGGGACGACCTGGAGGATCGACATGTCCCACATGCCGTTGTGCGAGGCGCCGTCCGGCCCGGTCACCCCGGAGCGGTCCAGCACGAAGGTGACGCCCAGCCGGTGCAGGGCGACGTCCATCAGCACCTGGTCGAAGGCGCGGTTCAGGAAGGTCGCGTACACCGCCACCACCGGGTGGAGCCCGCCGGTGGCCAGGCCGGCGGCGCTGGTGACGGCGTGCTGCTCGGCGATGCCGACGTCGAAGGTCCGCTCCGGGTGGGCCTTGGCGAACTTGGCCAGCCCGACCGGCTGGAGCATGGCGGCGGTGATCGCCACCACGTCCGGACGCTCCGCGCCGATGGCGAGCATCTCCTCGCCGAAGACGGACGTCCAGGAGACCCCGCCGCTGGGCGAGATCGGCAGGCAGGTGTAGGGGTCGATCGGGTTGACCGCGTGGAAGCGGTCCGCCTCGTCCTGTTCGGCGGGCCGGTAGCCGCGGCCCTTGACCGTCAGGCAGTGCACGATCACGGGGCCGCCGAAGCCGCGGGCCTTGGTCAGCGCGGACTCCAGGGCCGCCAGGTCGTGGCCGTCGATCGGGCCGAGGTACTTGAGCCCGAGGTCCTCGAACATGCCCTGCGGCGCGAAGGCGTCCTTGAACCCCTTCTTGGCGCCGTGCAGCGCGTCGAAGATCGGCTGGCCCACGACCGGGGTGCGCTGCAGCGCGTCCTTGCCCCAGGAGAGGAACCGCTCGTAGCCCTGCGTGGTGCGCAGCGTGGCGAGGTGGTTGGCGAGGCCGCCGATGGTGCGCGCGTAGGAGCGCTCGTTGTCGTTGACGACGATGACCAGCGGCCGGTCCTTGGCGTCGGCGATGTTGTTGAGCGCCTCCCAGGCGAGGCCGCCGGTGAGGGCGCCGTCGCCGATGACCGCGACGGTGCTCCGGTCGTGCTCGCCGAGCAGCTGGGCGGCCTTGGCGAGGCCGTCGGCGTAGGAGAGGGCGGTCGAGGCGTGCGAGTTCTCGACCAGGTCGTGTTCGGATTCGGCCCGCGAGGGGTAACCGGAGAGTCCGCCCCTGGAGCGGAGTTTCGAGAAGTCCTGGCGACCGGTGAGCAGTTTGTGGACGTAGCTCTGGTGGCCGGTGTCCCAGACGATCCGGTCGTACGGGGAGTCGAAGGCCCGGTGGAGGGCGATCGTCAGTTCGACCACCCCGAGGTTCGGGCCGAGGTGGCCGCCGGTCCTGGTGACGGCGTCGATCAGGAAGTCGCGGATCTCGTCGGCGAGCCGGGGCAGTTCGGCGGCCGGGAGTCTTCGCAGGTCCGCCGGGCAAGTGACGCTGGAGAGCAGTGACACGGGTTCACCTCACGACTCGGAGCGGTGCGGTGGTACCCCGCCTGGCGGGGTGGCCCGGCCCGGGCGCGGAGGCCCGGGCCGGGCGGGGCGGTACGGCGGTCGCGCCGCCCGCCGACGGTGTGCGCTCAGCGCCTCCGGCCGGAGCCGACGGTCTCGGTCATCGCCCGCAGCGACTCCTTGAGCGAGCCCATGGTGGCGAGGACGGCGGTCGGCTCGTAGCCGCAGTGCGCCATGCAGTTGGCGCAGCGGGCGTCCTTGCCGCGGCCGTACTTGTCCCAGTCGGTCTTCTCGATCAGTTCGCGGTAGGTCGGCACGTACCCGTCGGCCATCAGGTAGCAGGGCCGTTGCCAGCCGAACAGCGAGTAGTTCGGAATGCCCCAGGCGGTGCACTCGAAGTCGACCTTGCCCTCCAGGAAGTCCAGGAAGAGCGGGCTGTGGTTGAGGCGCCAGCGCCGCCGGTTCCCACCGGCGAAGGTCTTGCGGAACAGCTCCCGGGTCTGCTCGACGCCGAGGAAGTGCTCCTGGTCGGGCGCCTTCTCGTAGGCGAAGGCCGGGGAGATCATCATCTCGTCGACCTTGAGGTCGTCGTTGA
Organism: Streptomyces sp. BE303; assembly: GCF_036290945.1. Classification (NCBI taxonomy): domain Bacteria; kingdom Bacillati; phylum Actinomycetota; class Actinomycetes; order Kitasatosporales; family Streptomycetaceae; genus Streptomyces; species Streptomyces sp. BE303. The sequence continues at coordinate 62,306 of NZ_JAQYWZ010000540.1, forward strand.
GGTAGTCGAGCACGTCGATGATGGTCTGCGGGGTGTCGGTGTTGAAGAAGGTGCTGTTGGTGGTGACGCGGAAGCCGCGCCGCTTGGCCTCCTTGATCGCCTCCACCGCCTCGTCGAAGGTGCCCTCCTTGGCCACCGAGGCGTCGTGCCGTTCCCGCAGGCCGTCGATGTGCACGGTGAAGGTGAAGTACGGCGAGGGCGTGAACTTGTCGAGCTTCTTGCGCATCAGCAGCGCGTTGGTGCAGAGGAAGACGTACTTCCGGCGTTCGACCAGCTGCCGGACGATCTCGTCGATCTGCGGGTGCATCAGCGGCTCGCCGCCGGCGATCGAGACCATCGGGGCCCCCGACTCCAGCACCGCGCCGACCGCCTGGGCGACCGGCATCCGCTGCTTCAGCACACCTGCCGGATGCTGGATCTTGCCGCACCCCTCGCAGGCCAGGTTGCAGGCGAAGAGCGGTTCCAGTTCGACGATCAGCGGGAATTTGTCGCGCCGCTTGAGCTTCTGTTGCATCAGGTAGGTGCCGACCCGCACGGTCTGGCGCAACGGCATGGCCATGGCTAGCTCGCCTCCTGAGGGAGCGTCGAGGGTGTGGGGTGGTTGAGGGTGCCGGGTGACGGTCGGTCCCGGTCCTGCCGGTTCCGGTGGTGCCAGTCGACCAGCGCGGGCACCGTCGCCCGCAGGGTCCGCCAGGCGCGGACGCCGGCCGGCAGGGTGCCCGGGCGCAGCAGCTCGCGCTCGGGGGTGTCGACCACGACCCGCAGCACGGCGGCGGGCAGGGCGGGGCGCAGTTCGCGGAGCGCGGCCAGTACCGCGGCCGCCTCCATGTCGACGGCGAGTGCTCCCTGAAGGTGCAGGGCGCGCCGTTCGAGCCCGCGCACCACGTGGTCGGCGGTGTGGTGCACGCCGGTGTGGGCGGTCAGGCCCCGCTCCCTGAGGGCGCGGGTCAGTGTCGGGCCGGAGTCGACGGCGAAGTGGTTCCCCTCGGCGTCGCGCACCCCGTCCGCGACGATCACGTCCCCGGGCGTGACCCCGGGTGCGACGGCCGCTCCGAAGCCGGCCACCACGACGGCGCCGTAGCCGCCGGGCGCCGCGGTGAGCAGTCGCCGGACCGTGAGCGAGGCCCGGCGCCGGCCGACACCGGTGCGGACCAGGACCGGCGGGCCGCCGGCCGAGCCTCGCCAGTCCCCTCCGCGCAGGGCCCACACCTCGGGGCCGAGCGCGCAGAGGACCAGCAGCGGGGCGGGCCTCACCGGGACGCCCCGATCGTCGGGGCACCGGGGGCGAACCGGCCGGTGGCGGGGCTGCCGTGCAGGTAGCGGCCCAGCGCGGTGACCGGGAAGACCAGCCGGTACAGGTGGTAGTTGATGGAGAAGTCCCACGGGAAGCCGGTGCCGGTGAACTGCGGTTCGTCCCAGGTCCCCTCGGGCAACTGGGTGCGGACCAGCCAGTCGACCCCGCGTTCGACGGCCGGGTTGGCGTGGCCGTCCGGTCCCTCGCCGGCCGCGAGCAGCGCCATCAGCGCCCAGGCGGTCTGCGAGGCGGTGGAGTCGCCGCGCCCGGCCCAGCGCGCCGGGTCCTCGTAGGAGCGCATGTCCTCGCCCCAGCCGCCGTCGGTGTTCTGCCGGTCCTCCAGCCAGCGGACGGCCCGGCGGATCGCCGGGTGCTCGGCGGGCACACCGGCGGCGACCAGCGCGGGCAGCACCGAGCCGGTCCCGTAGATGTAGTTGGTGCCCCAGCGGCCGAACCAGGAGCCGTCGGCCTCCTGGTTGCGCAGCAGCCACTCGACGCCGCGCCGGGTGCGCGGGTCCCGGGCCTTGCCGACCTCGGCGAGCATCTCCACCACGTGTGCGGTGACGTCCGCGGACGGCGGGTCGACCACCTCGCCGAAGTCGCAGAACGGCAGCTTGTTCGGCAGGGTGCTGGTGTTGTCGACGTCGAACGCGCCCCAGGCGCCGTTCTTGGACTGCATGCCGAGGTTCCACCGGACGCCCCGGTCGATCGAGCCGCCGACCTTGGCCGGGTCGGGGTGGGCGACCCGGCAGAGCGCGAGCACCACCTCCGCGGTGTCGTCGATGTCCGGGTAGGTGTCGTTCTCGAACTCGAAGGCCCAGCCGCCGGGGGCCAGCGAGGGCCGCTGGACCGACCAGTCGCCGCGCCTGGTGATCTCCTCGCCGATCATCCAGTCGACGGCGGAGACCAGCGCGGGGTGGTCGGGCGGCAGACCCGCGTCGGCCAGCGCGACGGTCGCCAGGCAGGTGTCCCAGACCGGTGACTGGCAGGCCTCCAGCCAGCGCCGGCCGTCCTCGGTGTGGACGGTGAACCGGTCGAAGGAGGAGAGGCCGGCCCGCATCACCGGGTGGTCCAGTTCGTAGCCCTCCAGGTGCAGGGCGATCAGCGAGTAGACGGCCGGCGGCTGGATGCCGCCCCAGCAGCCGTCGGCCTCCTGGCGCTCGACTATCCAGCGGCAGGCCTGGGCGACGGCGAGCTTGCGCAGCGGGCGCAGGGCCCGGCGGTGGTAGGCGTGCAGCACCTTGTCCAGGCGTTCGAAGACGCCGTCCCAGGTGGTGGCCCGGGCGAGCGGCCTGACCGGGTACGGGTCGTCCGGGTCGGTGTGCAGCTCGGTGAGCGGGAAGGGGGCCGGACGCACCGGCCGGTGCGCGGAGACCACGGTCAGCGGGACGATGGTCTGCCGTGCCCAGCACCCGAAGGCGTAGATGTTCAGCGGGAGCCACTTCGGCAGGAAGATGATCTCCGGCGGCATCTCGGGCAGCCGCTCCCACGGCCACCAGCCGAAGAGCGCCAGCCAGATCCGGGTGAAGACCCGGGCCCCGGCGATGCCTCCGGCGGAGCGGATCCAGCGGGCGGCGGCCAGCATGTGCGGTGCGTTGGGGTCGTCGCCGGCCAGTTTGAGGGCGACGTAGGCCTCGACGGTGGTGGAGATCTCGGCGGGCCCGCCGTGGAAGGTGGACCAGGTGCCGTCCTCCCGTTGCTGGGAGCGGATCCACTCGGCGGTGGCCTTGGTCTGCTCCTCCGTCCGGATGCCGAGGAACTGCCGGAGCAGTAAGTCCTCCGCGTCCATGGTGACGTTGGTCTCCAGGTCGCCTTTCCACCACCCCTCGGAGCTCTGTAGGGAGAGCAGGTGAGTGGTGGCGCGGGCCAGGGCCTCCTCGGCGGAGGCGGGCTGTTCCTGTTGTTGTTCGGTCCGGCCGGCCTGGCGGGCCGGCGCGGACCCCTCGGGCTGCCGCCGCCCGGCGCTCAGCAGCGCCGGGGGGAGGCCCCCCACCGCGACCGGCTCGGAATCGTACTCAGGGTCGAGCCGGCCGTCCGCGGTTGCTGTCAACGTAACGTCACCTCTCTCGTACCACCACGAATTCGGCGAGTGCGACGAAGTGCTCGCGCACCCCGTCGGGCATGGGCACCTCGTCCAGGGCGGCGAGGGCAGTCGTGTGCTGGCGGCGGGCCTCCTCCCGGGTCCAGTCCCGCCCGCCGGCCTGCTCGATCAGCGCGGCACGGGCGGCCAGCTCGGCCTCGCTCTCCTCGCCGCGCCCCTTGGGGTCGGCGAGCTGCTCGGCCAGTTCGCGCGAGGCGGCGCCGCCCTCGGCGAGCGCGGCGGCGACCGGCAGGGACTTCTTGCGCTGGCGCAGGTCGCCCCAGTGCGGCTTGCCGGTCACCTCGGTGGCACCCCAGATGCCGAGCACGTCGTCCACCGCCTGGAAGGCCAGGCCCAGGTGGTGGCCGTACCGCTGGAGGGCGTCCGAGACCCGGTCGTCGGCGCCGGCCAGGACGGCGCCGATCGCCGAGGCGGCGGCGAGCAGGGCGGCGGTCTTGCCGCCCTCCATCTCCAGGCACTCGGCGACGGTGACGCTGTCCCGCTGCTCGAAGGCGACGTCCATCGCCTGCCCGTCGATGAGCCGACGGGTCGCGGTGGTGAGCAGCCGGACGGCGCGCGCGGCATCGACGGGGCTCGCGCCGCCCGCGGTCGCGGCGTCGAGCAGCACCTCCGTACCGAGCGTGGCCAGAGCGTCACCGACCAGGATCGCCTGGGCCGGACCGAAGACCGTCCAGGCGGTGGCCCGGTGGCGTCTGGTCTCGTCACCGTCCATCAGATCATCATGGAGCAGGGAGAAGTTGTGCACCAGTTCAACAGCGACACCGCCCGGCACACCGGTCTCCGCCGGAGCCCCCGTGGCCCGGGCGGAGAGCAGTGCCAGGGCGGGGCGGACGGCCTTGCCGCCGTCCCCCGCGGCCGGCGTGCCGTCCCGGTCGATCCAGCCGAAGTGGTACGCCGCGACGGTGTCCATCGGCGCCGCCAGACGGGCGACGGCGGCCCGCAGCGGCGGGGTACAGAGCGTGCGGCTGCGGGCGAGCAGCTCCGGCACCGAGACCGGTTCGGCGTGCGCCGTGCCTCCGACGGCAGTGCCGGTGCGTGACTCCACGTGCGTTCCCTCTCCCTGGTGGTGCCGGGCCGCGTGGGACGGCCGGGCGCTGGCGATGTCGATGCGGCCGGTCGGACCGGTGGGGCCGCCGGAACCTGGGGCGTGACCGCCGGGTCTGGCGGGGTCGCCGGGGTCGCCGCCGAGCGGGCCCCGGGTCACCTGGGCCACCTCCCGTCGCCGCGGTCCGCCGGAAGGCGGTGGCCGGCGGCGGCGAGCACGGCGTCGGCGGCGGCATGGCCGCTGCGCACGGCGCCCTCCATGGTCGCGGGCCAGCCGGTGGCCGTCCACGCGCCGGCCAGCAGCAGGCCGGGGACCCCGGTGCGCGGACCGGGGCGCAGCGCCGCGGTCCCGGGAGCCGGGTCGAAGGTGGCGGTGCGCTCCCGGGTGACGAAGAAGTCCAGCACCTCGGCCCCGCCCGCGGCGGGGAGCAGCCGGGCCAGCTCGGGCAGGTACCGGTCGCGCAGCTCCGCGACCGGCAGGTCGATCTCGTCCTGCACGGCGGACTGCGAGAGCGCCAGGTACTGGGCGCCGGGGTGGGCCCGGCCGAGTTCGGTGCCGGCCAGACCGGAGTGCGCGGTGCGGTCGAAGACCCACTGGACCGGCGAGCCGAGTGCGGCGAAGAACGGCTTGCGCAGCACCTTGCGGTCGTAGACCACGTGCACGTTGAGGATCGGCGCGGTGCCGAACTCCGCCAGCCGGGCCTGTCCGGGGATCGCGTCGGGCGGCAGCAGGGCGGCGGCCGTGTCCTGGGCGCCGGCCAGCACCACGGTGTCGGCGGCGAGCGGCTCGCCGTCGCCCTCCAGCCGGACTGCGTGCTGCGGCGCGGCCGGCTTGAGCTCCGCCACGCGGGCGCGCAGCAGGACCTTCACCCCGGCCCGCTCCAGTTCGGCGAGCGCCCGGTCGTGGTGGATCGTGCCGAGCGGGACGGTGGCCGTGCCGATGTCGGAGGCGCCCGGGTCGGACAGCAGCCCGGTCTTGAACACCATCGCGGCCAGGGCCAGCGACACCTGGTCGGCCCGCGCGTTCAGGGTGGCGACGCCGACCAGGTCCCAGAGGGCGGCCAGGGTCCGCTCGTTCTGCCCCTGGCCGCGCAGCCAGTCACCGAAGGAGACGGCGTCGAGCGCCGGGTCGGCGAGGTCCAGCCGCTGGAGCGCGAGCGCGCCGCGGACCACCCGGGCCCGGTCGAGCGGGCCCAGGTGCGGGTACCGGGCCAGGCTGCCGGCCAGGTGCAAGGGGACGGGCAGGGCGGCGCGGCCGAGCCGGCCGAGCGTGCGGACCGGGGCGTCGGCGGGCCCGGAGACGCCCAGCACGGGGACGTCGAGCCGGTCCTGGAGGTGGACCAGCCGGCCGGCGCCGAGCCGGTCCAGCAGGCCCCGGTAGGCGGTGCAGCAGCGCAGGTAGACGTGCTGGCCGTTGTCGACGGTCAGCTCGCCGCGCTGGAAGGAGAAGGCCAGGCCGCCGAGCCGGGGGCGGCCCTCGGCCAGGGTCACCCGGTGGCCGGCCTCGGCCAGCCGCAGCGCCGCGGTGATGCCGGCCAGACCGCCGCCGACCACCACGGCGGCCGGGCGCGCGGCATCGGCTCGCCCGGTCATCGGCCCTCCCCCTCGTGTCCGACGCGCGGCCCGTTCGTGGCCGGTGCGCCCGTGATCAGTACGGTCGTGCCCAACACAGCGGTCAACACGGCTCTACCCATAAGTGATTCCCCGCTGACACAGCGTGACAGAACTGTGGCAAGAATCAAGAACGCCCCCCGGCGAGCCCGGAAAGCGCGACGTACGCCTTCTCCCAGCCCGGCAGCGAGACCCGGCCGCGCAGGACGGACTCCGGGTCCGCCGCGATCCGGCCGAGCAGCCGGTGGTAGATGCCCGCCATCGCGGCCGTGCACGCCCGGCTGCGGCGGTCGAGCATCGGCAGCAGTCGCAGGCCCTCCTCGAAGGCGGCCTGGGCCCGGGCGGCCTCGAACGCGATCAGGCCGGTGAAGTCGGCACCGACCGGCGGCCTGGACAGGGCGAAGCCCTCCTGGCAGCCGAACCGGACCAGGTCCTCGGCGGGCAGGTAGGTCCGGCCGTTCATGGCGTCCTCGCGCAGGTCGCGGAGGATGTTGGTGAGCTGGAGCGCCAGGCCGAGGGTGTCCGCGTAGCGGGCCCCGCGCTCGGGGTCGTCGCAGCCGTAGACGCCGAGCGAGAGCCGGCCGATCGCCCCGGCCACGCACCGGCAGTAGACCTTGAGCTCCTCGTACGTCTGGTACTCGGCGCCCTTGAGGTCCATCTCGACCCCGTCGATCAGCTCGTCGAAGCCGCCGAGCGGGATCGGGAAGCGCCGCGCGGTGTCCGCCAGGGCCACCTTGATCGGGTCGGTGTCGTCCTCCGCCACCGAGCCGGCCCGGACCTCGTCCAGCAGCTCGCGGGTGCGCAGCAGGGCCTCGGCCTTGCGGTCGGCCGGGAGGTCGCCGTCGCCGATGTCGTCCACCCGGCGCGCCAGCGCGTAGAGGGCCGACATGGCCAGCCGTTTCGGCTCCGGCAGGAGCCGGATCCCGTAGCTGAAGTTGCGGGCCTGCAGCCCGGTCACTGCCTCGCAGTACCGGTACGCCGCCATGACCGGCGCCGACGCCAGTGGTGATGCCGCCACGCGGGCGTTCACCTTCCCTTCGCGAAGATGGCCGCCGCCTTCACTGCGAGGCGGCGCTTGTCAGGCTTCGCCTGCTGGGCGAGTACGTCGTACCCGGCGGCCTCGACGGCCGCCAGGGCCGCGTAGCCGCCGGCGGTGAATCCCGCCAGGAGCAGTCGAAGCCTCCCCCGAACCGTACCCACCAGGGGCGCGCCCCGGTCGAGCAGGGTCCGGGCCCGCTCCGCCTCGAAGGCGATCAGCTCGCGGACCGGGCCGCCGGCGGTCGGCGCGGCGAGGTCGGCCTCGGTCACGCCGAACCGGGCGAGGTCCTCGGCCGGCAGGTAGATCCGCCCGCGGGCGAGGTCCTCGGCGACGTCCTGGATGTGCTCGACGATCTGGAGGCCGCTGCAGACGGCGTCGGAGAGCGCGATCCGTTCGGGGGTGGCGACGTCGGCGAGGGCGAGCACCATGCGGCCCACCGGGTCGGCGGAGAGCGTGCAGTACTCGATCAGGTCCTCGTAGCGGGCGTACCGGGCGGTGGTCTGGTCGACCCGGTTGGCCTCGATCAGCCGGCGGAACGGCTCCGGGGTCAGCCCGTGCCGGTCCAGCAGCGGGACGAGGGAGCGCATCAGGGGGTGCCGCGGGGCCTCGGCGGTCCGGGGGTGCAGGGCGCTCTCGAACGCCCGGTCGAGGTCGTGTTCCAGCCCGTCCAGGAGGGCCAGCCGGAACGCGGTCTCGGCCGGACCGGGCTGCGCCGAACGGGTCACGGCGGCGGGCGGTCCGGCCACCCCGAGCAGTGCGGCGGTGCCGGCCGGGTCGGCGAGGTCGCCGTCGCCGGCGTCGTCCACCAGCCGGGCGAATCCGTAGACGGCCATCAGGTCGTCGCGCCACGCGGCGGGCAGGAAGAACGGGGCGACCGGGAAGTTCTCCGCGCCCGCCTTGTCCAGGGTCGCCCCCACGGGGCTCTCCGCCGGGGCGCCACCGGGGCGGGACTCACTACTGGGCTGGGCCGAAGCCGACACTGCTGTCACTCCCCCGTTCTACACCGCTCCGCTGATCGGCCCGAGTCGGACACGCGTCCGACCACGGGAGTCACGTCCGGCACACCACCCCCGCGCCTACAGCCTGACACCGTCGGCCGCGCCGGAGAAGAGCGCCTCGCCCGGCGCACGGGGCGCTCACCCGGGCGGCGGCGGGCCACCCGGGGCACGACCGGCGGATCCGGGGCGCACGAACGGCAGGAGGGCCGGCCCCCGGATCACCTCCGGCGGCCGGCCCTCCCTCACGGTCGGGTGTGCGGTGCTACGGGCGCTCGCCGCGCTCGTAGCAGCCGACGACCAGCTCGGTCGGCCCGTCCATGACCAGCTCGCCGTGCTCGATCCAGATGGTCCGCTCGCAGGTCTCGCGGATCGAGGCGTTGTCGTGGCTGACCAGGAAGACCGTGCCCGCGGCGTCGCGCAGCTCCTTGATCCGCTTCTTGCTGCGCGCCTGGAAGGCCTGGTCACCGGTGGCCAGCGCCTCGTCGATCAGCAGCACGTCGTGGGTCTTGGCCGCGGCGATCGCGAACCGGAGCCGGGCGCCCATGCCGGAGGAGTAGGTGCGCATCGGCAGCGAGATGAAGTCGCCCTTCTCGTTGATGCCCGAGAAGTCGACGATCTCCTGGTAGCGGCTCTTCACGTCGGCCGGCGACATGCCCATCGCCAGGCAGCCGAGGACGACGTTGCGCTCACCGGTGAGCTCGTTCATCAGGGCCGCGTTCACGCCGAGCAGCGAGGGCTGGCCGTTGGTGTAGATGCCGCCGTGCTCGGTCGGCAGCAGGCCCGCGATGGCCGCCAGCATGGTGGACTTGCCGGAGCCGTTGGAGCCGATCAGGCCGATCGCCTCGCCCTTGTACGCGGTGAAGCTGATGCCGCGCACGGCGTGCACCTCGCGCACGCCGGCGGAGCGCTTGCGGCTGATGATCCGGCTCAGCGCGGACGTCGCGCTGCCCTTGCCGGAACCGGCGCCGTGCACCCGGTAGACGATGTGGACGTCGTCGACGACGACGGTGGGCTCGCGGGCCACGTCGGCGTCGAAGATCGGACGGGTCTTGGGCAGGTCGTTCTTGCCCAGCGCGCCCTTGCCCGGCGCGCTCTTGCGCAGGTCGGTGTCAGCCACGGCCGTACTCCTCCTCGGCCTTCCAGAAGAAGACGTATCCGATGACCAGCATGCCGACACCCCAGGCGATGCCGTACTTCCACTGGTGCGGCGGGAACTCCAGGAACACCGCTTCGTGCTTGTTGTAGATGACCGGCGCCAGCGCGTGGCGGACCAGGTCGATGTACACGGAGGCGGGGTTGATCTCCATCACCGTCTGCCAGAACGGCGGCCATTCCTTGATCTTGTCCTGGATGCTGTACATGACGCCGGACAGGAACAGCCAGGCGCGCATCGCGAACGGGATCAGCTGGGAGATGTCGCTGGTCCTGGCGCCGATCCGGGCGAAGATCAGGGCGACACCGGTGTTGAACATCGACTGCAGCAACAGGGCGGGGATCACCAGCACCCAGGTGCGGCCGGGCGAGACGCCGCTCGCCAGCACCACGACGAACAGCACGACCATCGAGATCATCAGCTGCTGGAGCTGGATCAGGGTGAACGAGATGGGCATCGAGGCGCGCGGGAAGTGCAGCGCCCGGATCAGCCCGAGGTTGTCCGCGATCGCCCGGGTGCCGGACTGCACCGCGTTCTGCGTGAACTGGAAGATGAACACGCCGATGCAGAGCCACGGCACGTAGTACGGGTTGTCGTCCTTGTTGGCCAGGATCTCGCCGAACACCAGGTAGAACACCGCGCAGTTGAGCAGCGGCGTCACGACCTGCCAGACCTGCCCGAGCTTGGCGTCGGTGTACTGGGCCACCAGACGCGCGGTGGCGAAGGCCCAGATGAAGTGGCGCCGGGCCCAGAGCTGCTTGGAGTACGCGAACAGGCCGGGCCGTCTGCCGCTGACCGTCAGGCCGTACTTGTCCGCCAGCTGCTTGGGGGTCAGGCCCGTGTCCGCCCCCCTAGGGGCTGAGAGGCTGACGGGTTCACTCACTGTCGACACATTCGTCCTTCGCGCGGGATCGGGTCGGGGCGAGCCGGTCGGCGGGGGGTCCGCCGGCCTTCCGCCGAGGGGGATCCACTCGGATCTCGGGGGGAGTCCGGCCGGTGCGTGACACCGGCCGCGGCGATCGGCCTGCCGTACGGCTGTACGACCGTCCGATCCGTCTACCGTACGGTCATCGGACAGATCAGATGACCGGGGGTCGGCCCAGCCTGGTCAGTCGCCAAACGGTACGCCATCGCATGGGCCGCCGCGTACCGCAGGGTTCGCGCCAGCCCGCCCGGAACCCGCCGAGCCAGGCCTTCAGCGCCTCGGGGGAGGGGCGGCGGGCCACGGTCAGCAGGAACCAGGTTCCCAGATAGAGAGGCACCAACAGGCCCGGAAGGTTCCTTCTCGCGAGCCAAACCCTGTTCCGGGCCACGTTGTGGAAGTAGGAGGCGTGCCGCGCGGGCGAGGTGGTGGGGTGGTGCAGCACCACGTCGGCCCGGTAGTCGATGGCCCAGCCGGCGTCCACCGCACGCCAGGCGAGGTCGGTCTCCTCGTGGGCGTAGAAGAACTCGGCGGGCAGCTGGCCCGCCTTGTCGAAGACCGCGCAGCGCACCGCGCTGGCACCGCCCAGGAAGGTGGTCACCCGGGACGAGCGCAGCGGGTCGCTGGCGCGCAGCCGGGGCACGTGCCGGCGCTGGGTGACGCCGGTGTCCGGGTCGGCGATCCGGAAGCTCACGATGCCGAGCTCCGGGTCACCGGTGAAGGCCTCGCGCAGCAGGCGGGCCGAGTCGGTGCCGGGCAGCCGGCCGTCGTCGTCCAGGAACAGCACCGCGTCGACGTCCCGGCCGTTGCGGCCGAAGAGCTCGATGCCGACGTTGCGGCCGCCCGGGATGCCGAGGTTCTCCGGCAGCTCGACGGAGCGCACGCCCGCGGGGAGCGGGGGCAGCGGGGCGCCGTTGGCGACCACGGCCAGCTCGACGGCCGGGCCCTGCTGGGCGCGGACCGACTCGATCAGGGCGTTCAGTTCGGCCGGGCGGTTGCCCATGGTGATGATGACCGCACCGAGCCGGAAGGCGTCCGCGGCGCTCGCGCCGGGGCCCTCCGGGGCGCCCTGGACGTCGCGGGTGTTCGGGGTGTCCCGGTCCACGTTCACGGCGCTCACCGGAGCCTGTTCGACAGGACGATGCTGAGCAGGTGCAGCACGGTCTGCAGCATGGCGATCGAGGCCAGCACGACGACCGCGAGCCGGGTGAAGAAGAGCCCGCCGTGGACGGCGTCCGCGACACCCGCGGCGAGGATGAACAGCGAGGCCTCGACCGCGCCCACCAGCCGGTGGAACTTCAGGAGGGAGGCGGCCCGGCGGGCCTTGGCGACACCGGACGAGCGCGGCACGGCGGCGCTGTCCTCGACCGCCGTCAGGCCGCTGCGGGCCCGGGCCACGTCGACCAGGTCGGTCTCCGACTTGATCAGGATCGCGCCGAGCGCCGCCAGCGTGCCGAGGAACGCCCACTCCCAGTGCGAGGCCGGGCCCTCCCGGTGCAGCAGGTCGGTGCCGCGCAGGCCGAGGCCCGTCAGCAGGGCGGCCTCGGACATGTAGTGGCCGACCCGGTCCAGGTAGACGCCGGTGAGCGAGGTCTGCCGGCGCCAGCGGGCCACCTCGCCGTCCACGCAGTCCAGCAGCAGGTAGACCTGGATGAGCACGGCGGCCAGCACCGCGCCGGCGAGGCCCGGGAGGACCAGCGCGGCACCGGCGAGGACGCCCGTGAGCATCATCAGGTAGGTCAGCCCGTTGGGCGTGATCGCCGTCACGGTGGAGAGCACGCGGGTGATCCGCAGCGAGATGCTCCGCATGTAGAGCCGGCCGGCCCAGTGCTCCGCGCTGCGGCGCTGGAGCATGCCCTCCGGGTGGATCACCGCGCGCAGCTCCTCGATCGAGGGGCGGCGGGTCAGGTCCACCGGCGGCGGCGTGGACCCGGCGGCGGAGCGGTCAGCTGTTGACGGCTTGGACATAGTCGGCGTACGCGTCCCTGATTGCGGAAGGGGAGAGGTCGAGGTGCTCAAGGATGGTGAAGCGGCCCGGGCGGGTGTTCGGAGCGTAGTGCACCGCTTCGGTGAACTCCGCCTCGGTGAAGCCGATCTGAGCGGCGGTCACCGGCAGTCCGTGGTGCGCCAGGCGCTCCACGATCAGACCGGTCAGCTCGCGCTCGCCCCGCAGGAAGCTGGCGAAGGCGGCGCCGAGGCCGACCTGCTCGCCGTGCTGGGCGGACCGCTTGGGATACAGCACGTCCAGGGCATGCGAGATCTCGTGGCAGGCGCCCGACGAGGGCCGGGTACTGCCGGCGATGTTCATCGCGATGCCGGACAGTACCAGTGCCTCGGCCAGCGCGGTGAGGAGGTCCTGATCCTGGAGGTTTCCTGGGTGCCGCAGCAGGTTCTCACCGGCCGAGCGGGCCATCGCGACGGCCAGTCCGTCGACCGGCTCACCGGTCTCGACGTGCGACAGCTCCCAGTCGGCGCAGGCCGAGATGTTGGAGACGACGTCGCCGATGCCGGCCGCGACGAACCGTGGCGGGGCGTCCCGGATCACGTCCAGGTCGATCACGATGCCGATCGGGCTGGGCACCCCGTAGGAGCCCCGCCCGGCGTCGTTGTCGAGGGTGGAGACGGGCGAGCAGATGCCGTCGTGGGCCAGGTTGGTGGGGACCGAGACCAGCGGCAGGCCGACCCGGGCTGCGGCGTACTTGGCGGCGTCGATGATCTTGCCGCCGCCCAGGGCCACCATGGTGTCGTAGTGACCGCCGCGCATCGCGTCCGCCAGCCGCACCGCACTGTCGATGCTGCCGTCGTCGACGTGGTACCAGTCGGCGCCGGGCAGCGCCGGCTCCAGCCGGGTGCGCAGCACCGTGCCCGAGCCGTTGCTGATCGCCACCGCGATCCGGCCCGAGGCGGAGAGGCGCTGGTCGGCGAGGATGCCGCCGAGCGCGCCGAGCGCGCCCGGGCGGATCTCGACGAAGACCGGCGACGGCACCAGCCGGGTCAGTACTGGCACGCGATCTCCCGCGCCTTGGCCAGGTCGTCGTGGTTGTCGACCTCGACCCAGGACACCTCGCCGATCGGCTGGACGTCGATCCGCAGGCCGCGGTCGACCATCTCCTGGTAGCCGTCCTCGTAGTAGAGCTGCGGGTCGCGCTCGTAGGTGGCGCGCAGCGCGTCGGTGAGGTCGGCGGCGGCGGCCGGGTTGATGACGGTGACGCCGATGTACTCACCGGTGGCCTCGGCCGGGTCCATCAGCTTGGTGATCCGGCGCACGCCGGTGGCCGGGTCGACGACGACCTTCATCTCCTCGTCGGCGAGCTTCTTCACCGTGTCGAGGGCGAGCAGGATGCCCGGGGCGCGGCCCTCGGCGGTCAGCCGCTCGTTGCCCTCCAGCATGGTGCGCTGCACCGAGACCGGGTGGACGGTGTCGCCGTTGGCGAGCAGCAGGCCCTCGGCGAAGAGGTCGCGGGCGCACCAGAGCGAGTAGGCGTTGTTCCACTCCTCGGCCTTGTCGTTCTCGACCAGGGTGAGCCTGACGCCGTACTTCCGCTCCAGGGCCGCCTTGCGGTCGAGGACCGCCTCCTTGCGGTAGCCGACGACGATCGCGGCGTCGCGCAGGCCGATCTCGGCGAAGTTCCCGAGGGTGAGGTCCAGGACGGTCCGCTCCCCGTCGACCGGCACCAGTGCCTTCGGCAGGGTGTCGGTGTACGGGCGCAGCCGGCGGCCGGCGCCGGCTGCCAGAACGAGGCCGATCATGCGGTTCTCCTGATCCGTCGTGCTGTGCGCTACCGCGCCGGTTACCGGTCCGCGGGACGGCGGGGCCGGCCCCTTCGGGTGGCGCGCCCGGGGCCGCCGAGGTGCGGCCGCCGTGTCCTATGTGATGGTAGGCGACCGCGACGACCAGCCCGAACGCGGCCGGGGGGCTGTGCGGCACGGTGCGCGGGTGCCGCGCGGGGCGCGGTGAAGAAGGGGTGACGCCCAGGTGCGCGTTCCCGTACGGCCGGGCCACCTGATCGAACGGGAGTCGAACAGGTTCCGAACGACTCTGCTATTCCCATGCCCTCAGGCGGCCCGGAACGGGTCGGGGGCGGTCCTGATCCGGCCGGTTGTGCGTGGGACCCCCTGGGGAGTGCCACCCGTACGGCAGACTTGACCGCGACGCCACCGGTGCCGTGGTTGCTCCCATTGCTCCCGAAGCTTCCGAAAGAGGCCTCATGCCCCAGAGTCTGCCGACCGATCCGACGCGCTTCGCCTCGGACACCACGGAGATCGGGACCGGTCTCGACACCGGCCTCGACACCGGCCTCGATGTGGAGACCGACGTGGCGACCGGCGCGGAGGCCGTCGGTGCCCCCGCCGAGATCCTGCTGGAGCTGGTCGACGACGAAGGCGTGACCATCGGCACCGCCGAGAAGCTCTGGGCCCACCAGCAGCCGGGACGGCTGCACCGCGCGTTCTCGGTGTTCCTCTTCGACCGCCAGGGCCGGCTGCTGCTCCAGCGCCGGGCCCTCGGCAAGTACCACTCCCCCGGCGTCTGGTCGAACACCTGCTGCGGCCACCCCTACCCCGACGAGCCGCCGTTCGTGGCCGCCGCCCGGCGGACCGCGGAGGAGCTGGGGGTCGCCCCGGCACTGCTCTGCGAGGCGGGCACGGTCCGCTACGACCTGCCGGACGAGGCGTCCGGGCTGATCGAGCGCGAGTGGAACCACCTGTTCGTCGGCCTGGTCACCGAGCCGGTCCGGCCGAACCCCGACGAGGTGGACGACTACGCCTTCGTCACCGCCGCGGAGCTGCGCGAGCTGGAGGCGGACCGGCCGTTCTCGGTGTGGTTCCGGACCGTCTTCGAGGCCGCGCTGCCGGGGATCCGGGAGATCGCCGGGAACGACTGGTAGGACGGACGCCCGGCCCGCCTCAGCGCTCCGGGTCCCTCCGGGGGAGCGGCAGCGAGGCCCAGATCACCTTGCCGCCCTCCCCCGCCTGCTCGACGTCGCACACCCCGCCGGCCTGCAGCGTGATGCTCTTCACCAGCAGCAGGCCGCGCCCGCCGGTCCGGCCGGTGTCGGTCTCCAGCGCCTTCGGCCGGTACGGGTCGCCGTCCTCGACGGAGACCCGCACCCAGCCGTCCTGGACGGCCAGTTCGGTGGTGACCTCCGGTGACAGTTCCGCGGCGTGCGTCACCGCGTTGCCGACCAGCTCGGAGACGATCAGCAGGACGTCGTCCACCAGCTCCTGGTAGCGGATCTCCGCCATGCCCTGGGCCAGCAGCCGGTCCCGCACCGCGTGCCGGGTCCGCGGCACCGAGGCCTGCTCGGCCGGCACGGTGAACCGCCACACTCCCTCGGCGGGCCCGTCCTGGGCCCGGGCCTTCGCCGCCGCCCCGGCCCGCGCCACCGTGGCCGCTCCCGCCTGCGCCACGGCGGCGAGGACCGCTCCGGCCTCCAGGATCGCGGTGGCGAGCACCGCGCCGGTGTCCCGGACCGCCCCGGCCGCGCCGGCCGGCCCGCTCCCGGCATCGGCCGCCGCGGTCTCCACCTCCGGCCCGGCCCCTGTCTCTTCCTCGCTGGTCTGCTCCACGTCCAGCCGCCCTTCGTCCGCGACCCCGGGAATCAGGCGTTCCGCTCATGGCGCCCTCGATCCACAGAGGCTAGGAGAGCCGCCCCCGGGACCGGGGCACCGTCGACAACTTGCCCGTGTCGGATCGCTCCAGACCGCTTCCGACCGTTCGCCACCCCTGAACCGACCGTTTACCGCCCTCGAACCACCGCTTCGCGCACATCCGCGACCCGTCCCCGTCACCCCGCCCATCCCCACCGGGGAAACGCAGGTGAGAAGCACTCCGGGAGCCTGGTAATGTTCTCTCTGTCGCCGAGGGGGCGCCGAGAAAGTCCCCGAAGCACACACCCTGTCCGGGTGGCGGAATGGCAGACGCGCTAGCTTGAGGTGCTAGTGCCCTTTATCGGGCGTGGGGGTTCAAGTCCCCCCTCGGACACCGTGAATTCCCCCGGGGAACTCGAAAGAGTTCCCCGGGGGAATTTCTTTTTTCCGGGTGCGTTTACGGCCCGGACTTCCGACCCGGACTTCCGGCCCGGATTTCCGGCTGCCCGTCCCGCCGGGACCCCCGCCGGAAGCCCGGTGCGACCCCCGCCGAATGTCCGACGACCGGACACGGGACGGCAACGATCGGACGATTTGCGGTAAATCTGAGGCCGATCTGAGGTTTGGTCCGATTTCGCCCCATAAGCTGCTGTCCGTTTGTGCGGATACCCGATGAGCAGATGAGACAGAGGACCGATACGTTGAGTGAGCGCGAGTCGACGACGGCATCCCATCAGAACTACCGCCGCTCGCTCGGCACCATCAGCCTCACAGCCGTCGGGCTGGGGTCGATCATCGGCTCGGGCTGGCTGTTCGGCGCCGAACGGGCCGCCCGGCTGGCCGGGCCGGCGTCGATCGTCGCGTGGGTGATCGGAGCCGCCGTCGCGCTGACCATCGCCCTCACCTACAGCGAGCTCGGGTCGATGTTCCCCAAGGCCGGCGGAATGGTGCGGTACGGGCAGTACTCGCACGGCTCGCTGGCCGGCTACCTGGCCGCCTGGGCGAACTGGATCGCCATCGTCTCGGTCATACCCGGCGAGGCGACCGCCTCGGTGCAGTACATGAGCTCCTGGGACTTCGGCTGGGCGAAGGACCTGTACGACGGGAAGGAACTCTCCCTCAGCGGTGTGGCGCTCGCGAGCGTCCTGCTGGTCGGCTACTTCACCCTGAACTGGTTCGCCATCACGCTGTTCGCCAAGACCAACACGGCGATCACCGTCTTCAAGGTCGTCGTCCCGACACTCACCGCCGGTGCGCTCCTGCTCGCCCACTTCGACACCGCGCACTTCACCGACCACGGCGGCTTCGCGCCGAACGGCTGGAGCGCCGTGTTCACGGCGGTGGCCGTCTCCGGCATCGTCTGGGCGTTCAACGGCTTCCAGTCCCCGCTCAACCTCGCCGGCGAGGCCCGCAACCCCGGCAAGTCGCTGCCCAAGGCCGTGATCGGCTCGATCCTGATCGCCCTGGTCATCTACGTCGCCCTGCAGATCGCCTTCCTCGGCGCCATCCCGTCGGCGGACCTGGCGAACGGCTGGAGCAACCTCGGCTACACCTCGCCGCTGGCCGACCTGGCCATCGCCTGGGGCCTCAACTGGCTCGCACTGCTGCTGTACGCGGACGCCTTCGTCTCCCCCAGCGGCACCGGCATGATCTACGCCGCCACCACCTCGCGGATGATCCACGGCGTCCAGGAGAACGGCCACCTGCCGTCCCTGTTCGGGCGGGTGGACCGCAGGACCGGCATCCCCCGCCCGGCGCTGGTGCTCAACCTCGTGGTCGCCTTCGCCTTCCTCGCGGTCTTCCGCGGCTGGGGCTCGCTCGCCGAGATCGTCTCGGTGGCCACCGTGATCTCCTACGTCACCGGCCCGGTCGCGGTGATGGCGCTGCGCCGCCTGGCCCCCGAGCTGCCCCGCCCCGTCCGGCTGCGCGCCATGCCCGTGATCGCCCCGGTCGCCATGGTCTTCGGCTCGCTGGTGCTCTACTGGGCCCGCTGGCCGCTGACCGGCAAGGTCATCCTGCTGATGGCCGCCGGGCTGCCGATCTGGGCCTGGTACGAGCTGCGCAAGCCGTTCTCCGAGCTGAAGCCGCACCTCAAGGCCGGCGCCTGGATGATCGCCTACCTGTTCGTGATGGCCGGCGTCTCGTGGGCCGGCTCCACCGAGTTCGGCGGCGAGGGCTACCTCCCCGGGGGCTGGGACCTCCTGGTCGTCGCCGCGATCGGCCTGACCTTCTACGCCTGGGGCGTCCGCAGCGCCTGGGCCAACCCCTCCCTCGACGCGGTGAAGCGCGAACTCGCCGCCGAGGCGGAGGCCGGCGGGACCGGGGGAACCGAAGCCGAACCGCCGCACCGAACGGCCCAGCCCTCCCGGGTCTGAGGCACCGGGCGCCGCGGGCCCCGTGTGCCGCGCGAAAGCGCCGGCCGGGATTCTTTCCGGCCGGCGCTTTCGCGCTCCGCTGTGCGGGGGGCGCCGGGTTCGTCGGGGTGGTCCTGCGGCGGAGTGCGGCGGTCAGCCGCGGCGGGCGCGGCGGATGGCGGAGGTGACGACCGGCGGGAGGAGGTCGCCCGCGACGCGCTTGGCCACGTTGGCCGGGCGGCGGCGTTCGGCGGCGAGGGCCCGGCGTTCGGTCAGGTCCAGCACGGCCGCCCGGCGCTCCAGTTCCGCCTCGTGGAGGGCCTGGTGCGCGGCCCGTTCGGCCTCGCGGCGTTCGGCCTCGACGGTGAGTCGGGCGTGGTGGCGCGAGACCGGGGACGGGGCGGCGCCCTCCGCGCTGCCGCCTATCCGCACCAGCCGGTGCCCGGCGAGCGCCTCGCTGGTGATGGCGCAGTGCGGGAGGGTGCCGCGCCGGGCGAGCAGGTCGAGCCGGGCGGGCTCCGGGTCGCCCCAGGTGCCGTAGAACTTGCTGTCGGTGAGCACGATCGGCTTGAGGCCGTGGTTGAACAGGGCCTCCCAGGTGGCGGCCGCGACGCCGGGGGTGTGCGCCGAGCGGTAGTCGTCGACGGCCACCACCCCGTGCGGGGCCAGCGCCGTACGGGCCACGTCGAGGTCGGAGGCCGCGTGCTCGTAGAGGTGCGAGGCGTCGATGTGGACGAAGCGGAAGGTGCCGGCCGGGAGGCGGCCGCCGGCCAGCACGGAGGTGGACGCCTGGACGATCTCCGGCAGCCTGTCGTGGAAGGACAGGTAGTTGGTCTCGAACGCGGTCCGGGTGAGCGACCGCCGGTAGGACATGTCCATCTCGGCGGCGTTCTCGACGTCCGGGGCGTCCGAATCGAAGAGGTCACAGACCGTGAACGTCTCGCCGGGTTGCAGGTGGGAGCCGATCACGATCGCGCTGCGCCCCAGGTAGGCGCCCATTTCCAGCAGGTCGCCGGTGAGACCTGCGGCTTCCTGCCGGCCGAGGAACCACTCGAAGAGATGACGGTCATGGTCCCAGAACCAGCCGGGGACGTCGTCGAGCACGGCGGGCTCGGTGAGCGGGTGCTGCTCGGTGCCGAGTGCGGTGTCGGTCACGAGGTGGCTCCTTACACGGTACGACCGACCGTCGGCCGCTCCCCGTCTCCGGGCGCGCTGCTGCCGGTCGGTGACGGGTCTCCGCCGGTTCACCGCCCGGGACGGACGGCGGACCGGGCGCGCGAACGCGGCTCAACCTGCCGCAAACGGTAGCCCCGGTACCCGAGCTCGCTGCAATCTACCGGTCACCGAACGGAGTTGGAGAGAGCCCGGAGCAAAGTATTTCGCCGCCCGGCGATTCTGTGGAAGGACCTGATCGGAGATGTTCGGGGGGCGGAGGAGCGTTCATCCATACTGCCGCCCAGGTGTCCGATTTGTCATCATCACGGAGATGATCTCCGCCCGCGGCGCCAGGGGCGGGGTGCGGCGGCGGGGTGCGGGGGTCGCCCCCGCACCCCGCGGGGGCGACTACGCCAGGTCGACGCCCGGGTAGAGCGGGAAGCCGGCGAGGAGGTCGGCGGCGCGCTTGGCGATGCCGTCGGCGACGGCGGGGTCCAGGACGTACTGGGCCTTGGAGGGGGCGCCCGCGGCGGTGGCGGCCGGGGTGGTCGACCGCAGCACGGTGTCGATCAGGGCGGCGATCTCGTCCATCTCGGCGACACCCAGGCCGCGCGTGGTGAGCGCGGGCGTGCCGATCCGGACGCCGGAGGTGTACCAGGCGCCGTTCGGGTCCTGCGGGACGGAGTTGCGGTTGGTGACGATGCCGGAGTCGAGGAGCGCCGCCTCGGCCTGGCGGCCCGTCAGGCCGTGGCCGGAGACGTCGGCGAGGACGAGGTGGTTGTCGGTGCCGCCGGTGACCAGCGTGCCGCCGCGCCGCAGCAGGCCCTCGGCGAGCGCCTGGGCGTTGTCGACGACCTGGCGGGCGTAGGTCCGGAACTCCGGGCGGCGGGCCTCGGCGAACGCGACCGCCTTGGCCGCCATGACGTGCGAGAGCGGGCCGCCGAGGACCAGCGGGCAGCCGCGGTCGACGTGCTCGGCAAGCTCGGCGGTGCAGAGCACCATGCCGCCGCGCGGGCCCCGCAGCGACTTGTGGGTGGTGGTGGTGACGATCTGGGCGTGCGGGACCGGGTCGTGGTCGCCGGTGAGCACCTTGCCCGCGACCAGGCCGGCGAAGTGCGCCATGTCGACCATCAGGGTCGCGCCGACCTCGTCCGCGATCTCGCGCATCACGCGGAAGTTGACCAGCCGCGGGTAGGCGGAGTAGCCCGCCACCAGGATCAGCGGGCGGAACTCGCGGGCGGTGGCGCGCAGCGCGTCGTAGTCGATCAGGCCGGTGACCGGGTCGGTGCCGTAGCTGCGCTGGTCGAACATCTTGCCGGAGATGTTGGGGCGGAAGCCGTGGGTGAGGTGACCGCCGGTGTCCAGGGACATGCCGAGCATCCGCTGGTTGCCGAGCTCCTGGCGCAGCAGGGCCCAGTCCTGCTCGGTGAGGTCGTTGACGTTGCGGACCCGGGCACGCCGGAGGGCGGGGCTCTCCACCCGCTGGGAGAGGACGGCCCAGAACGCGGTCAGGTTGGCGTCGATGCCCGAGTGCGGCTGGACGTAGGCGTGCTCGGCGCCGAACAGGGCGCGGGCGTGCTCGGCGGCGATGCTCTCGACGGTGTCGACGTTGCGGCAGCCCGCGTAGAAACGCCGGCCGACCGTGCCCTCGGCGTACTTGTCGCTGAGCCAGTTGCCCATCGCGAGCAGGACGGCCGGGGAGGCGTAGTTCTCGCTGGCGATGAGCTTGAGCGAGGCGCGCTGGTCGTCGATCTCCTGGCCGACGGCGGCGGCGATCCGCGGTTCGACCTCGCGGACGACGTCGAGGGCCGATCGGAACGCCGTGTTGGCGGAGGGGGTGGCGGCCGTGTGGGGCTGCTGGGCCATGACGGTCTCCTGGAAGGAGGTTCGGGGGGCCCAGGCGCTCGGCGACTTGACGTGATTCGGCACGGGGCCGCTTCCCGATGGTCGATTCCATCCGTGCGCGCCAGTCGCGGCCCGCCGGAATCGTATCAACGCCGCCGCTCCTGTGTCGGAGATCTCAAAATGCGGGACGACAGCGGACATGACATGACTTTTGTCCGCGTATGTCCGTTCTACTGCTACGGCAGTATTGCGGCGGAATGAAGCCGCCGTCATTCCCGCAACAAAGCCGACGACAGGCCCGGGGAATGATTTGCGGAACTCCCTCGGTATCCGATCTGATGGCGCTCGGCGGCCCACCGGGAAACCCCCGGACCGGCCGCCCGAAAATGCACGTCAGCGCACCCTCACCCACGGGGCGGCGGAGAATTCGGGGAGTACGCCTCTCATGGCAGTGGTCGAACCAGTCGCAGGGCCCGCCGCGGAGCCGGCCCCCCGGACGCCACCCACGGCGCCCACGGCGCCCACCCGGTCGGGCTCCCAGGATCCCGGCCCGGCGCCGGACCGGGCGCCCGCCCCCGCGAGCCTGCTGCGGCGCGTCTGCCGCGACCGCACGGGAGCCGTCTCCCTCGCCGTCGTCCTCCTCTTCCTCCTGCTCGCCGTCGCGGCCCCGCTGATCGCCGCGCTGTACGGCAAGAACCCGACCGAGCACTACGGCCAGAACACTCCCGGCCTGCTCAGCGACGGTGGCCTGCCGGTCGCGCCCAACGGCGGCATCTCCGGGGAGTTCTGGTTCGGCCTGGAGCCCGGTCTCGGCCGCGACGTGCTCACCCAGCTGCTCTACGGCATCCGCACCTCGCTGCTCATCGCCTTCGTCGCGGCCGCCGTCACCACCACCCTCGGGGTGCTGGCCGGGGTCGCGGTGGGCTACCTCGGCGGGATCACCGACCGGCTGTTCGGCTTCCTCTCCAACGTCCTGCTGGCGTTCCCGACGCTGCTCCTGCTGCTCGCGATCAGCCCGGTGATCCAGTCCCGGCTGGTCGATCCCGGCACCGCGGAACCCGACTGGATGCAGTTCCTCGTCCTCATCCTGGTGTTCTCCGCGTTCGGCTGGATTCCGCTGGCGCTTTCCCTTCGCGCCACCGTCAGGTCGCTCCGGGAAAGGGATTTCGTGCAGTCCGCACGGGCGATGGGAGCGAGCGGATTCCATATCGTCTTCCGTGAACTCCTGCCGAATGTCCGGGCGCAGCTGCTGGTGCACGCCACCATGGCGGTGCCGACGTTCGTCGCCTCCGAGGCGGTGCTGTCGTTCCTCGGCGTCGGGATCAACGAGCCGATCCCGGACTGGGGCCGGATGATCTCCCGCGGCTCCGAGGTCTTCCAGGCCGATCCGACGTACATGTTCTTCCCCGGCATCGCGCTGCTGCTGTTCGTCCTCGCCTTCAACCTGCTCGGCGACGCCGTCCGGGACGCGCTGGACCCGCGCAGCGCCCGCTGAGGCGGCCGGTCCCCGACCGCTCGCCGCCGGCCGTCCGGCCCTCCCCGACCTTCCTCCCTTCTTTCGCCGTTCACCTATCCGCCCCGGGCCCCCGGGGCAAGGAGAGATTCGCCATGCGCTGGATCAGACCGTCCCTCGCCGTCGTCGCGACCGCCCTGCTGGCGACCTCCTGCTCGGCCGGCGCGGGCTCCACCTCCACCGGCACCGCCGCCTCGCCGAAGGACACCTCGCCGCTGACCGCCGCGCTCGGCACCGAGAAGGAGAGCGCCGGACCGGCCCCCGCCGTGCCCGGTGCCCGCGCGGGCGGCACGGTGAACGTCTACAACGCGACCGACTTCCGCCACCTCGACCCGCAGAAGGTGTACGCGGGCGCCGCCTACAACACCTCGCTGCTCTGGGGCCGCCAGCTCACCCAGTACCAGGTGGTGGACGGCAAGGCGAAGCTGGTCGGCGACCTCGCCACCGACACCGGCACCCCCGCCGACGGCGGCCGCACCTGGACGTACAGGCTGAAGGAGGGCGTGGCCTGGGAGGACGGCCGGCCGATCACCTCCCAGCAGGTCAAGTACGGCATCCAGCGCAGCTTCGGCAAGGGCTACGAGGTCGGCCCGCCGTACTGGCCGCAGTGGCTCACCGGCGAGGCGAGCTACGACGACGCCCGCAAGAAGTACGGCGGCCCGCAGGACGGCGACCTCGCCGCGATCGAGACGCCGGACGACCGCACCATCGTCTTCCACTTCCCGCAGCCGCAGGCCGACGTGCCCTACATGGCCGCCCAGTCCTCCTCGTCCCCGGTGCGCAAGGACAAGGACACCGGCACGGACTACGACCGGCTGCCGTACTCCAGCGGCCCGTACCGGATCGTCGAGCACGTCCAGAACACCCGCCTGGTCCTGGAGCGCAACCCGCACTGGAAGCCGGAGAGCGACCCGATCCGCAACCAGTACCCGGAGAAGTTCGTCTTCACGTTCGGCAAGGAAGCGCTCAACATCAACCAGGAGATCCTCTCCGGGCGCGACGGCGGAGCGGACGCGACCACGGTCGCCACCCAGCTCTCCCCCGAGCTGTACCAGACCGTGGACACCGACCCGAAGGCCAAGGAACTGGTCGTCTCGGGCCGGCAGGGCGCCTTCGTCACCCAGCTCGTGATCAACAACGAGCGGGTGGCCGACGTCGAGGTCCGCAGGGCCCTCCACCTCGCCTACCCGCGCCAGCAGGCCCGCCAGGTGCAGGGCGGCACCCGGGCCGGCGAACTCGCCACCACGCTCAGCTCCCCCGCGCTCGTCGACTGGCAGAAGTACGACCTGGACCCGGCCAAGCCGGAGGGCGACCCGGACGCCGCCAAGGCCACCCTCGCCAAGGCCAAGCAGGCCCCCGCCTCGCTCACCTACGCGTACGCCAACACGCCCAACGGGCAGCGGGTCGCCCAGGTCCTGGTCGACGGCTTCGCCAAGGCCGGCATCACCGTCGTGCCCAAGCCGATCGACCCCAAGGCGCTGCTGGACGAGACGCACCGCGCCGACTCCCCCTACGACCTGTGGGAGGAGACCAGCTCGGTCGACTGGCCGACGCCCTCCACGCTGATCCCGTTCTCCTTCGACGGCCGCGCCAACAGCGACCTCAACTCCGCCCGCTACCGCAACGCCGAGGTCGACAAGGAGATCGACCGGATCAACCAGATCGGCGAGCCGCGCCAGAAGGCCAAGGAGCTGTACGCGCTGGAGCAGACCGTGATGAAGGAGCTGCCGGTCCTGCCGTTCGCCTACCCGAACATGAACCAGCTGCGCGGCGCCAACGTCGGCGGGACGTTCATCCACCCGATCTACGGCTCGGTCAGCCTGGCCTGGGTCTACCTGAAGTCCTGACGCCCCGAAGTCCCCGGCGGCCCCGCCCGCCGCGCCGTGCACCGCACGCGCGGGCGGGGCCGCCCACCCCGACGCCCTCTGATTCGGACCGGCCACCATGCTCTCCTTCGCCCTGCGGCGGATCCTCCAGGCGATCGCCGTCCTGGCCGCGGTCTCCGCCGCCGCCTTCGTCCTCTTCTACGCCGCCCCCGCCGACCCGGCCCGCGCCGCCTGCGGTCCGCGCTGCGACACCGGCCAGGTCGCGGCGGTCCGTTCGAGCATGGGCCTGGACCAGCCGCTCCTCGCCCAGTACACCGACTACCTGGCCGGGGTCGTCGCCGGCCGGGACATCAAGGACGTCGACGGTTCGGTCATCCACTGCGACGCGCCCTGCCTCGGCTACTCCTACCGGCTGCACCAGCCGGTCACCGAGGCTCTGGTCGACCACCTGCCCGTCACCGTCTCGCTGGCCGTCGGCGCCTTCGCGTTCCTGCTGCTGTTCGGGCTCGGCACCGGCTTCGTCGCCGCCCTGCGCCACGGCACCCGGACGGACAAGCTGCTCTCCGGCTTCACCCTGGTCGGCGCCAGCGTGCAGATCTACTTCCTCGGGTACGTCGCACAGTGGGGGCTGGTCTACACCAGCGGGCTGCTACCGCTGCCCTCCTACACCCCGCCGGCCACCGACCCGGCCGCCTGGGCCGGCGGGATGCTGCTCCCCTGGCTCGTCCTCGGCTTCGTCAACTCGGCCGTGTTCGCCCGGCTCTCGCGCTCCCAGCTGCTGGAGACGATGAACGAGGAGTACGTCCGGACGGCGCGCGGCAAGGGCCTCGGCCGGCTCCGCGCCCACCTCAAGTACACCTCGCGCGGCGCGGCCGGACCGCTGGTGCAGCTGCTCGGCCTGGAGGCGGGCGCGCTGCTCGGCGGTGCGGTGATCACCGAGACGGTGTTCGGGCTGAACGGCATCGGCCGGTTCGCCATCGAGGCCGTCGAGGGGCAGGACCTGCCGGCCGTGGTCGGTGCGGTGCTGCTGGCCTCCTGCTTCGTCGTGCTCTTCGTCGCGCTGGCCGACCTCGTGGTGGCCTGGCTCGACCCGCGCATCCGCCTCAGCTGACCCCGCCCCGCCGTTCCTGGAGCCTGTCCCGATGACCGAGCCCGCCACCACCCCGGACCCCGCCGCCACGGCCGCGTCCGCGTCGGCATCCGCCCCCGCCGAGGAGCCCGTGCTCCGCGTCCGCGACCTGACCGTCTCCTTCGCCGACCCGCGCGGCGGCGCCCCCGTGGCCGCCGTACGCGGCCTCTCCTTCGACCTGGCCCGGGGCGAAGTGCTCGGTCTGGTGGGCGAGTCGGGCTCCGGCAAGTCCGTGACCGGACTCGCCGTGCTCGGCCTGCACGACCCGCGCACCACCACCGTCACCGGCTCGATCCGGCTGGGCGGGCAGGAGCTGGTGGGCGCCGAGGAGTCCGTGCTGCGCGAGGTGCGCGGCGGCCGGGTGGCGCTCGTCTTCCAGGACGCGCTCACCTCGCTCAGCCCGTTCCACGGGGTCGGTGCGCAGCTCGCCGAGATGTACCGGCTGCACCACCCCGGTGCCGGGCGCGCCGAGTCCGGGCGGCGGGCGGCCGAGATGCTGGACCGGGTCGGCATCCCGGGCACCCGGGTCCGCGACTACCCGCACCAGTTCTCGGGCGGCATGCGACAGCGCGTGATGATCGCGATGGCGCTGATGAACGACCCCGACGTGCTGATCGCCGACGAGCCGACCACCGCCCTCGACGCCCGCGTCCAGCGCCAGGTCCTCGACCTGCTCGGGGAGTTGCAGCGCGAACACGGCACGGCGGTGCTGCTGGTCAGCCACGACCTGGGTGTGGTCGCGGGCACGACGGACCGGACCCTGGTGCTGCGCGGGGGCGAGCAGGTGGAGACCGCCCCGACCGCGTCGCTGCTCGCCTCCCCCCGGCAGCCCTACACCCGGGCCCTGGTGGGCGCCGCGCTCACGCTGGACACGGTGCCGGGCACGCCGCTGCCGACGGTCGACGACCCGTCGCCCTCGTTCTCCTTCGCCGGGCGCGACGGTTCCGGCGCCGACACCGGAGCCCGTGCCCGTGCCGGAGCCGGTGCTCCCCAGGACGCTCCCGGCGGTTCACCCGGCGGGGCCGCGCGGGACGGTCGATGGCTGGTCGAGGTCGAGGACCTCGCCGTGCACTTCCCCGGCCGCCGCCGCTTCCCCGGCCGCCGGGCCGAACCCGTCCGGGCGGTCGAGGAGGTCAGCCTGCGGATCGCCCCCGGCGAGACCCTCGGACTGGTCGGCGAGTCCGGCTCCGGCAAGTCCACCACCTCCCGCGTCCTGGCCGGCCTCCAGCCCGTCACCGGCGGGACCGTGCGGTACGACGGCGTGGACGCCACCGCCCCGGACCGGGCGCTCCGACGGCGCCTCAGCAAGGAGATCCAGCTGGTCTTCCAGGATCCGTACGCCTCGCTCAACCCGCGCCGTACGATCGCCCAGACCCTGGACACCCCGCTGAGCCTGCACACCGCGCTGACCCCGGCGGAACGCCGCGACCGGTCCGCCGAACTGCTGGAACAGGTCGGCCTGCCGTCCTCGCACCTGGACCGCTACCCGCACGAGTTCTCCGGCGGCCAGCGCCAGCGGATCGGCATCGCCCGCGCGCTCGCCCCCGAACCCCGGCTGATCATCGCCGACGAACCGGTCTCCGCACTGGACGTCTCGGTCCAGGCCCAGGTGCTCAACCTGCTGATGGAGCTGCGCGAACGGCTCGACGTCGCCTTCCTGTTCGTCTCCCACGACCTCGCGGTGGTCCGGCACTTCTGCGACCGGGTGGCCGTGATGCACCGGGGCCGGCTGGTCGAGTCCACCGACCGGGACCAGCTGTTCGCCGCCCCGCACACCGAGTACACCCGGGAGCTGCTGGCAGCCGCGCACTGAGGCCCGGCCGGCGCCCCTTCCCGCCGTGTCGGTTCCGGCACCCCGGCACCGCTCCGTCTACGATCGATCACCGGCAGTGACCCGCGCGTCCCCAAGAAGGGGTTCCGATGAGCCTAGTCCGCCAATCCGCCACCCTCCTCTACCTGTTGGGCCGCCTCCATCCCGAGGCGATCGACGGCATCACCCCGCACCTGCCCGTCCTGGGCCCCACCCGGCACGTGCACCTCGCCAACAGCGGCGGCGGGCCCGTGACCCTCGACCCGCAACCGATCCCGCCGGGCGCCGCCGAGCTGCGGCTCGCCGTCTCCGGCACCGTCAACGCGGTGGCCAACGCCGCCATCACCGCCCGCCTCTCCGGTGGCAACGTGCGGAACATCCTCACCGAGGTCGGTGACGACTGGTGCGGCACCCCGCACGGCAGGATCCCGTGGCCGAAGCACTGGCCGCTGCCCTGGCCGCCCGGGGAGCCCTACCCGATCGACCCCGTGTACGCCACCCCGGCCGTCCAGGCCCAGGCCGCGCTGGCCTTCCAGTCCTACGCCGGGGGCGTCGCCGACGAGGAACTCGGCTCCGCCTTCGGCGACCTGGCGGAACGACTGGCGGACGCGGCGCTCCGGAGCGCGGGCTGAGGACGCGCTCCCGCCCGGGACGGTCGGCGGCGAGGAGCGTGCGGCACACCCGTGTCGCGCCGCTCGCCGCCGACGGCCGCCACCGGGCCGGCAGGGGCGGCGGGTCCGGCAGGGGCGGCGGGTCCGGCAGGGGCGGCCGGGACGGGAGGCGGGGGCGGGAGGCGGTTGCCGGCTTCGGCTGCGCGACGGCGCGGCGGCGGGTTAGCGTGCAGACTTCGGAGCGATCACCAACCGAGGGGGCACCGTGTCGGAGGAACTGCTGGTCGCCAAGATCAACCACGGCTTCGACCATCTGGACGCCGACGGGGACGGCCTGCTGACCGAGCGCGACCACGTCCTGATGGGGCACGCGGTGGCCCGGTCGCTCGGCCACGCCGAGGGGTCGGCGACGGAGGAACGGATCGTCGGCGCCTACCTGGCCATCTGGCGCGACCTGCACCTCGCCCACCTGCCGGAGGGCACCACGGCGGTCACCCGGGAGCAGTTCACCGCCTCGACCCTCTCGGTCGCCGACGACCCGGCCGCCGCACGGGCCGTCTTCGGGACGCTGGCCGAGGCGTTCCTGGCCGTCGCCGACGTGGACGGCAGCGGGACCGTCGACGCCGGCGAGTTCTTCGTCTTCCAGCGGGGCCACTTCTCCGCGCTCTCCCGCGACGACGCGGACGAGGCGTTCCGCCGGCTCGACCTGGACGGTGACGGGCGGCTCTCCGCCGCCGAATTCGTCTCCGGCATCGTCGAGTTCTGGACCAGTCGCGACCCCGACGCGCCCGGCAACTGGTGGGCCGGCAAGCCGTCCGCACTGTTCTGACCGACCCGGGCGGGTCGGCCGGGGGCGCGGGCGTCCCGGCGTAGGCTGGTCGGCATGCTCCTGTGGATCAACGGCCCGTTCGGCGGCGGCAAGACCCAGGTGTCGCACGAGCTGCGGCGACGGCTGCCCGGCAGCGTGGTCTGCGACCCCGAGGAGGTCGGCTTCGGGCTGCACCGGATGACCCCCCGGCCACTGCGGGGAGACTTCCAGGACCTGCCCGCCTGGCGCCAGGGCGTGTACGAGGTGCTCGACCGCACGCTCGGCCACCACCGGGGCACGGTGATCGCGCCGATGACGGTCACCGAGCCCGCCTACCTCGCCGAGACCGTGGGCCGGCTGCGCGAACGAGGCCACGACGTCCGGCACTTCGCCCTCCTGGCCGAACGGGAGGAGGTGCTGCGACGGCTGCGCGAACGCGGGGCCGGGCACGCCGTGCGGCTGGTCGCCGGGAAGGACGCGCCACTGCGCCGGGAGAGCTTCGCGGTGTCGCGGCTCGACCACTGCCTGGACCGCCTCAGCCGCGACGAGTTCGGCGAACACGTCCGGACCGACCGCCTCACCGTGCCCCAGGTGGCCGAACACCTCGCCGCGGCAGCCGGGTTGACACTCACGCCGAACACCGACGGCCCGCTGCGCGGGCGCCTTCGACGCGCCCTGGTCGGGGTCCGGCACATCCGGTTCGTCTGAGCGGACGGCGGCCCGGCAGCGGCGACCGGTCGACCGGCGGCACGAGCCCCACGGACGGCACCGGCGGCACGGACGGAACGGACGGAGCGAACAGGGGAAGAGAAGGAAAGACGGGGGAAGACGTGCGTCGTTACATCCTCACCGGCACACCGGGCGCCGGAAAGACCACCCTGCTGGCAGAGTTGGCCCGCCGCGGCTACTCCGTCACGGCGGAGGCCGCCACCGACGTGATCGCCCGCCGGCAGGCCGCCGGGGATCCGGAGCCGTGGACGCGGGCCGGTTTCGTCGACGAGGTCGTCACCCTGCAGCGCGAGCGGGCGGCGACGGCGACGGCGCCCGGGGAGGTCCGGTTCCACGACCGGTCCCCGGTCTGCACCGAGGCCTTGCGCACCTTCCTCGGCCGCCCCGCGTCCCCCGCGCTCACCGCCGAGCTGCGGCGCATCGGCGACGAACACGTCTACCGGAGCGAGGTGTTCTTCGTCCGCAACCTCGGCTTCGTCGAGCCGACGGCCGCCCGGCGGATCTCCTTCGAGGACGCGCTGACCTTCGAGCGGCTGCACGAGCGGGCCTACCGGGCGCGCGGCTACCGGCTGATCGACGTCCCGGCAGCCGGGGTGGCCGAGCGGGCGGACCTGATCGAGGCGGTCCTCGCGCGCACCGCGCCGCACCGGTGAGGGCGAGCCACCGGACGAGGTGAGGGACGGGACGGCGGACGCGGTCACGGGTCGGAGATCAGCTCCTCCCGGATCCCCCTTGCAGCCACTACGATCGGAGTACTATAACTGTCGTGGTCAGGGCGCGAGGCCCTCACCGAAACCCAAGGACGTGCATGCGCAAGCTCACCTACTACGTCGGCGCCACCCTCGACGGCTTCATCGCCGCGCCGGACGGCGACTTCGAGGTCCTCATGCAGTACGTCTCCGGCGACTTCCTCTCCTTCATGGTCGGCGAGTTCCCCGAGACCCTGCCCACGCCGGGCCGCACCGCACTGGGCGCGGCGGACGCTCCCAACAGGCGCTTCGACACCGTGCTCATGGGTCGCGGCACGTACGAACCGGGGCTGCCCCTCGGGCTCGCCAACCCCTACGCCCACCTGCGACAGCTGGTCTTCTCCCACTCCCTGACGCAGAGCCCCGACCCCGCGGTCGAGGTCACGGCCGCCGACCCGCTGACCCGGGTCCGCGCACTCAAGCAGGAGGACGGCCTCGGCATCTGGCTGTGCGGGGGCGCCGATCTGGCCGGACAACTCCTCCCCGAGATCGACGAGTTGATTGTCAAGCAGTATCCGGTCGTGACCGGCTCGGGCATTCCGATGTTCCGCGCGGGCTTCGCGCCGCACACCTTCCGACTCGAAGCGTCCCGCACCTTCGACAACGGGGTCGCCGTCCTCACTTACGCGAAGTCCGACTGACGCTCACCACCAGGCAGACACCCACGACCACGATCGCCCCACCCAGCAGGGTGGGGCCGGTCAGTGGCTCGGCCAGCACCAGCCAGCCGAGCAGCACCGCCACCACCGGGTTCACGTAGGCGTAGGTGGCGACCAGGGTCAGCGGCGCCGAGCGCAACAGCCACGCGTACGCGGTGTAGGCGACCAGCGAGCCGAACACGACCAGGAACCCGAGTGCCAGCCAGGACCGCCCGGAGACCTCGCCGAGGTCGAGCCCGTGCTGCTCACCGCGCACCAGTCCTATCAGCAGGTTGCCGAGCCCGCCGGCGAGCATCTGGTAGGCACTCGCGGCGAAGACGTTGCCGGGCATCCGGATCCGCTTCGCGGCGAACGACCCGAACGCCCAGGTGACCGTGCCGCAGACCACCGCGATCACGCCGCCGATCGCGATGTCGCCGCCGATCGCGGGCGCCGAGAGCACCCCCAGCCCGACCAGTCCGAACAGGACGCCGGCCAGTTCCACCGGCTTGGGCCGGTGGCCGTCCGCCGCCGTCAACAGGACCATCCACAGCGGCACCACGGCCACCACCAGCGCGGCCAGACCGGACGGGATCGAGTTCTCGCCGAGCACCACCAGGCCGTTCCCGCCGGTCAGCAGCAGCCCGCCGACCAGCGCGGAGGACCCCAGCTGCCGCAGGTCCACCCGGAGCCCCTCGCGCCCGTGGCGGAGCGCGACGAACCCGACGAGCAGCAGGCCGGCGGTCAGGAACCGTGCCGCGGCGGAGAGGAAGGACGGCATCGTCTCCAGCGCGATCCGGATCGCCAGGTACGTCGACCCCCACACCACGTACACGATCCCGAGGGCCACCCACACCTGCCCTCCCAACCGCGCCGCCGCGGGACCGGCACCGGCGGGGCCCGCGTCGACGGGGCCGGCGCCGGCGGGACGGGCATCGGCGGGTGCGGGTGCGGCACCGGCGGGTGCGGCGGCAGAGGCCGCGCCCGGCTTGCCTGCGACGGGTGCTGTCATGGGTGTCCCCCTAAGACGGTACTGGCGTTCACCCGCCATGACACCGCATCAGCCGACCTGGACGCCAGTGGGTATCACCGGACGATCGGCCACCGGGCACCGAAAGCAGCCCCATCCGGACAAACCCGGCACCGGACGGCAGCCGGCGGCGGGGTGACGGCAGAGCAGCGGACGAGGCTGCGGACGACGCAGCGGACGGAGGCCGACGGGCGGCGCGCGGACTCCGGACCACGAACGACGACCGGGGGGTGGCGCCCGGCGGACGACGAGTGCTGGAATCTGTCACCCGCCGATGCCGTCCGTCGGCCGCCCGGTCCCGCAGGAGAGCCCCATGCCCACCGCCCCGCCCGCCCCCGACCTCCCCTTCTTCGTCTACGGCACGCTCCGCCCCGGCGGGCGCAACCACGCCGTGTACCTGGCGGGCCGGTGCGCCGAGGTCCGCGGCGCGGTCCTGGAAGGAGCGGCCCTGCACGAGGGACCGGGGTTCCCCTACGCGGTACCGGACGCCGCGCCCGGGCGGCGGATCGTCGGCGAACTCGTCACGGTCCGCCGGGGCGCGTACCCGGAGGCGCTCACCGCCCTGGACCGCCTGGAGGACTGCCGGACGGACGGCACCGGGGAGTACGTCCGGGAGCGGCTGGCCGTCCGGACCGCCGACGGCGGCACGGCGGAGGCGTGGGTGTACCTGGCCGGCCCGGACGTCGCCGCCCGGCTGCGCGCGCACCCCGCGCTGATCGCGTCCGGGGACTGGCTGCGGGCACGCTGAGGGCGCGGGCCCCGTCCTCGGCCCGCGCCCTCCCTCGCCGTCACGCCCTCAGGTCGTCACGCGCTCAGGTCGTCACGCCCTCGCACCTCGGGCGTCAGTCCTTGCCCACGCCCGAGGCGACCCGGTCGCCGAGCGCCTTGTCGACGTTGCGCCAGTACTGCACCGCCCGGTCCAGCACCGGATCGCTCACCCCGCCCTTGAGGTGCCCGACGATGTTGGAGACCAGCCGGTCGCGCTCCGCGTCGTCCAGCACCTTGCGGACCATCGTGCCTGCCTGACCCCAGTCGTCGTCCTCGGCGTGCAGCGAGTAGGCCTCGCGCACCATGTCGCCGGAGGTCTGCCAGCCGGCGGACGGATCGTCGTACACCTTCGGGTCCGCGGCCGGCCCGCCCTTGGAGTTGGGCGCGTACGGCGCCGCGGTACGGGCCGGGTCGAACCGCATCGGGCCGTCCTTGGCGTACGAGTGCACCGGGACGTGCGGCCGGTTCGGCGGCAGCTGCGCGTAGTTGGGACCGATCCGGTACCGGTGGGTGTCGGGGTAGGAGAAGATCCGGCCGAGCAGCATCTTGTCCGGCGAGACGCTGATCCCGGGCACCAGGTTGGCCGGTTCGAAGGCGGACTGCTCGATGTGGACGAAGTAGTCCTCGGGGTTGCGGTTCAGGGTCATCGTGCCGACCTTGACCAGGGGGTAGTCGCCGTGCGGCCAGACCTTGGTGAGGTCGAAGGGGTTGAACCGGTAACCGGGCGCCTCGTCGAACGGCATCACCTGCACGTACAGCGTCCAGGACGGCGGGTTGCCCCCGTCGATCGCCTGCCAGAGGTCCTCGCGGTGCAGGTCCGGGTCGGAGCCGGCCAGCCGGTCGGCATCGGCCTGGGTGAGGAACTCGACGCCCTGGTCGGTCTTGAAGTGGTACTTCACCCAGAACCGCTCGCCACCGGAGTTGATCCACATGTAGGTGTGCGAGCCGTACCCGTTCATGTGCCGGTACGACTTCGGAAGGCCGCGGTCCCCCATCAGCCAGGTGACCATGTGGGCGGACTCCGGCGAGAGCGTCCAGAAGTCCCACTGCATGTCGTGGTCGCGCAGGCCGTTGTCCGTGCGCCGCTTCTGCGAGCGGATGAAGTCCTGGAACTTGATCGTGTCGCGGACGAAGAAGACCGGCGTGTTGTTGCCGACCAGGTCGTAGTTGCCGTCCTCGGTGTAGAACTTCAGCGCGAAGCCGCGCGGGTCGCGCCAGGTGTCCGGGCTGCCCTGCTCACCGGCGACGGTCGAGAACCGGGCCAGCATCTCCGTCCGCTTGCCCGGCTGGAACAACGTCGCCTTCGTGTAGCGGCTGACGTCCTCCGTCGTCTCGAAGACGCCGTACGCCCCGGACCCCTTCGCGTGCACCACCCGCTCCGGCACCCGTTCACGGTTGAACTGGGCCATCTTCTCGATCAGGTAGTGGTCGTGGAGCAGGATCGGGCCGTCCCTCCCCACCGTGAGCGAGTTGTCGTCGCTCGGCACCGGGATCCCGGCGTTGTTGGTGGTGTACGGGACCGCTGACTCGGACATGGTGCCCTCCGTTGCGTGCTGAGGTCCCCCCGGTCGACGCTAACCCCGCCCGGCAGGGCATGCACCCTGGCCACCCCCCGGACGGACAGCGCCAGGTAGGCTGCCCCGGGGCCGAAACCGCAAACCCGGCCGGCGGGCCCCGAGCCACCCCCGCAGATCCACAAGGAGCCCCCCGGTGCCCCAGCAGCCTCCCCCGCTCACCGTCGTCGGGATCGGGGCGGACGGCTGGCCCGGCCTCGCCGGCACCGCGCGGGCCTCGCTGCGGACGGCCGAGGTGGTGATCGGCGGCCCCCGGCAGCTCGACCTCCTCCCCGCGGACGAGGTCTCCGCCGAACGGGTGCCGTGGCCGACCCCGCTGCGCCCGGCCGTCCCGGGGCTGCTCGCCCGGTACGCGGACCGCCGCGTCGCCGTCCTGGCCAGCGGCGACCCGATGTTCTACGGCATCGGCCGCACCCTCGCGGAGATCGCCGGCCCCGACCGGCTGCGCGTCCTGCCGCACCCCTCCTCCGTGACGTACGCCTGTGCCCGGCTCGGCTGGCCGCTGGAGTCCACCGAGGTCGTCAGCCTGGTCGGCCGCCCCCTGGACGCCCTGCGCCTAGCCCTCAACCCCGGGCGCCGCCTGCTCGTCCTCAGCGCCGACGCCGACGGGCCCGGTGCCGTCGCCGCGCTGCTCACCGCGAGCGGCTTCGGCGCCGCCCGGCTGCGGGTGCTGGAACAGCTCGGCGGCCCCGCCGAACGGCAGCTCGACGGGCCCGCCGACGGCTGGCCGCACCCGCCCGGCGACCGGCTCAACCTGATCGCGGCCGACCTCGGCGACACCGGCCCCCGCACCCCGGTCGTCCCCGGCCTGCCCGACGGCGCGTACGAGAACGACGGCCAGCTGACCAAACGCCACGTCCGTGCCGCCACCCTGGCCACCCTCGCGCCCGTCCCCGGCGAACTGCTCTGGGACGTCGGCGGCGGCTCCGGGTCGATCGCGATCGAGTGGCTGCGCGCGCACCGCGACAACCGGGCCGTCACCGTCGAACGCGACCCCGTCCGGGCCGAGCGGATCGCCCGCAACGCCGCCGCGCTCGGTGTCCCCCGGCTGCGCGTCGTCACCGGCGCCGCACCCGCCGCGCTCGCCGGGCTGCCCGGCCCCGACGCCGTGTTCGTCGGCGGCGGGCTCACCGCGCCCGGTCTGCTGGACGCCTGCTGGACCGCGCTGGCGCCGGGCGGGCGGCTGGTCGCCAACACCGTGACCCTGGAGTCGGAGGCACTGCTCACCGAGTGGTACCGGCGGCACGGCGGCGAGCTGCTGCGGCTCGCCGTCGCCCACGCCGTCCCGGTCGGCGGCTTCACCGGCTGGCGCCAGGCCATGCCGGTCACCCAGTGGTCCGCCGCCAAGCCTGCCGCCCAGCCCCTCACCCCCCGGGAGAACGCCTCGTGACCGTCCACTTCATCGGGGCCGGCCCCGGCGCCGCCGACCTGATCACCCTGCGCGGCCAGCGGATCCTGGCCCGCGCCGAGGTCTGCCTCTACGCGGGCAGTCTGGTGCCTCGCGAGCTGCTGGACGAGTGCCCGCTGGGCGCCCGCCTGGTCGACACCGCCAACCTCAACCTCGACCAGATCGTCGAGGAGCTGGTCCGCGCCCACCGGGCCGGACAGGACGTGGCCCGCCTGCACTCCGGCGACCCGTCCGTGTTCAGCGCCGTCGCCGAGCAGATGCGCCGGCTCGACGCGGCCGGTGTCCCGTACGAGGTCGTACCCGGCGTGCCGGCCTTCGCCGCCGCGGCCGCCGCCCTCAAGCGCGAGCTGACGGTGCCGACCGTCGGCCAGACCGTCATCCTCACCCGGATCGCCAAGCGCGCCACCCCCATGCCGGAGGGCGAGGACCTCGCCACCCTCGGCCGCAGCGGCGCCCTGCTCGTCCTGCACCTGGCCGCCGGGTACGTCGACGACGTGGTGGAGCAGCTGCTGCCGCACTACGGCGCCGACTGCCCGGCCGCCGTCGTCGCGATGGCCAGCCGGCCGGACGAGCTGGTGCTGCGCGGCACCGTCGGCTCGATCGCCGGACAGCTGAAGGAGACGGGCGTGGTCCGCACCGCGGTGATCATCGTCGGCCGGACCCTCGCCGCCGAGCAGTTCCGCGACAGCCACCTCTACTCGGCGGACCGCGAGCGCCCGCACGAGCCCTGCGGGTCGTAGTGGCGCCCCACCTGCTCGTCCTCGGCGGGACGACCGAGGCGCGGACGCTCGCCGCCGCCCTGGCCGGCTCGCCGCTCAGGGTCACCAGTTCCCTCGCCGGGCGGGTCGCGGACCCGCGGCTGCCCGTCGGCGAGGTCCGGATCGGCGGTTTCGGCGGTCCGGACGGCCTCGCCGCGTGGCTGCGCGCCGAACGGGTGGACGCCGTGGTCGACGCCACCCACCCGTTCGCCGCCGTCATGTCCCGCAACGCCGCCGAGGCCGCCGCCGCGACCGGCGTGCCGCTGCTCGCACTGCGCCGCCCCGGCTGGACGCCGGTGGAGGGCGACCGCTGGCACCCGGCCGCCTCCCTCGCCGCCGCGGCGGAGCTGCTTCCCCCGCTCGGCCGGCGGATCCTGCTCACCACCGGACGGCAGGGCATCGGCGCGTTCGCCCACCTCGACGGTCTGCACTTCACGGCCCGGTCGGTCGATCCGCCCGAGCCGCCGGTGCCCGCCTCGCTCCACGTCCTGCTGGACCGCGGCCCGTTCACGCTGGAGGGCGAACGCGCGCTGCTCCGCGAGCACCGCATCGACGTCGTGGTCACCAAGGACAGCGGCGGCGCGGCCACCGCCCCCAAGCTCACGGCCGCCCGTGAACTGGCCCTGCCCGTGGTGGTCGTGGAGCGTCCGCCGCTCCCGGCCGGCGTCCCGGTCGTGGAGACCGTCGGAGCCGCGCAGGAGTGGATCGCC
Source organism: Streptomyces sp. BE303 (assembly GCF_036290945.1). Lineage (NCBI taxonomy): Bacteria > Bacillati > Actinomycetota > Actinomycetes > Kitasatosporales > Streptomycetaceae > Streptomyces > Streptomyces sp. BE303. The sequence goes on from NZ_JAQYWZ010000540.1 coordinate 99,472, forward strand.
GGGCTCGACCCGAGGGCCTAGGCCCGCGTCCGCCCCTCGAAAACCCGGTGCCGTGGGCCGACCGCCCTGCGAGCATGATCCGATGGACGCCTACGATCGCGCCGACGCCGCGCGGACCGAACCCCTCCGCACCGCCGACGAGCGTGCCACCCTGGTCACCTTCCTGGACCACCAGCGGGCCACGTTCGTGATGAAGTGCGCCGGACTGACCACCGAACAGCTCCGCGCCCGCCCCCTCGCGCCCTCCGACCTCTCGCTGCTCGGCCTGGCCCGCCACCTCGCCGAGGTCGAGCGCGGCTGGTTCCGCAACGTCCTCGCCGACGAGGCCGTGCCCGGCTACTGGAAGCGCCCCGACGGGAGCTTCAGCGAGTTCGACGTCGAGGACGCCGATCCGGAGGAGGCCTTCGCCGTCTGGCGCGGCGAGTGCGAGCACGCCCGGCAACTCGTCGCCGCCACGGAGTCGTTGGACTTCGTCGGGCACTACCGGGGGAGCGCCGGGGCCGACGGCGACGACGCCTACTCGCTCCGCTGGATCCTCACCCACATGATCGAGGAGTACGCCCGCCACAACGGCCACGCCGACCTCCTCCGCGAACACCTCGACGGCCGCACCGGCGAGTGAACACGCCGGTGCCCGGCCCGGGATCCTCCGATCCCGGGCCGGGCACCGAACCGACGTGCCGACGGACGCGCTCCGTCAGATGTCGCGGAAGGTCTCGATCTGCGCGCCGATGGAGTTGAGGCGCTCGGCGAGGTCCTCGTAGCCGCGGTTGATGACGTAGACGTTGCGCAGCACCGAGGTGCCCTTGGCGGCGAGCATCGCCAGCAGGATGACGACCGCGGGGCGCAGGGCCGGCGGGCAGACCATCTCGGCGGCGCGCCAGCGGGTCGGGCCCTGGACGAGGACGCGGTGCGGGTCGAGCAGCTTGATGTCCGCACCGAGACGGGTGAGTTCGGTGAGGTAGATGGCGCGGTTGTCGTAGACCCAGTCGTGGATCATCGTGGTGCCGTGGGCGGCCGCGGCGATCGCGGCGAAGAACGGCACGTTGTCGATGTTGATGCCGGGGAACGGCATCGGGTGGATGGTGTCGACCGGCGCGGTCAGCTTGGACGGGCGGACGGTGAGGTCGACCAGCCGGGTACGGCCGTTGTGGGCGGGGTACTCGGCGGTGCGGTCGTAGTCGAGGCCCATGCCCTCCAGCACCGCGAGCTCGATCTCCAGGAACTCGATCGGCACCCGGCGGATGGTCAGCTCGGAGCCGGTCACGACGGCGGCGGCCAGCAGGCTCATCGCCTCCACCGGGTCCTCGGCGGGGGTGTAGTCGACGTCGCAGGTGATCTCGGGGACCCCGTGGACGGTGAGGGTGGTGGTGCCGACGCCGTCGATCCTGACGCCCAGCTTCTCCAGGAAGAAGCAGAGGTCCTGGACCATGTAGTTGGGCGAGGCGTTGCGGATGACGCTGACGCCGTCGTGGCGGGCGGCGGCGAGCAGGGCGTTCTCGGTGACCGTGTCCCCGCGCTCGGTCAGCACGATCGGCCGGTCCAGCGGAGTGCCGGGCTGGACGGAGGCGTGGTAGGCGCCGCCGGTGGTGGCGACCTCCAGGCCGAAGCGGCGCAGCGCGGTCAGGTGGGGCTGGACGGTGCGGGTGCCGAGGTCGCAGCCGCCGGCGTAGGGGATGGCGAACCGGTCGGCGCGGTGCATCAGCGGGCCGAGGAACATCAGCACGCTGCGGGTGCGGCGGGCGGCCTCGACGTCCATGCCGTCGAGGTCGAGCTCGGCGGGCGGGGTGAGTTCGAGGTCGCGGCCGTCGTTGGTCCAGCGGCTCTTGACGCCGATGCTGTTGAGCACTTCGAGGATGCGGTAGACCTCCTCGATGCGGGCGACGCTGCGCAGGGTGGTGCGGCCGGTGGTGAGCAGCGAGGCGCAGAGGATGGCCACGCAGGCGTTCTTGCTGCTACGGACGTCGATCGCGCCGGAGAGCCGGGTGCCGCCGGCGACCCGCAGGTGCATCGGGCCTGCGTAGCCGAGGGAGACGATCTCGCTGTCGAGCGCTTCGCCGATGCGGGCGATCATCTCAAGGCTGACGTTCTGCTTGCCCTGTTCGATGCGGTTGACCGCGCTCTGGCTGGTGCCGAGGGCCTCGCCGAGCTGAGCCTGGGACCAACCGCGGTGCTGACGCGCGGTGCGGATGAGGGTGCCGATACGGGTGAGATAGTCGCCTGTCACCTGCCAGACCATATCTCATGACTGAGATAGCGCCAGGATCGGCCTCCCATGTGACGCGACATTTGTCCGTTTCCCTCCCCGTATGGGCGTCAGATCTTCACATCACAGCGAAGTTCTTATGACACGACCGAGACAGAAGGAGCCGTCAGCAGACCCGACGGCATCGCCGACGGCGGCGCGACCCGACTCGACCCCGGACCCGCACCGTGGAACCGGACCGCCGCTCCCGCACCGACGCGATCAGCGCGGAATTCGGGAACGCGCGCCGGTCGGTGGCCGCCGCGGGCCGGAAGTGGCCGCCGTCGTCCCGACAGAGTTCCTGCGCGAGTACCGGCAGTGGGAGGAGCGCGAGCCGGTGCGCCTCGTCGAGGAGCGCCGGGACGAGGGTGATCTCCACCGTCGACGGTGGCCTGCTACTCGTCCTCGCGGTCAGGGTCGGCCACCGTTCCGAGATCTACCGCGACCACCGGGCACCCCGCCGGAGCGGGGTGCCCGGTGGTCGGACCCCGAGGGGCCGCGGCCGGGAGGTCAGGCCTCGGGGTAGCGGCGGGGGGTCCAGGTGACGTCGGGGTGGGGGGACCGGGTGACGTGCCGGGTCTGGGAGGAACCGACGAGGAGGACGGTGCGCATGTCGACCTCGGCCGGGTCCAGGTCGGCGAGGCGTACGGTGCGGACGCGCTCGGTGGGGCCGCCGACGTCGCGGGCCATGACCACCGGGGTCTCCGGGGCCCGGTACTCCAGCAGGAGGTCGCGGGCACGGCCGACCTGGGTGGTGCGGGACTGCGAGCCGGGGTTGTAGAGCGCGAGGACGAGATCGGCCTCGGCGGCGGCCCGCAGACGACGGGCGACGACGTCCCAGGGCTTGAGGCGGTCGGAGAGGGAGACCACCGCGTAGTCGTGGCCGAGCGGGGCGCCCGCCCGGGAGGCGGCGGCGTGCGCGGCGGTCATGCCGGGGACGATCCGGACCGGCACCTCGCGGTAGGCCTCCTCGCAGGCGACCTCCAGGACGGCGGTGGCCATCGCGAAGACGCCCGGGTCGCCGGAGGAGACGACCGCGACCCGGTGGCCGCGGCGGGCCAGGTCGAGGGCGAACTCGGCGCGCTCGGACTCCACCTTGTTGTCGGAGCCGTGCCGCGCCTGACCGGGGCGCACCGGCACCCGGTCCAGGTAGGTGGTGTAGCCGACCAGATCGGTGGCGGCCGACAGGGCGCCGCGCGCCTCGGGGGTGAGCCAGAGCGGGCCGGCCGGGCCGGTGCCGATCACGGTCACACTGCCCGGGCCCTCCAGGGCCGGCGCCGGGGGCTCCAGCGGCGCGACCCTGCTGGGCAGCACGGCGACCGCGAAGTAGGGGACGGTCTCGGCGTCGACCGAGGCCAGCGGGGCGGTCCGCTCGCCCTCCATGAAGGCGCGCTCGACGTACTGGGCGTCGCCGAGGCGGCCGGCCCGCTCCAGGGCGCGGCGCACGGCCGGGAAGGTGCGGCCGAGCTTCATGACGACGGCGGAGTCGGCGGCGGCGATCCGCGCGGTCAGCTCCTCCTCGGGCAGCGTGCCCGGGATGACGGTGAGCGTCTCGTCGGCCTCGGTGAGCGGCATGCCCAGCCGGGCGGCCGCGGCGCTGACCGACGTCACGCCGGGCACCACCTCGGTCGGGTAGCGGTCCGCGAGGCGCTTGTGCATGTGCTGGTAGGAGCCGTAGAAGAACGGGTCCCCCTCGGCCAGCACCACGACGTCACGGCCGGCGTCCAGGTGGGCGGCCAGCCGGTCGGCGGCCTCCGTGTAGAAGTCGTCCAGCGCACCCCGGTAGCCGCCGGGGTGGTCGGTGGTCTCCACCGTGAGCGGGTAGACCAGCTTCTCCTCGATCTGACCTGTCGTCAGGTACCGCTCGGCGATGGACCGGGCGATCGAACGGCCGTGCCGCGCGCTGTGGTAGGCCACGACGTCGGCCTTGCCGATGAGTTCGGCGGCGCGGACGGTCACCAGCGACGGGTCACCGGGGCCCAGGCCGACCCCGTAGAGCCGGCCGGTCGTCACACTGTCGTCCTGATGGTTCGTCACTCTTCTTCGCTCGCAATCGCGTTGATCGCAGCGGCGGCCATCGCGCTGCCGCCGCGCCGGCCGCGCACCACCAGGTGCTCCAGGCCGGCGGGGTGCACGGCCAGGGCCTCCTTGGACTCGGCCGCGCCGATGAATCCGACCGGCACACCGATCACCGCCGCCGGGCGCGGGGCGCCGGCCTCGATCATCTCCAGCAGGCGGAAGAGCGAGGTCGGCGCGTTGCCGACGGCGACCACCGCACCCTCCAGCCGGGGCAGCCACAGCTCCATCGCGGCGGCGCTGCGGGTGTTGCCCATCGCCCGTGCCAGCTCGGGCACGGACGGGTCGGTGAGGGTGCAGACCACCTCGTTGTCGGCGGGCAGCCGCTTGCGGGTGACGCCGCTGGCGACCATGTTGACGTCGCAGAGGATCGGCGCGCCGGCGCGCAGGGCGGCACGGGCGGAGGCGACCACGCCGGGCGAGTACACCAGGTCCTCGACCAGGTCGACCATGCCGCAGGCGTGGATCATCCGCACGGCGACCTGGGAGACGTCCGCGGGGAGCGCGGCGAGGTCGGCCTCGGCCCGGATGGTGGCAAAGGACTGGCGGTAGATGGACGCGCCGTCCTTCTCGTACTCGATCACTTGGTGGTCCTCCTGGCCGCGGCGACCGCCACGGCCGTCTCCTCGTTCGTCAGATCGTTCACCGGGTCGTTCACCGGGTCGTTCGTGGGACTGCTCGCAGGGCTGCCCGTCACGCTGCCCGCGGGACCGCCGGGCGGTTCCGGAGCGGTGCCGGACACCCTCACGCGGTAGCCCCGCCCGGTCGCCAGCACGTCCACCCAGCGTCCCGCCGGGTGGCCGCAGCGCCGCTCGCAGCCGGACCAGTGCACCGGCAGGACGCCGGTACCGGCCGGGGCGGCCGGCGCCACGGGGCCCGCCACCGCGGGGCTCGGCACCACGACGACCGGAGCCGCCGTCGCGTCCAGTGCCCGCGCCGCGTCCGTCCGGACGTCCGCGAGCGACTTGGCGCAGCCCGGCAGCCCGGTGCAGGCCGTGGCCCGGTCCCAGGCCGAGCCCGGCTCGGTACGGTACCCGGCCGCCGTCAGGGCGGGCAGCCGGTCGGCCGGGGCACTCGGCAGGACGGCACCGCGCCACGGGGTGAGCCGGAGCTCCCCCTCGGCGGCGGCGGCCAGGACGCGCCACTGCGCGGCGGTGGCCCGGCCGAACCGGAGTCCGACGGAGAGCCCGCCGGGCAGCGCGCCGAGCGGCACCGGCAGTCCGGGCAGGTCGGGCAGCGGGACGTCGCCGGGCGGCAGCAGGCCGGGGACCTCGCGCAGGTGCCAGGCCCCTGCCCCGGAGACGCGCAGGGCCTCCAGGAAGGAACGGGCGGCGTCCAGCGCCGCCTCCACCGCCCGGGCGGCGGGGACGGCGCGCGCGGTGGCGGCCCTGCCGAGGCGCAGCAGGGCGGTCCCGTCCCGGCCTGCGATCAATGTCACATCGGCGTCCAGCGCGGCGACGTCGCCGCGGCCGTCGTCCAGCGCGAACAGGAACTTGCCGGAGAGGCCGGTCGCCCACGGGCTCGCGCAGAGGCCGGCGTCCAGCGCGCGGGCCCAGGCGTGCACGTCGACGCCGGTGCGACCGCCGTCCGACGGGCCGGGCGAGGCCACGATGTTGCGCACCCGCTCGTGGGTGTCCGAGGGCAACAGGCCGGCGGCGCGCAGCCGTTCGCCGAGTTCGCCGCCGCAGTCCGGAGCCAGTCCGCGCAGCTGGACGTTGCCGCGCGAGGTGGTCTCCAGCGCGCCGTCGCCGAGCGCCTCCGCGGCGTCGGCCAGCGCCACGGCCTGACGGACCGTCAGAAGTCCGCCCGGCAGGCGGACCCGGGCCAGGGCGCCGTCGTCGGCGGTGTGCAGACGAAGCGCCCCCGGACAGACGTCCGCACGCCCCCGGTCGGGCGCGGCGGCGCCCGGCGTGACGGCGTCGGATGTCGGTGGCATGGCGGCGAGCATACCGATGATCCGATCGGATGCCGCCGTACCGAAGGTCACAGCACCGAGCCGGACCCGGTGCCGGAAGAGCGCCTTGCCGAAGGGCACTCCCCCAGGTCAGCCACACCCCGTACGATGCTGGCGGGCGGTCCCCGCAGGCCGCCCACACGCCAGCGACGGCGCAGGGGAGGAAACCGGTGCGAGCCCGGTGCGGTCCCGCCACTGTGACCGCGGTCCACCGGAACGCCGGGAGACCGCGGGAGCCAGGAACTCCTGCCGTCCTCCACCGGCCCGGGGCGCGGACCCCGAGGAAGGCTCGAAAAGCCATGCGCCGCCGCATGCCCGCTCCCGCGGTCCGGTCCACCGTGACTCGGCCGCTCCCCCTCCCTGCCCCAGGCGGGCCGGAGGGATCCGCCGGGCTCCCGGACCCGCCGTTGACGCACGCCCTCCCTGCCCGCCGCCGGGCCGGAGGGGCCCCCGCTCCGGTGTTCCGCCGTCCTTCGCCAGTCGCTCGTCACTCGTCACATTCCACGCCGGCGTGCCCTTCGGCTCGGGGCGCCTCCGAGGCCGGGAGGGCCTTCGCATGATCCTGCTGCTGTCGACGTCCGACACCGACCTGCTCAGCGCCCGCTCCGCCGAGGGACCGGTGCGCTACCGGCTCGGCAACCCGGCCCGGCTCACGCCCGCGGACCTGCCCGCCCTGGTCGACGGCACCGACCTGGTCGTGGTCCGCCTGCTCGGCGGACGCCGTGCCTGGCAGGAGGGCCTGGACGCGCTGCTGGCCGGCCCCCGCCCCGTCGTCGTCCTGACCGGCGAACAGGCGCCCGACGCCCAGCTGATGGAGCTGTCCACCGTGCCGGCCGGCATCGCCGCCGAGGCCCACGCCTACCTGGCGCACGGCGGCGCGGCCAACCTCGCCGAGCTGGCCGCCTTCCTCTCCGACACCGTGCTGCTCACCGGCCACGGCTTCGCGCCGCCCGCCTCCGCCCCCGCCTGGGGACCGCTGGAGCGCACCGCCCGCACCGACGGCGGCCCGGTCATCGCCGTGCTCTACTACCGCGCCCACCACATGAGCGGGAACACCGCCTTCGTCGAGACCCTCTGCCGGGCGATCGAGGACCGGGGCGCGCAGGCCCGGGCGTACTACTGCGCCTCGCTGCGCGGCGCCGAGGACGACCTGCTGGCCGCCCTCGGCGAGGCCGACGCCCTCGTCACCACCGTGCTGGCCGCCGGCGGCACCCGCCCGGCCGACGCGCAGGCCGGCGGCGACGAGGAGGCCTGGGACGCCGGCGCGCTCGCCGCCCTGGACCGGCCGATCCTCCAGGCGCTCTGCCTGACCTGGTCGCGCGCCCAGTGGGAGGCCAGCGACGACGGCCTCTCGCCGCTGGACACCGCCACCCAGATCGCCGTGCCCGAGTTCGACGGCCGCCTGATCACCGTCCCGTTCTCCTTCAAGGAGCTGGACGAGGACGGCCTCACCGTCTACGCCGCCGACCCCGAGCGCGCCGCCCGGGTCGCCGGCATCGCCGTCTCCCACGCCCGCCTGCGGCACATCCCGGCCGCCGAGCGCCGGCTCGCGCTCGTCCTCTCCGCCTACCCGACCAAGCACGCCCGGGTCGGCAACGCGGTCGGTCTGGACACCCCGGCCAGCGCGGTGCGGCTGCTGACCGCGCTGCGCGAGGAGGGCATGGACCTGGGCACCGGCCTGCCCGGGCTCGACGAGTCGGCCGAGGGCCAGCACGAGGGCGACGCCCTCATCCACGCGCTGATCGCCGCCGGCGGTTACGACCAGGACTGGCTCACCGAGGACCAGCTGGCCCGCAACCCCGTCCGTATCCCGGCCGCCGACTACCGCCGCTGGTACGCGGGCCTGCCCGAGGCGCTGCGCACCCGGGTCGAGGAGCACTGGGGCCCGGCCCCCGGCGAGCTGTACGTCGACCGCTCGCAGAACCCGGACGGCGACATCGTGCTCGCCGCCGTCCGCTCCGGCAACCTGCTCGTCCTCATCCAGCCCCCGCGCGGGTTCGGCGAGAACCCGGTCGCGATCTACCACGACCCGGACCTCCCGCCGTCCCACCACTACCTGGCCGCCTACCGCTGGATCGCGGCCGAGCAGGCCGACGGCGGCTTCGGCGCCCACGCGGTGGTCCACCTCGGCAAGCACGGCAACCTGGAGTGGCTGCCCGGCAAGACCGCCGCGCTCTCCGCCGAGTGCGGCCCCGACGCCGCCCTCGGCGACCTGCCGCTGGTCTACCCCTTCCTGGTCAACGACCCGGGCGAGGGCACCCAGGCCAAGCGCCGCGCCCACGCCACCCTGGTCGACCACCTCGTCCCGCCCATGGCCCGCGCCGACTCCTACGGCGACATCGCGCGCCTGGAGCAGCTGCTCGACGAGCACGCCAACATCGCCGCGATGGACCCGGCCAAGCTGCCCGCGATCCGCGCCCAGATCTGGACGCTGATCCAGGCCGCCAAGCTCGACCACGACCTCGGCCTGGACGAGCGCCCCGAGGACGACGGCTTCGACGACTTCCTGCTGCACGTCGACGGCTGGCTCTGCGAGATCAAGGACGCCCAGATCCGGGACGGCCTGCACGTCCTGGGCCAGGCCCCGGCCGGCACCGACCGGGTCAACATCGTGCTCGCCATCCTGCGCGCCCGGCAGATCTGGGGCGGCGTCAACGCCCTGCCCGGCCTGCGCGAGGCGCTCGGCCTGGACGAGTCCGCGCTCACCCTCGGTGCCACCGACGCGGCCGAGGCCGCGGCGCGCGAGCTGGTCGAGGCGATGGAGGCCGAGGACTGGGCCCCGGAGGCGGTCGAGAAGGTCACCGCCGAGCTGCCGGAGCAGGTCCGTACGGCGGTCCGCGAGGTGCTGGACTTCGCGGCCGCCCAGGTGGTGCCGCGGCTGGCCGCCACCACCGGCGAGCTGGACGCCGTGCTGCACGCGCTGCGCGGCGGCTTCGTCCCGGCCGGGCCGTCCGGCTCGCCGCTGCGCGGGCTGGTCAACGTGCTGCCGACCGGCCGCAACTTCTACTCCGTCGACCCGAAGGCCGTACCCAGCAAGCTCGCCTGGGAGACCGGGCAGGCCCTGGCCGCCTCGCTGGTCGAGCGCTACCGGGCCGACAACGACGGCGCCTGCCCGCCGTCGGTCGGGCTCTCGCTCTGGGGCACCAGCGCGATGCGCACCGCCGGCGACGACATCGCCGAGGCCTTCGCGCTCCTCGGCGTCCGCCCCGTCTGGGACGACGCCTCCCGCCGGGTCACCGGCCTGGAAACGATCTCCCTGGAGGAGCTGGGCCGCCCGCGCATCGACGTCACGCTGCGCATCTCCGGCTTCTTCCGGGACGCCTTCCCGCACGTGGTCGCCCTGCTGGACGACGCCGTCCGGCTCGCCGCCGCCCAGGAGGAGGCGGAGGCCGACAACTACGTCCGCGCGCACGTCCAGGCCGACCTCGCCGTCCACGGCGACGAGCGCAAGGCCACCGTCCGCGTCTTCGGCTCCCGTCCGGGGACGTACGGCGCGGGCCTGCTCCAGCTGATCGACAGCCGCGACTGGCGCACCGACGCCGACCTCGCCGAGGTGTACACGGTCTGGGGCGGCTACGCGTACGGGCGCGGGCTGGACGGGCGGCCGGCCCGCGAGGAGATGGAGACCGCGTACAAGCGGATCACCGTCGCCGCCAAGAACACCGACACCCGCGAGCACGACATCGCCGACTCGGACGACTACTTCCAGTACCACGGCGGCATGGTGGCCACCGTGCGCGCCCTCACCGGCAAGGCGCCGACCGCGTACATCGGCGACTCGACCCGGCCGGAGACGGTCCGCACCCGGACCCTCACCGAGGAGGCGGCCCGGGTGTTCCGCGCCCGGGTGGTCAACCCGCGCTGGATCGAGGCGATGCGCCGCCACGGCTACAAGGGCGCCTTCGAGATGGCGGCCACCGTCGACTACCTGTTCGGGTACGACGCCACGACCGGCGTGGTCGCGGACTGGATGTACGAGAAGCTCACCCAGGAGTACGTGCTGGACCCGGTCAACCGGGAGTTCCTGGCGGACGCCAACCCGTGGGCGCTGCACGGCATCAGCGAGCGCCTGCTGGAGGCGGCGAGCCGCGGGCTCTGGGAGAAGCCGGACCCGGAGCTGATCGAGCAGTTGCAGGCGGCGTTCCTGGAGACCGAGGGTGACCTGGAGGGCGAGGACGGCTGAGCCGCCCCGGGCGGTTCCCGCCCGTCGCCCCACCGTCCGGTGGTGTCCCCCCGTGCGCCGCCCGCGATCCCTCGCGGGCGGCGCACGGCGTTCGCACGCCCCCTCCGGGATCGTGCGGGTCCGTACGGACCCGCACGGCCGTCCCGCGACACGCCGGACCCGTTCGGGTGATCACAGGGCTGGTGACCGGGCCGCGCCGAGCGGACAATACGGGGCATGTCGCGACGCTCCCTGCTCACCGGTCCCGCCGGTCCCGCCGGTCCCGCGGCCGTCGCCGCTCCCGGCCGCCCGGACCGGGCCGCCCGGTACCGGCCACGGCTGGCCGCGCTGGCCGCCGGGGCGGTGCCGGTGTTCGCCTTCCCGGCGCCCGGGCTGGCCACGCTGGCGTGGGTCGCGCTCGTCCCCGGGCTGCTGCTGATGCAGCGGGCACCCGGGATGCGCGAGGCGGCGGTGCGGGGGTGGTGGTTCGGCGCCGGCTTCATCCTCACCGGCATGTACTGGCTGGTGCCGTCCGTCGGGCCCGCGCTTCCGCTGCTCGCCGTGCTGTTCGGCGCGCTCCAGGCCGGGGTCGGCGCGGCGGTGTGGGGGCTGCTGCACCCGCCGCCGACCACCCGGCGGGCGCTGCTCGCACCGGTGGTCGTCGCCGCGGTCTGGCTGACCACCGAGTACGCGCGGTCCTGGCACGCCCTCGGCGGGCCGTGGGCCCTGATCGGCGCCACCCAGTGGCAGCACCCGACCGTCCTCGCGCTGGCCTCGATCGGCGGGATCTGGCTGGTCAGCGCGGCCGTGGTCGCGGTCAACACCGCCGTCCTGGTGGTGCTGACCGCCGCCGAACGGCGGCCCCGGACGGTGGCCGCCCTCGTGGTGGCCGGTCTGCTCGCCGCCGGGCCGCTGCTCTTCGCCCTGCGACCCGCGCCCGAACCGGCCGGGGCGGGCGGGGCCGGGGCGGGCGGGGCCGGGGCGGGCGGGGCCGGTGGCGCGATCACCCTCGCCCTGGTCCAGCCCGGCATCGTCGACGAACCGCAGGCCCGCTTCGAGGCGGGTGTCCGCGCCACCGAGGCCCTCGGCGGACGGCCCGTCGACCTGGTCGTCTGGGGCGAGTCCAGCACCACCGCCGACCTCGACCGTGACCCGGCGGCGCTCGACCGGCTGCGCGGGCTGGCCGCCACGACCGGCGCCCGGGTGCTGGCCGGCGAGGACGCGCGCAAGGCCGACGGACGGATCTCCAAGGACGCGGTGCTGATCTCGCCGGACGGGATCGTCGACCGGTACCGCAAGATCCGGCTGGTGCCGTTCGGCGAGTACGTACCGCTGCGGCCGGTGCTCGGCTGGGTGGCCGGGGTCAGCCGGGCGGCCGGCGAGAACCGGGCCCCCGGCAGCGCCTTCCACCTCCTGCCGGCCGTCGACCGCGCGGGCGGCGCGCTGCCGGTCGGCGCGCTGATCTGCTTCGAGTCGGCGTTCCCCGACCTCTCCCGGACGGCCGCACGGGCGGGTGCACGGGTGCTCGTCTACCAGTCCTCGACCTCGACGTTCCAACGCACCTGGGCGCCCGAGCAGCACGTGTCGCTGGCCGCGATCCGGGCCGCCGAGACCGGCCGGCCGGCCGTCCAGGCCTCGCTCACGGGGGTGTCGGCCGCCTTCGACGCGCAGGGGCGCGAGCTCGCCCGGCTCGGCACGGACGGGACGGGCACGCTGGTCGTCCGGCTGCCGCTGACCGCGCCGTCCGCGCTCACCTGGTACGACCGGGTCGGGGACGTGGTGCCGCCGGCGGCCCTGCTGGTGACGGCGGGCGCCGCGGTCGGCGCCCTGCGCGGACGCGGTACGGGCAGGTCCGCGCAGGGCCGGCCGGCCCCGGCGGCGGACGGTCAGCCCTCGGAGCCCGCCAGGTAGATGCCGAACGCCGCGCCCTGCGGATCGCGCAGGACGGCGATCCGCGGGCCGTCCGGCACCGCGGCCGGGGCCATCAGCACGTCCGCGCCGAGGTTGCCCGCCCGGAACGCCGACACGTCCACGTCGGCGACCGCGAAGTACGGCAGCCAGTGCGGCGGCACCTGCGGGGGGAAGTTCTCGCCCATCACCAGCATGCCGCCGAAGTCGTCGCCGGCCAGGCCCCACTGGGTGTACTGCCCGGACGGGCCGACCGTCCAGCCGAACACCGCCGGGTAGAACGCCGCGGCGCCCTCCCGGTCCCGGGTGAGCAGCTCCACCCAGCCGAGCGCGCCGGGGGCGTTGAGCACCTCGGCGCCGACCAGGCGTCCCGCCTGCCAGAGCCCGAACACCGCACCGGACGGGTCCGCGACGATCGCGAACCGGCCGAAGTCGAGTGCGTCCATCGGCTGGACGACGACACTGCCGCCCGCCCCGGTGATCCGGGCGGCGGCGTCGTCGGCGTCGGCCACCAGGAACGAGACGGTCCACGCGGTGGGCTGCCCCTCGCCGTACAGCGGGGAGACGGAGGCGGCGATCGCGCGGTCCAGCCTCATGAAGGTGTACCCGCCGGCCTCGGGCCGCTCGTCCGTCTCGGGCCGCCAGCCGAACAGCTCGCCGTAGAACCGTTGGGCCGCCACGGGGTCGGTGCTGCCGTGCTCCACCCAGCACGGGCCGCCGACCGCTACCTCGTCGATCTTCATCCGCGTTCCTCAGGACTGTTCGGCGGTCCGGGCGGACCGGGGTGGATCGGTGGCCGGGGACGCCGCTCAGGCGACTTCGAGGACGAGCTTCCCGCGCGCGTGGCCCGACTCGACCAGGGCGAGCGCCTCGGCGGCGCGGGCCAGCGGGTAGCGGGCGCTGATCTGCGGGTCCAGCTCGCCTGCGGCCACCAGCCCGGCCAGCGCGGCGAGCGTCTCCGGCGTGGTGGAGCGGGTGACGAACCGGCCGCCGAGTTCGGCCGCGGCGGCCGGGTCGGAGGTGGCGACCAGCCGGGAACGGTCCGCCAGCGTGGTCGCGGCGGCCCGCACGTCGTCGCCGCCGACCAGGTCGAGGATCCCGTCGACCCCGTCCGGGGCCACCGCCCGGATCCGCTCGGCGACCCCGGCGCCGTACCGGACCTGCACCGCCCCCAGGGACTCCACGTAGCCGCGGTTGGCGTCGCTCGCCGTGCCGATGACGCGGATGCCCCGGCTGCGGGCGATCTGGGCGGCCGCGCTGCCCACACCGCCGGAGACACCGAGGATCAGCAGCGTCTGCCCGGCGCCCACCCCGACGTCCCGGACCGCGTCGTCGGCCGTCGCCGCCGCCACCGGCAGGGTGGCGGCCTGGTCGAAGCCGACCTTCGCCGGTTTCGGCGCGCTCATCCGCGCGAGCAGCAGCGTCTGGGCCGCGAACGCCCCGGCCGCCGCGATCCCGAACACCTCGTCGCCAGGCGTGAAGCCGGTCACCCCGGGCCCGACCCGCTCCACCACGCCCGCCGCCTCCTGGCCCATGACGGCCGGCAGCTCCCGGTCCCGGCCGAGCAGACCCCGGCGGACCTTCCAGTCCACGGGGTTCACCCCGGCCGCCCGCACCGCGATCCCGAGCTGTCCCGGTCCCGGCTCCAGCACGGGCCGGTCCAGGAACTCCTGCTTCTCCGGCCCGCCGTAGTCGACGAACCCGAACGCCTCGGCCATCCTCGATCCACTCCTCGCTCGCCGGCCCCCGGCCGCCTCGGTGCTTCCCCGCCCAGCATGCGGGCGGGGCGTCGGGCGGGCCGGTGGTGCTGGGCCGAACGGGCGGAGGGCCGGGCCGGCGGACGGGCGCGGACGGACGACGGCTGACGGTGCCCGCCGCCCGCTGCCCGGCGGGCACCGTCAGCCGTCGTCCGTCACCGCCCCGCGCGGGCCACCGGGACCCAGATCTCCGCCTCGGCCTGCCCCGCCTCCGCGGGGAAGCGGGTGCGGAGGATGTCCGGGCCGGGCCGCGACTCGTACGGGTTGGACGGGAACCACTGGGTGTAGACGTCCCGCCACATCTCCTGCAACGCCTGCGGGAACGTCCCGGTGTTGGAGAAGACGGCCCAGGTGCCGGCCGGGACCTCGCGCACGTCCAGGTCCTCCGGCACCTCGACCTCCGCGCCGGCCACCACCGCGTGGTAGTAGTCGAGTTCGACGCCCTCCTCCCGGCTGTCCGAGAAGAACTCGGTGACCGAGACGACGCCGTCCGGCTCCTGGTCCGAGAGGGCCGCGATCCGGTCGACGGTCTCCCGGCCGAGCCCCCTGATGAACGAGGCGATGGCCGGGTTGACCCCCACGTGGACCAGCGGGACCCGGGCCCGTCTGCCGACCACCCGGAACGCCGGCTTCTCCACGATGCGGTACCGCATGCTGCTGCTCCCTTCGATGACGAGCCGGAAGGACATCCGGGGCTGCGAGACGAGCACCGCACCGCCGCGCCGCGCCTCCCCCGGGCCGACCCCGTGCATCGCACGGAACGCCCGGGCGAACGCCTCGCCGGAGGTGTAGCCGTACCGGACCGCGACATCGAGCAACGTCCGCTCGCCGGAGAGCACTTCGGCCCCGGCCAGGGTGAGCCGCCGGCGCCGGAGGTACTCCGACAGCGGCATCCCGGCCAGCGCCGAGAACAGCCGCCGGAAGTGGTACTCCGACGTCGTCGCGATCCGCGCCAGCTCCGCCACCTCGACCGTCCCGTCGAGGTGTTCCTCGATGTACTCCATGGCCTGGTTCAGCCGTTCCAGCATCCGCGCCCCGTCCTTTCCCTTACTGCGTTCCACCGTAGGCAGCGCCCGCGGGCCGCACCCGACATCCTGTGCCCGCTCCGGTCGGGTCGGCCGCCGCGTCACCGCGGCCCGGGGACGGCGACACGGCGGCACGGCGACACGGCGACGAACACCTCCCCGACCGGCCGCGGGGACCGGTCGGGGAGGTGCGGGTACGGCTACGGCGACGCGTCAGATCAGGCCCTGCGCCAGCATCGCGTCCGCCACCAGCTCGAAGCCGGCGATGTTGGCGCCCAGCACGTAGTCGCCGGGTCGGCCGTACCTCTCGGCCGTGGTGTGGCAGGAGTCGTGGATGTGCCGCATGATCCCGGCCAGCTGCTCCTCCGTCCGCGCGAAGGACCAGGAGTCGCGCGAGGCGTTCTGCTGCATCTCCAGCGCGCTGGTGGCGACCCCGCCCGCGTTGGCCGCCTTGCCCGGGCCGAAGGCCACCCCGGCGTCCTGGAACACCCGGACCGCCTCGGGCGTGGTCGGCATGTTGGCCCCCTCGGCGACCGCCCGCACCCCGTTGCGGACCAGCGCCAGCGCGTCCGCACCGGTCAGCTCGTTCTGCGTCGCGCACGGCAGTGCCACGTCCACCGGCACGCTCCACACACCGGTGCCCTCGGCGTACCGGACGTGGCTGCCGCGCAGCTCCGCGTACTCGGTGAGCCGGCCGCGGCGGACCTCCTTGACCTCCTTGAGCAGCGCGAGGTCGATGCCCTTCTCGTCCACCACGTAACCGGCGGAGTCCGAGACCGTGACCACCGTGGCCCCGAGCTGCTGGGCCTTCTCGACCGCGTACACGGCGACGTTCCCGGAGCCGGAGACCGCCACCCGCAGGCCGTCCAGGTCCTCGCCCCGGGCCCGCAGCATCTCGGCGGTGAACAGCACGCACCCGTAGCCGGTCGCCTCCGTGCGCGCCTGCGAACCGCCCCAGCCGATGCCCTTGCCGGTCAGCACGCCCGACTCGTAGCGGTTGGTGATCCGCTTGTACTGCCCGAACAGGTAGCCGATCTCCCGGCCGCCGACGCCGATGTCCCCGGCCGGGACGTCGGTGTGCTCGCCCAGGTGCCGGTACAGCTCGGTCATGAAGGACTGACAGAACCGCATGATCTCCGCGTCGGACCGCCCCTTGGGGTCGAAGTCCGAACCGCCCTTGCCGCCGCCGATGCCCAGCCCGGTGAGCGCGTTCTTGAAGATCTGCTCGAAGCCGAGGAACTTGACGATCCCGAGGTTGACCGACGGGTGGAACCGCAGCCCGCCCTTGTACGGCCCGAGCGCGCTGTTGAACTCCACCCGGAACCCGCGGTTGACGTGGATCCGCCCCTGGTCGTCCGTCCACGGCACCCGGAACATCAGCTGCCGCTCCGGCTCCACGATCCGCTCGACGATCCGGGCGTCGACCAGCTCGGGCCTCCGCTCCAGCACCGGTCCGAGGGTCTCGACCACCTCCCGCACCGCCTGGTGGAACTCCGGCTCTCCCGGGTTCCGCCGCAGCACCTCGGCGTAGAGCGACTCGATGACAGGGTTCCCGGCGTCATGCGACGCCACGGACACAGGGGTAGCCGGCATCTCTCAGGACCTTCCGTGGTCGACAGACAGGGCGCTCCCGCTCCGGGGAAGCGCCGGCGGTCCCCCTCGCCATTGAGGGCGTCACGGTGCGACATGCACCGGTGCGGCAAGCTCGGACCGCTCACACGGGGGTCAGTCTCCCACCGTCGGCCGCATTTGTCCGCCGCCTTCCGCATTCCGGGCAACCCGGTCGACCGGTCGCAGACGCACCGGAACCACACGAAGCACCGACCCGTCCGCCCCCACCGCCGTGACCGGGCCTTCGACCGGCGCCCGGGATTCTCCCGAAAGGAATTCACCCGGGCCCGGGCCGGGAGCACCGTCACCGCCCGCCGAAGATATCCCGAAGCGGTTCTCCTCGGGCACGAACGAAATCTCGTCACATTCCGCACGCACGCACGGCGGGAAATGGCCGCGCACAAACGATTCCGTCCGAGACCGGAGTGGAACTCACGACCCGCGGGAACCCGTCCGCCGCAGACCGGTGCCGCCACCGTGCGGTCCCGCGTCCGGATCCCGCTGACGTTCCCGGACGGGTACCGGGCCGACGCGGAGGTGTCCACCTTCCACGGGCCGGCGGACGGCGCGGAGCACCTCGCCCTGGCCCTCGGCGAGGTGCCGGCGGGCGGCACACCGCTCGTGCGGCTGCACTCGGAGTGCCTCACCGGGGACGTGTTCGGCTCGGACCTCTGCGACTGCGGCCCGCAGTTGCGCGAGTCGGTGGAGCGGATCACGACGGCCGGCGGGTACCTGCTCTACCTGCGGCAGGAGGGCCGGGGCATCGGGCTGTACAACAAGCTCGACGCGTACGCCCTGCGGAGCGCGTAATCAGCCTGGCACCTCTCCAGGTGCGGGTGCGCGCCGCTGACTGGAGAGTGATCGCATGGCGCGCGAGGCCAAGAGCCTTCCCACGGTGAACCTGCTGCTGCGGAAATCGCAGGTGGTCCGCGGGGTGGCCAAGCACGACATCCTGTCTCTCAAGGCGCAGGAGACGAAGGGCCGGGAATGGGCCCGCCGCAACCGTCTCGCGGTCGGCCGGATCTTCCGGGAGAACCTGTCCGCGTACAAGCCCGGCGTCGCCCGGCCCACCCGATCACCCTCAACGCCCGCCGCAAGGCCCTGGACCTGACGGTCGCCGAGGTCGCCGACCGCGTCGGCGTCCACCTCGCCACCGTCGACGCCTGGGAGGCCGAGGACAAGACCCCTACCCCCGCGCACTACCTCACGTGGTGCAACGCCCTCGGGCTGACCTACCGCGACGTGGTCAACCACGAAGCATGGGAGGCCAACCCGGACACCGAGTTCCTGTTCCTCTCCACCCTGCTGCGCCTGCGTCGCGCGGGGGACCAGTACTTCATGAGCGGTGAGGCGCGCTTCTTTCTTCTCCGGGGCGTCATAGCAGCTCAGCACCGATGCGCATGGGCATGGACCAACCCTCATGTGCACAGCGTCACGCCCATCCACCCACAGTAGCGAAAGGAGTCTTCCCGTGAACGAGATCATCACCGACCTGCGCGCCGGATTCGCCGCCCTGGAGATCGAGTTAGACCCCCAAGAGGACGCCGCGCTCCGCCTCGCCGAACACCACCTACGCGACGCCGCGCACTGCGACGACCAGGTCCGCGCGAACGGTCGCCCGATCGCCGGAGGCACCCGCCACGGCGTCATGGTCGCCCACCCCCTGATCGCCGAGGCCCGCCAGCTCCGCGCCGAAGCGGGCCGCCTGATCGCCCGCGTCCGCCTCCCCGCCGAAGAGCCCCCGGCGGGCCGCTCCAACGCCGCCCGCAGCCTCGCCGCCCACCGCTGGGGCAACCGCATCTGACCGCCCGAGTGTTCGATGATCCGGCCAACACCTTGAGGACTGGGACATTCGCCTGACGGGAGCACGCCGGGCCGGCACCCTTGGAACTACGTAGAACCTGATCGACATCGGAGGCAGTCATGGCTCTAGAGTTCCTGGGGATCCACCCGAACACTCCGGACGACGGCTCCCCGACCATCTGGCGGGAGACGGAGACCGGGGATCTGCTCATCCAGTCGTACAAGGCCAGCGAGGACGACATCAGGGCCGCGCAGGAGGTCGGCTCGGTCCCCGGTCACACCACGGACATCCCGGACCACGAGTTCATGATCCGGCTGCCCGCCAACATGATCCAGTTCATCCCCCGGCCCGAGGACGAGGACAACAGCGGTGGCAACAGCGGTTCGTGAGCAGTTGGCGAAGGCCCAGCGCTCTGCGGTTCATCTGGAGATGCGGGACAGCTACATGCTCGACGACCCGGAGTTCATCGCCTGGCAGGACGGCAAGCGTCTTGACCCCGCCGACCGCGCATCCTGGTGGCGGTCCTGGCTGGACGTCGTTGCTGAGGCGACCGGCCGAGGAGTCGTGATGCGGCGGCTGCGCGTGGTCTCCGAGCCGGTCACCGACTACATCCGATACGAGTACGACGTGACGTTCCCGAATGTCGCGGCGGGCGAGGATGTGCGGTGGCTGCCACGCTCCCGCGCTGGCGACCTTCTGCTGCCCGGCCTGGACGGCTGGGTGATGGACGACGAGGTGGTGATCCTGCACCACTTCACGGGCAACGGACAGTGGGCCGAGGGCAAGATGGAGGTCCGGACCGATCCGGAGCTGGCTAAGCGGTACCTGACGGCCTACGAAGCAGCTTGGGAACGGGCGACTCCCCATGCGGAGTACCGTCCCGCCTGATCGGTAGCTGTTCATGGCTGTCTCCGCATCTTCAAGCGTCCAGCGCGCCCGCCAGAATCTCGCTGACAGGCTCGGCGAGATTCAGCGGGACGCTGGGCTAACAGGGCGAGAGTTGGCGTCGGCGTGCGGGTGGTACCCGTCCAAGGTCTCCCGACTGCTGAACGCCCACACGCCGCCATCAGAGGATGACATCCGGGAGTGGTGCCGGGCCTGTGGCGCGGATGAGCGTGCAGCGGACTTGGTGGCGTCTCTGCGGGCCGTTGAAGGCATGTTCATCGAGTGGCGGCGCTTGGAGCGCGCGGGTCTCAAGGCCGCACAGGAAGCCCGGCTGCCCCTGTACGAGCGCACCCATCGGTTCCGGTCCTACTCATCGTGGCTGGTGCCCGGACTGATTCAAACTCCGGGATACACAACGGCGGTGCTCCAGGCGATCCGGCAGCGCCGAGGGCTGGTCGACGATGTACAGGCAGCTGTTGCGGCCCGTATGGAGCGCCAGCAGGTGCTGTACGCGGGTGATCGCCGATTCGCTTTCCTGGTTGAGGAGTCGGTTCTGCGCTGCGGCATCGGCGGCAGTGGCGTGATGCGCGACCAGTTGCACCACCTGACCACGGTCGGCTCACTTCCCAACGCCAGTCTGGGAGTTGTGCCAATGCGGCCGGACCGGATGCGCTGGCCGGCCGAGGGTTTCTGGATCTTCGACAACGCCCAGGTCAATGTTGAACTGGTCTCCGGGTATCTCACGATCACCCAACCCAGTGAGATCAAGCTGTACGCCGAGACCTTCGGCGAACTGGCCGAGCTGGCGGTCTATGGTGCCGCCGCCCGGGAGTTGATCACATCAGCCGCTGCGCTACTTGGGTGATCCCCGTCAGTTCGCGTGGAATCCCGTAGAACTTCGTGGCCGTGATCTGGCTGCACTTCCTACCGTTCTGACTACGAATCAGGGCTGGAGACGGGAGCCACGGCGAATGTCGCAGACGACGGATCTACAGGAACCGACGGAAGCCGACCGCGTCACCGCGGATTCCGTCCCGGATAGGGTCGCCATCCTGCGGGAGTGGCCGCCCTGCACCTGCGGCAGGGACGTGTGTCCGGACAGGGGCGCGGCGTGAGCCTTCGTGAGGTCGCGGCCCGTCCGCACGACGTACCGCCGGACGCCGACGAGTGTCCGGGGTGCGCGTTCTTCGACCGGGCCGAGGCGCAGTACCCGCAGGCCGAGCACCCGACGATCGGGCGAATGCTCGCGCGCAACCGGGCCCGGCACGTCGAGGACGGGGAGTGCGTGGCGTCGGGGGTGGCCGGTGAGTGACCAGGACGAGGTTCAGGCGGCCCTGGACAGCACCGCCGAGGAGTTGGGGCCGGTGGATCCGTTCGCCTGGCTGAAGGCCCACCGGTGGCCTGCGGGAAAGGCGTCCGGGCCCCGGCCGGTCCTCACGCCGGAGGAGTTCGGCGAGGCGCCCCTATCGGAGGGGGACAGGGTTCGCCGCGCCCGGTTGCTGGCGCGGGTGCGCGAGGCCAACCACCCCCGGCTGCGCTGATGGACCCCTACGCGGCTCCGGTGTTCGGCATCGGCGGCCTGTGGGCGGGCCGGCGGCGGGCGTGGGGCGGCCTGCCGCCGCCGGTTCCCTGGTGGGTGCAGCACCGGCCCTTGTGGGCCACCCAGATTCCTGCTCCGGCCGTCATCCCTGGCAGGCGGCCGGCCGGAGCGGGTTCCGCAACACCGAAGGACCCCGGCACCTGCCGGTGACCGGAAACCCCGCAGTGTGAGGAGTCATCAGTATGGGCCACGACCCGGAGAAGCAGCCCGAGAGGCCACCCGGCCCCACGCCGCCGGACGCCGCCGACACCGCCCCCGCCGAGTAGGAGGAACCTGCCATGCGCATCGAGATCATCGTGTCCAAGCACAAGGGCAACGAGAAGCCGCCGCCGAAGCACGCGGGCAAGCCCGCCGAGGAGAAGCCCGCCACGCCGTCGAAGTAGCGGCTGCCAGCAAACGGCAGGCCCCTCGCCAGCACGCGCGAGGGGCCTGCCCCCACTGCAAGGGAGAGCACCGATGGCCGACCGTCTGGTCATCTCGTACGAGTCGCGCCACTTCGCCGACGCGGACTGGTCGAGGAACGCGGACCGCTGGCGGGCCAGTTTCTACGAGAACGGATCCAAGATCTTCGGCACCGCCGACATCACCCGCGTCATCCCCGGTGTCACGCCGAACCCCCGCGAAGCGCTGGCGCTGGACCCGGGCCTTCTCGACCGCATTCCGCGGGTTGCCTTCACCGAGGACGGCGGGCTCGCCCCGGCACTCGCCGAATTGCGGCCGTCGCTGCTGCTCCTGTTGGAGTCGGTCGAGGTCTCGGCCGAGTGGCGCGGGAAGGGCGTCGGGATGCGCCTGGCGGTCGAGGCCCTCCGCCGCCTGGCCGTTCCAGGAACGCTTGCAATCTGTTACCCGGCCCCGATCCACGAACACGGGCCGGACGAGCCGTGCAGCTTCGACTCGGACGACCCCGAGGTCCGCCGACCCGACGAGGAGGCCATGGACAAGCTCCGCCGGGCCTGGGAACGCCACGGCTTCTCACCACTTACCGACGGGGTCTACGCCCGGCCGCTCGAACCCTGAGACCGAATCCCGCCTCGCTGCTCGCGCGTGGCGGGACCTTCTATGCCCGAACGGAACCCGTGCCACCCAAGATCCCCGAACCCACCGGCAAGGCCCGCACCAACCTGATCACCGCCTACGCCACCGGAACCCCGGGGCGCACACTCGCGAAGAACCACAGGGTCTCCGAGGCCATCATGACCAAGTGGCTCCGGACCTGGGGGGCCACCAAGGGCCCCGCCACCAACGACCCCCGGGTGGACCGCGAGGAGGCTGTCCGGCTCTACAACGACGGTACGTCCGCCCAGGCGCTGGCCCAGCTCTACGGCGTCACCCCGGACCGGGTCAAGCGCCGCCTACGAGCCTGGGACGTCCCCCTGCGCACCGGGAAGCAGGCCGCCCAGCACACCGCGCGCACCCGCCGGGAAACCCAGGCACGAGCCCTCGACGCCTACCGCCTGTTCCCGTGACACGCACCTGTTGCTGAAGTAGCAGCTGCGGCGCACCCCGAATCCCGGATGTCCCACGAGGCCGCCCCGAACCCCAAAGTGGATCACTGCCTAAGATCACCGCATGATGCCGACACCGCAGCGTGGCCTGATCGGGCTCGAAGTCCGAATAGTCGGGGAGGGCCCAGAGAACCGGGTGGTCTACGTGCCGACTGAAGAGCTAGCTGAAGCCGAGTTGACCATGGCCCGACTGCGCTCCTACTCGAACGAAGCCCGGCGTGAAGCTTTGAGCAAGGCTCGGGCCACGGCCGATGAGACGGGTACATAGGCGGCTACCTCAACCCATTTACGCAGGTCGGGCACAAGGTGGAGAGGTGTACCGTTACTCCAGGATGCCGGCCTGGACACGTACGACGCCAACACCGCGCTCGGTCTGCCCGAGGACGGCCGCGACTACACCGCGGCCGCCCAGATGCTCGGCGCGCTGGGCGTCACCGGGATCGACCTGCTGAGCAACAACCCGGACAAGGCCGCCCAGCTGACCCGCCTGGGCGTCACGGTCCACGACCGGGTGCCCACCGGCGTCCACCTGTCCCCCTCCAACGTCCGCTACCTGCGGGCCAAGGTGGAGCGGACGGGACACTCGATCGAGCTCTCCCGCCTGGTGGGCTGAGGACCACGACGGGGCCGGGCAGCCGGGCGGGGTCGGGCCGCGCACAGTCGGCCGGCCGGGCAGGGCCGGGCAAGGCCGGGCAGGACGGGACGTCCGCAGCTCGACGCCCGGAGCTGCGCCGGACGCCGCCTCAGGCTGGCGGGACCGGGCGGCCCTGCGGCTCCTCGACGATGCGGCGGGCGATCTCGGCGGGGCGGACCGGGCGGCCGAAGTGCCAGCCCTGCGCCCAGTCGCAGCCGATCCGGCGCAGCCGCTCGGCGTCCCGCCGGGTCTCCACGCCCTCGGCGGTGACGGTCAGCCCGAGGGCGTGCGCCATCGAGACCAGACCGCTGACGATCCGCCAGCCGGTCGACTCGTCCTTGGCCGGGTCGTGCAGGTCCCCGACGAAGGAGCCGGCGATCTTCAGGCCGGAGACGGGCAGGTCGCGCAGGTAGGCGAGGTTCGACCAGCCGGTGCCGAAGTCGTCGACGGCGAGCGAGACGCCGAGGCCGACCAGCCCGTGCAGGGTGCGCAGCGCCTCGTCCTCCGGGCCGACCACGGTGGACTCGGTGATCTCCAGCTGGAGCCGGGCCGGGTCGAGGCCGGTGGTGTCGAGGATCCGGCCGAGGTCGGTGACCAGGGCCGCGCTGCGGGCCTGGCGGACCGCCAGGTTGACGTTGAGCTGCGGGGCGGCGTCGCCGAACCGCTTGATCCATTCGGCCGCCTGGCCGCAGGCCTGCTCCAGCACCCAGCGGCCGAGCGGCATGATCAGCCCGGTCTCCTCGGCGGTGGTGACGAACTCGTCCGGGCCGAGCACGCCGAGCTGCGGGTGGCGCCAGCGGACCAGTGCCTCGACGGCGGCCAGCCGGCCGTCGGCCAGCGCGTACAGCGGCTGGTAGTCGATGAAGAACTCGCCCCGGTCGAGGGCCGCGGGCATCCGCACCGAGACCGCGTACCGGGAGACGGCGCGGGCGTTCTCCTTGGGGTCGAAGAGGGTCCAGCGGCCCCGGCCGGCCTCCTTGGCGCGGTAGAGGGTCAGGTCGGCGGCGCGGACGGCGGCGCCGGGGGTGGTGGTGGAGACCCTCCGCTCCAGCACGCCGACGCTGGCGCCGACGGCGAGCTTGTGGTCGCCGATCAGCACCGGCCCGGCGAGCGCCTTGAGCACGGTCTTGGCGGCGGCCACCGCTTCCTGCTCGCCGCGGCTGTTCTCCAGCAGGACGACGAACTCGTCCCCGCCGAGCCGGGCGACCAGGTGGCCGAGCGGGCTGAGGGCGGCCTTCAGCCGGGCCGCGACGGCGGCGAGCAACTGGTCGCCGGTGTCGTGGCCGAGGCTGTCGTTGACCACCTTGAAGCCGTCGAGGTCGACGTAGCAGAGGCCGAACCGGGCGCCCGGGTCCGGGTCCTCGAAGAGCTTCTCCAGCCGTTCGAAGAAGGCGGCGCGGTTGGGCAGGCCGGTCAGCGGGTCGTGGGTGGCCTGGTGGCGCAGCCGCTCCTGGAGCCGGTAGCGGTCGGTGACGTCCTCCAGCATCGCCACCTGGTACTGCGGGACGCCGTCGTCGTCCCGGATCAGCGAGACGGTCAGGTGGGTCCAGACCACCTCGCCGTCCTGCCGGTAGTACGGCTTGTCGAACTGGAAGTACTCGCGCTTGCCGCTGATCAGGTCCTCGTACGCCTCCCAGACGCCCGGGGCGTCCTCGGGGTGGACGAGGTCGCCGACGCGGCGGCCGGTCATGTCCTCCGGGCCGGCGCCGAACAGCTCCTGGAGCGCCTTGTTGACGGCCAGGATGTTGCCGTCGGTGTCGCCGATGCCGATGCCGATCGCGGCGCTCTCGAACAGCGCCCGGAACCGGGCCTCGGAGGCCCGCAGGGCCCGTTCGGCCTCCTTGCGGGCCACGTCGGCGGCGGTGCGGATGGCCTCCTGCTCGCGCAGCGTGCGCTCGCGCAGGGCGGCGGCCCAGCCGGCCGCGAACGCACCGCTGAGGGCGGGTCCGCGGCCGTCGGGGGTCGGCTGCTGCTGGAGCAGTTCCACCGCCCGGGCCAGCACCACCGGGTCGATGAAGTGCGCCTCGACCAGGTGGGCCCCGGCCTCGGCGGCCAGCTGGGGCTCGAACGGCTCCTCCAGCTGGGCGCGGTGGAGCAGCGCGGCGGTCCGGGAGACGAGCCGGCCGACCAGGCCGGGATGGACCGCCGTGCCGTGGTCACCGGAGAGCAGGCGCGCCCAGTCCGCGTGGAACCGTTCGGCGCTGCTGCTCGGCTCCGGTGCTCCGATCACGGGCGGAACCCCACGCCTGCCACTCCGGTCATCCGCTCGGGGTTGCGGCCGACGGCCTCCGGCTGCTCGGGGCGCCACTGCGGCAGGTAGACCACGCCCGGCTCGACCAGGTCGAAGCCGGTGAACATGGTGGTGATCTGTTCGTGGGTGCGCATGGTGAGCGGAGTGGGCGTCATCTTGTACAGCCGCTGGTGGTCCTCGGCCTGGTCGGGCCGGCCCTCCAGGGAGGCGTGCGAGAGGACGAGGGCGCTGCCCGGCGGGAGGGCGTCGCGGATCACCTCGATCAGCTTCCAGGGGTTGTCCTGGTCCTCGACGAAGTGCATGACCGCGACCAGCAGGACGGCCACCGGTTCCCCCGCCGCCAGCAGGTCGGTCACCTCGGGGCGGGACATCAGGTCGTCGATGTCGCGGACGTCGGCCTGGACGGCCGAGCAGCCCTCGTCGCCCTCCAGGAGCAGGCGGCTGTGCGCGACGGCGACCGGGTCGCGGTCCACGTACACCACCTGGGCCTCGGGGCGGATCGCGCGGGCGATCTCGTGGACCGCGCCGAAGGTGGGGATGCCGGAGCCGATGTCCAGGAAGCGGGTGATGCCGCGTTCGGCGGTGAACTGCACGGCGCGGCGCAGGAAGGCGCGGTTGGAGCGCATGATCTGCGGCAGCTCGGGCCAGAGGGCGATCGCCTTGCGGGCCATCTCCCGGTCGACCTCGAAGTTGTGCGAGCCTCCGAGGTAGTAGTCGTAGACCCGCGCGGCGTTCGGTTTGTCCAGGTCCGTGCCTTCCGGTACCCAGTTCGGTCGCCGCATCCTCGGAACTCCTTCGCTTCGTCTTCCGGTGGACCGGCCGCCTGGAGGGGCGGCTGTGACTGATGAGACTACAAGCACAAAAGATCCTCCTCCGCACGCCGAATGCGTGCAAGCGGAGTGCCGTGGTCCTCCCGGTCGAGTTCGCGCCGGACCCGCCGGACCCGGCGAACCTGCCGAACCCGGACCGGGCCGGGACCCGCCCGGACTAGAGTGCGCCCGTGGATCTCAACCACTACCGGTTCCGCGGGACGTGGCGCCTGGCCGCACCGCCGGGCGCCGTGTACGCGGCCCTGGAGGACGTACCGGGCTACCCCCGCTGGTGGCCCGACATCCGTGACGTCCGGCAGACCGGCCCGGACAGCGGGGAGGTGCTGGTCCGCGCCCTGCTCCCGTACCGGCTGGTGATCCGGCTCACGACGACCCGACGGGACCACGGGGCCGGCGTGCTGGAGGCCGCCATGGACGCCGACCTGATCGGCTGGTCGCGCTGGACGGTCACGGCGGACGGCGCCGGCGGCTCCGAGGTCCTCTTCGAGGAGGACGCCCGCCCGGCCAGTGCCCTGCTGCGCCGCCTCGCCGTCCCCGCCCACCTGCTGTTCCGGGCCAACCACGCCGTGATGATGCACCGCGGCCGGCGCGGCCTGGCCGCCCACCTCGGGGCCGGTCCGGCGGACGGGGCCTGACGGCGAGGCACGGCGGCCGAGGTCGGCGGACGGCCACGCACGGCGGCCGCACGGCGGCGGAACGACTGCGGAACGGCTGCTTCGGGGAGCCGCCGAAGGCCCGGCACCGGGCCTGATTCACCCTGTCGTACCCCTTCTGACCTGCGGTGAATCCTCTGCAGCAGATGTTTGTGGGGCGACTCCGCATGGTCCGTAGCAGACTGGGCAGAGTAGACCGGGCCGCAATCGTGATCCCGAGGATGGTGAGTCCGGTGATACCCGTTCGACCGACCAGCCCGCCCGACCGGCAGAGCGGCGGGCCGTCCGCCGCCGGACCCCCCGGAGGCGCACTCCGCCCCGGTGGGAGCCCCACCACGGTGACCCCGCTCACCGAGTCCGAGGCGCGCGGCCACATGGCCGGCGTCTGCTTCAAGATCGGGCCGCCCCGCCTGGTCGGCGTCGAGCTGGAGTGGTTCGTCCACGACGACCGATGTCCGACCCACCCCGTCCTTCCGGAACGACTGCACGCCGCACTGAACGCACTGCCGCTCGGCGGCCCCGACGGGACCTCGCTCCCCTCCGGTTCCCGTCTCACCCTCGAACCCGGCGGCCAGGTAGAGCTCAGCTCCCCGCCCGCCGACAGCCTCACCGGCTGCGTCGCCGACACCCGGCGCGACCTCGCCGCCCTGCGGGCCGCCTTCGCGGCACAGGGCCTGCGGCTCACCGGTACCGGCACCGACCCCCTGGCCCGACCCCGCCAGATGGTGCTGGACCACCCGCGCTACGTGGCGATGGAACGGTTCTTCAATTCGGCCGGTCCCTGGGGCCGCATCATGATGACCGGCACCGCCTCCCTCCAGGTCTGCCTGGACTCCGGCGCGGAGAGCGGCCCGCACTCGCTCGACCGACGATGGCGCCTCGCCCACCGGCTCGGCCCCGTCCTGGTCGCCGCCTTCGCCAACTCTCCGCTGCTGGACGGCCGGCCCACCGGCCACCGGTCCACCCGCCAGACCGTCTGGTCCCGGATGGACCCCAGCCGCACGCTCGCCCCGTCACCGGACCACGGCGACCCGCGCGAGGCCTGGACCCGCTACGTGCTGGACGCCGAGGTCCTCTGCGTCCGCCGTCACGACGGCCTCCCGTGGACCGCGCCGGCCGGGCTGACCTTCCGCGACTGGCTGCGCGGCCGCGGCGAGCGCCCGCCCACCCTGGCCGACCTCGACTACCACCGCACCACGCTCTTCCCGCCGGTCCGCCCGCACGGCTACCTGGAGCTGCGGATGATCGACGCCCAGCCCGGCGACGGCTGGATCGTCCCCGCCGCCCTGGCCACCGCCCTGCTGGACGACCCGGTGGCCGCCGACGCCGCGCTCGCCGCGCTGGAGCCGCTGGAGTGCCCGGACGGACCGCGCCCGCCGCGCAGCGACGTCTGGCGCCGGGCCGCCACCCTGGCCGTGGCCGACCCCGAGCTGCGCCGCGCCACCCTGACCTGCTTCGCCGCCGCCGACGCCGCGCTGGGCCGGATGCCCGGGGCCGAACGGCTGCGCGCCGTCGTCGCCGAGTTCGCCGAGCGCTACCCCGCGCGCGGCCGCTGCCCGGCCGACGACCAGCTGGACGCCCTGCGCTCCGGCAGCCTACGCACTCCCCCGGAGGAGGCCGCACCATGACCGACGACGCCCGCACCGCCGCTGACGCGCACGCGGCACGGACCGTGCGCGACGCCCGCCCGGCCGGCACGCCCGCACCGGGACAGCCGACCGCTCCCTCCCCGACCCCCCTGTCGCCGGGCGCGCTGCCGACGAACGCGCTGCTGTTGGACGCTCTGCCGTTGGACTCGCTGCCGGTGGACTCGCTGCCGTTGGAGACCCTGCGCGAGACGATCGCCTCCGAGTTGCTGGCCGCCCGCGCCCGCACCGCCGCACTGACCGACTGCGTCGGGGAGCACGACCTCACCGCCCAGCACTCCCCTCTGATGTCCCCGCTGGTCTGGGACCTCGCGCACATCGGGAACCAGGAGGAGCTCTGGCTGCTGCGCAACATCGGCGGCCGCGACCCGATGCACCCCGAGATCGACCCGCTCTACGACGCGTTCGAGCACCCGCGGGCCGAGCGGCCCAGGCTGCCGCTGCTCCCGCCCGGGGAGGCCCGCGCGTACGCGCACGACGTCCGCGGCCGGGTGCTCGACCTGCTCGCCGCCAGCCCGCTGGAGGGCGCACCCCTGCTGGACGCCGGTTTCGCCTTCGGCATGATCGCCCAGCACGAACAGCAGCACGACGAGACGATGCTGATCACCCATCAGCTCCGCCGGGGCGAGCCCGCCCTGGCCGCTCCCCCGCCGCCGCCCGCCCCGGCGGACGCGGCCGGGCTGCCCGCCGACGTGCTGGTCCCGGCCGGGCCGTTCACCATGGGCACCGACACCGAACCGTGGGCACTGGACAACGAACGCCCCGCCCACCGGGTCGACCTGCCCGCCTTCCGGCTGGACACCACGCCGGTCACCAACGGCGCCTACCTGCGGTTCCTGGCCGACGGCGGCTACGACGAACCGCGCTGGTGGACGCCCGAGGGCTGGGAGCACCGGCAGCAGGCCGGACTCACCGCCCCGCTGTTCTGGCGCCGGGACGGCGACCAGTGGCTGCGCCGGCGCTTCGGCGTGCTGGAGGCCGTACCGCACGACGAGCCGGTGCTGCACGTCAGCTGGTACGAGGCGGACGCCTACGCACGGTGGGCCGGGCGGCGGCTGCCGACCGAGGCCGAGTGGGAGAAGGCCGCACGGCACGACCCGGCCACCGGCCGCTCGCGCCGCCACCCCTGGGGCGACGCGTCACCGGCCCCGCAGCACGCCAACCTCGGCCAGCGGCACCTGCGCCCGGCCCCGGCCGGCAGCTACCCCGCCGGGCAGTCCCCGTACGGGGTGCGGCAGCTGATGGGCGACGTCTGGGAGTGGACGTCCAGCGACTTCCGGCCGTACCCGGGCTTCCGCGCCTGGCCGTACCGGGAGTACTCGGAGGTCTTCTTCGGGCCGGAGCACAAGGTGCTGCGCGGCGGCTGCTTCGCCGTGGCTCCGGTCGCCTGCCGGGGCACCTTCCGCAACTGGGACTACCCGATCCGGCGCCAGATCTTCGCCGGGTTCCGCACCGCCGCCGACGTGGATTCCGGCTGATGTGCCGTCACCTCGCCTACCTGGGAGAACCGGTGGCGCCCCGGGAGCTGCTGGTGGCACCGCCGTTCGGGCTCTACCGGCAGTCCTGGGCACCCCGCGTCCAGCAGTACGGCACGGTCAACGCGGACGGCTTCGGCCTCGGCTGGTACGCGGAGGGCGACGACGTCCCGGCCCGCTACCGGCGGGCCGGGCCGGTCTGGGCGGACGCCTCCTTCGCCGATCTCGCCCGGGTCCTGCGCACCCGGGCGCTGCTGGCGGCCGTCCGCTCGGCCACCGAGGGCTGCGCGGCGGGCGAGGAGGCCGCCGCGCCGTTCGCCGCCGGACCCTGGCTGTTCAGCCACAACGGCGCGGTGGCCGGCTGGCCGGAGCGGCTGGGCGCGGTGGCATCGCTGCTGCCGCCCGCCGAACTGCTGGGGCTGGTGGCGCGGACCGACTCGGCACTGCTCTGGGCACTGACCCTGCACCGGTTGCGCGGGGGCGCGGGCCTGGGCGAGGCGCTGGCGGGCACCGTCGCGGACGTGACCGCCCACACGGACGGGCGGCTCAACCTGCTGCTCACCGACGGGCGGGCCGTCGCCGCGACGGCCTGGGGCGACACCCTGCACCACCGAACGGTGCCCGGCCTCGGCGTGCTGGTGGCCTCCGAGCCCTCCGACGACCACCCGGACTGGACGGCCGTCCCGGACCGGTCGCTGCTGCTGGCCGGCCCGGCCGGGGTCACCGTCACCCCTCTCGCCCGGGCCTCCTGAATCCTTCCCTCCCGAAGCCTTCTCTCCTGAAGCCTTCTCTCCTGAAGATCTCCTCCTTTCTTCACTTCCTGAACAGAGGATCCATCTGCCATGAGCACCTTCGATCTCACCCGACTGCTGCCCGCCGACCACTTCAGCACCGCCCTGCGGTACGACGTGCAGCACGGCCTGACCTCCGAGCCCAAGTCGCTGCCGCCCAAGTGGTTCTACGACGCCCGGGGCAGCGAGCTGTTCGAGGAGATCACCCGGCTGCCCGAGTACTACCCGACCCGTGCCGAGCGGGCCATCCTGACCGCCCGGGCCGGCGAGATCGCCGCCGTCACCCGGGCCCGCACCCTGGTCGAGCTGGGTTCGGGCTCCTCCGAGAAGACCCGGCTGCTGCTGGACGCACTGCGCGACCTGGGCACGCTGGACGCGTACGTGCCGGTGGACGTCAGCGAGAGCGCGCTGGGCGCGGCCGGCGCGGCGCTCGCCACCGAGTACCCGGGGCTGGCGGTGCACGGCGTGCTGGCCGACTTCACCGCCCGGCTCGGCCTGCCGCCGGACGGCGGACCCCGCCTGGTCGCGTTCCTCGGCGGCACCCTCGGCAACCTGCTGCCCGCGGAGCGCGCCGCCTTCCTGCGCGGGCTGCGCGCCGCCCTCGACCCGGGTGACTTCCTGCTGCTCGGCACCGACCTGGTCAAGGACCCGGCGGTCCTGGTCGCCGCCTACGACGACGCGGCCGGGGTGACGGCGGAGTTCAACCGGAACGTGCTGAACGTGCTCAACCGGGAGCTGGCCGCCGACTTCGACCCGGAGGCCTTCGAGCACGTGGCGCTCTGGGACCCGGAGCGGGAGTGGATCGAGATGCGGCTGCGGTCACTGCGGGACCAGACCGTGAAGATCCCGGAGCTGGACCTGCCGGTCCACTTCGACGAGGGCGAGGAGCTGCGCACCGAGGTGTCGGCCAAGTTCCGCCGGGAGCGGGTGGCCGAGGAGCTGGCGGCGGCGGGCATGCGGCTCACCGAGTGGTGGACCGACGACGAGGGCCGGTTCGGGCTCTCGCTGGCCCGGCCCGCCTGATCGGTGGAGCCCTGCCGGTCCCTCCGATTTGATCGTTCACCTTACTAATCCAGGCCGGGGGCTACGGGCATCCCACGTACAACACTTGAACATTGAGGGGTTACGATCTCGGCTACCAAGCTCAGCGTTGAGTACCAGGAGTCAAGATCGTGAGCGTCACCCAGCAGCCCGCGGGGCCCTCGGCGGCCGAGACCGGGCCGTCGTCCGGCCGGCTCGGCTTCGTCGTCTTCATCACCGCCGCCGCGGCCCTCGGCGGCTTCCTGTTCGGCTACGACAGCTCCGTGATCAACGGGGCCGTCTCCGGGATCCAGGAGAAGTTCGGCGTCGGTGACGGCGTGACCGGGCTGATCGTCTCCTCCGCGCTGCTGGGCTCGGCGGTCGGCGCCGCGCTGGCCGGGCGGTTCGCCGACCGGTACGGCCGGATCACCGTGATGAAGGCGGGGGCGCTGCTCTTCGCGGTCAGCGCCGTCGGCTCGATGCTGCCGTTCTCCGCCTGGGACCTCGCCTTCTGGCGGGTCCTGGGCGGAGCGGCCATCGGCATCGCCTCGGTGATCGCCCCGACCTACATCGCCGAGGTCGCGCCGACGAAGTACCGCGGCCGGCTGGCCTCGTTCCAGCAGGCGGCGATCGTCCTCGGCATCGCCGTCTCCCAGCTGGTCAACTGGGTGCTGGCGGACGCGGCCGGCGGTGAGACCCGCGGCCACCTGCTCGGCCTGGAGGCCTGGCAGTGGATGCTCGGGATCTGCGTCGTGCCCGCCGCGGTCTACTTCGTACTCGCCTCCACCATCCCCGAGTCCCCGCGCTTCCTGATCTCGGCCGGCCGCCTGGACGAGGCCCGCACCGTGCTCGCCGAGGTCGAGGGCAAGGACTCCGACACCGACGCCCGGATCGCCGAGATCCGGGGACTGATCGACACGGACCACCGTCCGCGCTTCCGCGACCTGCTCGGCGGACGGTTCGGTCTGCTGCCGATCGTCTGGGTCGGCATCGGGCTCTCGGTCTTCCAGCAGCTCGTCGGCATCAACGTGATCTTCTACTACTCGTCGATCCTCTGGCAGTCGGTGGGCATCGACCAGACCAACTCGCTGCTGATCAGCTTCATCGGATCGGTCATCAACATCCTCGGCACCGCCGTCGCGATCCTTCTGGTCGACCGGATCGGCCGCAAGCCGCTCGCGCTGATCGGCTCGGCCGGCATGGCCGTCGCACTGGGCGCCTGCGCCTGGGCGTTCTCCTCCGCCACCGGCACCGGCGACGACGTCACGCTGCCCGACCTCCAGGGCACCGTCGCGCTGATCGCCGCCAACGCCTTCGTGCTGTTCTTCGCGCTCTCCTGGGGCGTGGTGGTCTGGGTCATGCTCGGCGAGATGTTCCCCAACCGGATCCGCGCCGCCGCGCTCTCGGTGGCCGCCTCGGCGCAGTGGCTCGCCAACTGGGCCGTCACCGTCTCGTTCCCGGCGCTCTCGCGCTGGAACCTCTCCGCGACGTACCTCGCCTACGCGGTCTTCGCGGCGCTGTCGATCGTCTTCGTGGCGAAGTTCATGAAGGAGACCAAGGGCGTGCGACTGGAGGACATGGGCTGAGCCCCCGCCGAACCTCCCCGGCCCCCGCACCCTAGCGCCAAGAGCCCGGGTGCGGGGGCCGAATCGTTCACTCTCTGCGGCGCACCGGACACCTCCGGTATCCCTGGACGGCAGGAGGGATGTCCTTGATCTTCGACCGGCTTCGCACCCGCAGCGCCCGCAGACCCACCGCCGCGAACGGCGGGACCTGCCCGTACTCGCACGCCCACGTCCACGGCCACCTGGTGCCCGAGGAGGCGGCGGCTCCCGGCGGGGCGCCCCCGTCGGCCGACGCCGAGGGCCCGGAAGGGCCTGAAGGCCCCGACGCCGCCTGGTCCGCGGACCAGGCGGACCAGGCCGACCCCGCGGACCCGGCCGACCCCGCGAGCCCGGCGGACCCCGCGGACCACTTCACCGACCCCCGGCAGGCCGCCGACTTCGTCCGGCAGTTCCACCGCGAGCAGCCCGCCGCCGGGGACCCGGAGCCGCGCGTCCGCGCCGTCCTCGACGAGATCGACCGGACCGGCACCTACGAGCACACGCCCGCCGAGCTGGCCCACGGCGCCCGGCTCGCCTGGCGCAACGCCGCCCGCTGCATCGGCCGGCTGTACTGGCGCAGCCTCGTGGTCCGCGACCTGCGGCACCTGAGCTCCGCCGACGACATCGCCGCCGAGTCCTTCGAGCACCTGCGCACCGCCACCAACGGCGGGCGGATCCGCCCGGTGGTCTCGGTGTTCGCCCCCGACCGGCCCGGCCGTCCGGCGGCCCGCATCCTCAACCAGCAGCTCGTCCGGTACGCCGGCCACCCGACGGCGGACGGCGGGTGGACGGGCGACCCGGCCGGGGCCCGGCTCGCCGCCCGGGCCCGGGACCTCGGGTGGAAGTGCGGCGAGGAACGGTTCGAGGTGCTGCCGCTGCTGGTGCAGGAGCGGCCCGGCGAGCGGCCCGAGTGGTACGAACTGCCGGACGACACCACGCTCGAGGTCGACCTCGTCCACCCCGACCACGCGTGGTTCGCCGAGCTGGGCCTGCGCTGGTACGCCGTCCCGGCGATCAGTGACATGACGCTGGAGATCGGTGGTGTCCGCTACCCCACCGCCCCGTTCAACGGCTGGTACATGGGCACCGAGATCGGCGCCCGCAACCTGGCCGACGCCGACCGCTACGACATGCTCGCCACTGTCGCCGGGCGGCTCGGGCTGGACACCTCCCACGACCGCACCCTGTGGCGGGACCGCGCGCTGGTGGAGCTCAACGTGGCGGTGCTGCACTCGTTCCAGGAGGCCGGGGTGACCATCGCCGACCACCACACCGAGTCGGAGCGGTTCCTCCGGCACGTCGCGCAGGAGCGGCGGCTCGGCCGGCCCACCCCGGCCGACTGGAGCTGGATCGTGCCACCGGTCTCGGGCGGGCTGACCCCCGTCTACCACCGGTACTACGACCCGGTGGACTCCTCGTTGCGGCCCGCGTTCGTGACCCGCGCGGCCTGGTGAGCACGGTCGGGTGCGGCGGAACCACCCGGACCGTCGGAACCGTCGGAACCGGCCCGGCCGTCGGAGGCGTCCGGGCGACCGGCCGCACCCGGTCCGCCCGTAGCGCCCGCGGCGGCCGGACCGCGCTCGTAGCGCAGGGCGAGCCCGTCGAGCAGCGCCTCCAGGCCGGTCTCGAAGGCGCCCTCGTCGATCGCCGTCCGGTGCTCGGCCAGCCGGTGGGCCTCGCCGAGGTGCGGGTAGTCGGCGGCGTCGTACAGCCCGGCGTCCTCGGGGAACCCGGCCGCGAACGAGGCCAGCGCCGAGCCGGTGACGAAGTACCGCATCAGCGCGCCGATCCGGGTCGCCTGCCCGCGCGGCCAGCCCGCCTCGACCAGGCACCCGAAGACGGCGTCGGCCAGTCGCAGCGCGTTCGGCCGGCGCCCGGGG
The DNA here is from genome assembly GCF_036290945.1 of Streptomyces sp. BE303. NCBI lineage: Bacteria > Bacillati > Actinomycetota > Actinomycetes > Kitasatosporales > Streptomycetaceae > Streptomyces > Streptomyces sp. BE303. Next base: position 134,788 of record NZ_JAQYWZ010000540.1, read on the forward strand.
CCCTGGGCGAGCACGGGGACGATGTGGGGGTGGGCGGCCAGCGCGGCGCGGTAGGAGCGGGCCCAGTCGCGCAGCGCCTCCGGCCAGGGCGCACCCGCGCCGAACATCGACAGGTCGACCTCGCCGATGACCCCGTCCACCACCGCGTCCAGCAACTCGTCCTTGGTGGCGAAGTGGTTGTAGAGGGACGGCCCGCTCACGGACAGCTCGGTGGCCAGGCGGCGGGTCGAGAGGGCGGCCAGCCCCTCCTCGTCGACCAGCCGCAGAGCGGCGGCGACGATGCGCTCGCGGCTGAGCAGCGGGGTTCGGGGGCGGGCCATCGGCGCGGTTCCTCCGGTCGGGTGGGTGTGGGGACCGATTCTGGCAGGTGCCCCTTCCCAGCGCGCCCGGTCGGGGCTACAGTCCCCTCGTAAAACTTGCAGCGCTAGTTTATCGGGGTCGCCATGAACCTGGAGCTCACCGAGGAGCAGGCCGCCGTCCGCGACCTCGCGGCCTCCTTCACCGACCGCGAGATCGCGCCGCACGCCGCCGCGTGGGACCGCGCCGAGTCCGTCGACCGCGCGATCATCGCCAGACTCGGCGCGCTCGGCTTCCTCGGCCTGACCCTCCCGGAGGAGTACGGGGGCAGCGGCGGCGACCACCTCGCCTACTGCCTGGTCCTGGAGGAACTGGGCCGCGGCGACTCCGCCGTACGCGGCATCGTCTCGGTCTCGCTCGGCCTGGTCGGCAAGTCGATCAACTCCTTCGGAACCGAGGAACAGAAGCGGCACTGGCTGCCCCGGCTCACCGCCGGCGAGGCGCTCGGCTGCTTCGCCCTCACCGAACCCGGCACCGGCTCGGACGCCGCCAACCTCACCACCCGTGCCGTCCGCGACGGCGACGACTGGCTGATCAGCGGCGCCAAGATGTTCATCACCAACGGAACCTGGGCCGACGTCGCCCTCGTCTTCGCCCGCACCGGCGGCGACGACCCCGACCGGCGGGGACACCGGGGCATCACCGCCTTCCTCGTCCCCACCGACCTGCCCGGCTTCACCCGCACCGAGATCCACGGCAAGCTCGGCCTGCGCGGCCAGACCACCGCGGAACTGGCCTTCGACGCCGTCCGGGTGCCCGACAGCGCCCGGCTCGGCGAGACCGGCAAGGGCTTCACCGTCGCCATGGCCGCGCTCGCCAAGGGACGCATGTCGGTCGCCGCCGGCTGCGTCGGCATCGCCCGGGCCTGCCTGGACGCCGCCGTCCGGTACGCGGGCGAACGCGAGCAGTTCGGTGCGCCGATCGCCTCCCACCAGCTGGTGCAGCAGCTGCTCGCCGGCATCGCCGTGGACGTCGAGGCCGCCAGGCTGCTCACCTGGAAGGTCGCCGACCACATCGACCGCGGCCTGCCGTTCGCCACCGAGTCCTCCGTCGCCAAGCTCTTCGCCAGTGAGGCCGCCGTCCGGGCCGCCAACAACGCGCTCCAGGTCTTCGGGGGCTACGGGTTCATCGACGAGTACCCCGTCGGCAAGTACCTGCGCGACGCCCGGGTGATGACCCTCTACGAGGGCACCAGTCAGATCCACCAACTGCTCATCGGCCGCGCGCTCACCGGCGTCAACGCCTTCTGACCGCCCCTCCGGCCCGATCCCTCCGACCCGATCCCTCCGACCACACCTCCCGGCCTGACGACCACTCCGGCCGGCTGCCCCCTCCCTCCCGACAAGGAGCCCGACGTCGTGCGTCCTGTCTACTTCGCCGCCGCCCGCCGCACACCCATCGGCCGGCTGCGCGGAGCGCTCGCCACGGTCCGCCCCGACGACCTCTCGGCGACCGTGCTGCGCGCCCTGCTCGCCGATCTGCCCGCCCTCGACCCGGCCCGGATCGACGACGTCTACTGGGGCGCCGCCAACCAGGCCGGCGAGGACAACCGGAACGCCGCCCGGATGGCCGTGCTGCTCGCCGGCCTGCCGGACAGCGTCCCCGGCGCCACCGTCAACCGGCTCTGCGCCTCCGGCCTGGAGGCGGTCACCATGGCCGCCCGGGCGATCGGCTCCGGCGAGGCGGACGTCGTGCTGGCCGGCGGCTGCGAGTCGATGACCCGGGCACCGTTCGTCCTCCCCCGCCCCGACGAGGCGCTGCCGCACCGGATCGAGACCTACGACACCCGGCTCGGCTGGCGGCTCACCAACCCGCGGATGCCCGAACTGCACGGTGTGCTGTCGATGGGCGAGACCGCCGAGGAGGTCGCCACCCGCTACGGCATCAGCCGTGAGCGCCAGGACGCCTTCGCGCTCCGCAGCCACCGACGGGCCGCCGCCGCCCGTAAGGACGGGCACTTCGACGCCGAGCTGATCCCGGTCGAGCGGCCGGACGGGGTGATCGTCGATGCGGACGAGTCGATCCGCGAGGACACCGGTCCGGAGAAGCTCGCCCGGCTCAAGCCCGCCTTCCGCCCCGAGGGCACGGTGACGGCGGGCAACGCCTCGCCGATGAACGACGGCGCGGCCGGGCTCGTCCTGGTCAGCGAGGAGGCGCTGCACGAGTTCGGCCTCCGGCCGCTCGGCCGGTACGTGGCCGGCGCCTCGGCCGGCGTGCACCCGGACGTCATGGGCATCGGCCCGGTGCCCGCCACCCGCAAGGCACTCGCCCGGGCCGGCTGGTCGCTCGGCGAGATCGAGGAGGCCGAGCTGAACGAGGCCTTCGCGGCCCAGGTCCTGGCCTCGGTCGACCAGTTGGGCCTCGACCCGGAGCTGGTCAACCCGACCGGCGGCGCCATCGCGCTCGGCCATCCGCTCGGCGGCTCCGGCGCCCGCATCCTCACCACCCTGCTGCACCGGATGCGCCGCACCGGCGGGCGCCGCGGGCTCGCGGCCATGTGCGTGGGCGTCGGCCAGGGGACGGCGGTCCTCGTCGAGTCGGCCTGACGGCCTGCCGCGCGGACTCGGACGACCCTGCGCCTGGCGCCTGACGACGGGCGAATGACGCCTGACAACTGACGACTGACGACAGACGACGGGAAGCTGTCGGCACCCCGTCCGCCGGCTTCCCGACCCCCTCCCGAAGAGCTACCGAAGGAACCGTTGTGACTCGTTTTGCAGGCAAGGTCGCCGTCGTCACCGGCGCGGCGCAGGGCATCGGAGCGGCCACCGCCCGGCTGCTGGCCACGGAGGGCGCGGCGGTCGCCGTGGTCGACCTCGACGCCGGGCGGGCGGCCGGCACGGTCAAGGAGATCACCGCCAAGGGCGGCACCGCCCGGGCGTACGGCTGCGACGTGGCCGACTACGACGCCGTCGAGGCGGTCTTCGCGCAGGTGGCGCAGGATCTCGGCGGCCTGCACATCCTGGTGAACAACGCCGGGATCACCCGGGACAACCTCTTCTTCAAGATGCCCAGGGCCGACTGGGACGCGGTGCTGACGGTCAACCTCACCAGCGCCTACAACTGCAGCCACGTCGCCCAGAAGTACATGGTGGCGCAGAAGTACGGCAAGATCGTCTCGCTCAGTTCGCGCTCCGCCCTCGGCAACCGCGGCCAGGCCAACTACGCCGCCGCCAAGGCCGGGATCCAGGGCCTGACCGCGACCCTGGCGATCGAGCTGGGCCCGTTCAACATCAACGTCAACGCCGTCGCCCCCGGCTACATCGCGACCCCGATGACCGCCGCCACCGCCGAGCGGGTCGGCGCCACGGCGGAGGACCACCGGACGGAGGTGGCCGCCCGGACGCCGCTCCGGCGGGTCGGGCAGCCCGAGGAGGTCGCCTCGGTGGTCGCGTTCCTGGCGAGCGAGGACGCCTCCTACGTCAGCGGGCAGACCCTGTACGTCAACGGCGGAGCGCGCTGACGGGCGCGCCCGGGCTCCGGCCCTGCGGCGGACGGCCGTCCCGGGTGGGCGCCCCCCTCACCCGGGACGGCCACGGCGTTCCCGGCCGCCGCCCCCTGCGGCGTGACCGGGCGCTCAGGCGTGACCCGGCGCCCAGGCGTGACCGGCGACGGCCTCTGCCAGCGGGGAGAAGAGCAGGGCCCAGTTGCCGGGCAGGTCCCTCAGCGCGGACGTGAGGACGCCGCGCACGACCGCCCACTCGTCGGGCCGGCCGCCCGCGCCGTCCTCCAGGACGGCCCGCAGACATGCGTCCAGCGCCTCGGCGACGTCGTCCTCGTCGAACCCCAGCCGTGCGCAGGCCCGCTGAACCTCCGGCGACAGGGTGGACGCGTCGTCCCACTCGCCCGTCGCGCCCAGCAGACAGAGCAGGTGACTCCCCGGGTCGGGCAGGCCGGCGCGCAGACCCGCCGTGGTGAACTCCCGGTCCGTGTCCTCCGGCACCAGCGCCGACGTCTCGACCGCGTGGGCGACGAGCTCCGCCCAGAAGGCCTCGTCGTGCCGGCCGTCGGTCTGCCGCATGTGCTCGGCCGCGAAGGCCGCCATCGTGCCCGGGTCGTCGACCAGCGGCGAGACGACCAGGTCGCTCCGGTGGTCGAAGCCGAAGTAGTAGCGGTGGCCGTCCAGCGTGAGCGACTCGACGCCGGCCACGTGGCCGACCCGGTCGGGCAGCGGGTCCACGTGCTCGGCACGTTCCTGTTCCATGAGCAGGACCGTAGCGGTGGCCTCGGACAACACCGGCGGACGGTCCCGCCCCGGTGGCCTGCCGGCGTTCCGCGACGCCCGGACGGGGCGTCGCGGAACGCCGGCGGCACCCGTCAGACGCGGTCGGGCTGAGCGGCGGCGAGGTGGGCCAGGTGGCGCTCGGCGGCACGGAGCTTCCGGCCGTCGGGGCCGGGGAGGTAGGCCCGCAGTTCGATGATCTCGGGGGCGATCCGAAGGGCCTCGGCGCGGTCCGGGATCGCGCGCCAGCAGGCTTCCGCGTTGGTCGCGGCCTGCTGGGTCTCGGGGTGGTCCGGCCCCTGGGCACGGAGCAGGGTGAGGGCCACCTCGCGGTAGATGTCCGCCGCCTCGACGGTCCGCCCGGCGAGGCGGCAGATGTGGGCGCGGACCTGGCGGACCTGCAGCACCGGCGCGGAGACGGAGCCGTGTTCGCCGATCGCCTCCAGTTCGAGGGCGAAGGCCAGGTCGGTGGCGGCCGCGTGGTCCCCCGCCTCGGCACTGCGGACGATGCGGCCGATCACCTCCCGGTAGTCGGCGCGGGACTGGAAGGGGTCGGGCGTCGGCACGGCCCCCGTTTCGGTTTCGGCCTCTGGCTCGGCCTCGGCCTCGGCCTCGGTCTGGGGCTCGGTCTGGGGCTCGTCGGCGGCGTCCCCGGGCCTGGCGCCGACCGGAGCCGCGTCGGACGGAAGCGCGTCGGTCACCGGCACCTCGTCCGCCGCCGGGGCCTCCTCCGCCACCACGGTGTCGACGGTCGGCGGTTGCCAGGCGTAGGGCTTCAGCAGGTCGACGGGACGGGGCGCGGGCGGCGGGGTGGGCGGCACCTCGGCCTTGAGCAGGCCCACCCGGCCGTCGGGCTCCGCCGCGGCGACGGCGGGAGCGGGAAGGGGCGCGGAGCCTGACGGTTCGAGGGCCGCCGCCGGCTTGTCCAGGGTGACGGCGCGCCGGGGCCGCGGCACGGCGTCCTGCGGCGGGGCGTCCTGCACCGGGGTGTCCTGAGGCGCGGCGTCCTGCGGCGGGGTGTCCTGTGGCACGGCGTCCTGCGGCAGGTCGTCCCAGGGCACCTCCTCCGGGGCGGCCGGGCGGGGCAGCACGGCGGCCGGGCTCGCCCCCTCGTACAGGACGGGGTCCGCGGCGGAACCGTCGCCGCGGCGCGCGGTGTTGCGGAAGAACGGCCGGTCGGGCGCGTGGGTGGCCACGATGACGACGTCCGGGCGGAGCACCGAGTAGACCTGCTGGCGCAGCTGCTCGGGGGCGAGGACGGCCTCGGCACCGGGGCGACCGCCGTGCAGGGCCTCGATCAGCGCACGGGTGAAGGTGCCGATCTGCTCGGGGTCGGGGCTGACCACCGCCCAGAGCGGCATGCCCTCGGCGAGCGGCGAGACGGCGCCCTGGAGGAAGGGCCACGCACTCTGATCGGCGCTCAGGTCGGCGATGACCAGGGTCTGCCAGTCGGTCGGGCGGTGGCGCAGCTCGGCCGCGACCGCCTGCCAGGGGAGGCCGTCCTGCCGCACGCTGCCGGGCTTGGAGTCCCGCAGGGTGAGGTGGAGTTGGCCGTTGCGCCGGTCGGCGAGCAGGTGGCCGCCCAGGTGGACGAGGAGCGGTCCGGGGTGGCGGGCCGCGGCCCGCAGATGGGCGAGGACGGTGTGGGGGTCACTGGCGGCGGGGAGGTGGACGGCGTCGACGGCATCGGCGGCGAGCAGCACCTGGGGGCTGACTGCGGCGAGCATCGCGGAGAGGACCGGGGCCTGCGCGGTTCCGCCGCGCCCCCAGGTACGGCGGCCGGAGCTGCCGTAGCCGCCCTCGACGACCAGGATCCGCCCGCGCGGCGCGGCGCCCAGGCTGCCGGGGCCGGGCAGCACTCCGGCGCCGGGCACACCCTGCGCCGGCACACCCTGCGCCGGAACGCCCTGCGCGGGGGTGGCTCCGGGCCCGGCGAACGGCGGCGGGGTCGCCGAGGGCGGCGGCGGGGCCGTGCCTGCGCCCGCTGCGCCGTCGGCTCCCGCCGCACCGCCCATGGCCGGCAGGCCGGTGACGGTCCATCCGGTGGACGGCACCGGCGGCTCGGGCGCCGTCACGGGGACGGCCGCAGGTGCGGCCGTCGGCGGCTCGTAGAGCGCGGCCGGGCCGGGTGCGGGTGCGTCGACCGGTGGCTCGTACAGCGCGGCGGGACCGGGCGGATGGTCCTCGTACGCGTTGCGCGGGAGCCATGGCGGCAGGTCGTCCTGGGGGCCCGCGTCCGGCGCCGGGTCCGGACCTCCGGGGACCGCCGTCGTCTCCGCCATCTCCAGGTCACCCGCCCTGCCCCGCCGCTCAGCGGCGTCGCTGCCTTGCCCCGCGTGGCGACTTCCACCACACCCGATTGCGCCACCCTACGAGATCCCGGCACACCCGAGCCAGGCCGGGTCGGCGATCGACGCCGGTCGGACACACCTCGGGCACACGTCCGGCCCGCCCTCGGCCGACCGCCCGCGGCGTGGCGAGGTCCCGGCGGTCCGGGCCCCCGCTCGTCCAGGGTCCGGAGCTCCGTGCGCACCGGCTCCTGCGGACACGTCGGAATCCGGGCGACGCGGGCACGTTGGTGCAGTCGCACGGTGACCGGCTCACGGTCGCAGCCTTCAGCCGGAAGCCACTACGGCTCGGCGCCGTCCGATCCTGCAGCGGGTGGACCAGGAGCCGGCGGGCCGGATCCGTCGGCCGTCGGCGCGGACGGCGGTGAGCCCGGTGCCCTCGCATCCGATCCGGTCCCCGGCCGCCAGGAACAGCGACCGGTCCAGCTCGAAGGCATAGCCGTCATCGGCCTCGACCGGGAGCGGTGCCGCGGTTCCCCCGCGTTCGACGACGCCCTTCACCGGGCTCCGTACCGTCATGCCCTGGACGGTACGGAGCACCCGTACCGTCCAGGGGCGGAAGGCCGGTCCGCCGGCCGTGCCCACGGGGTCGTGGGCTGCCCGGCCACCGGCTCAGGAGCCGGCGAGGAGGTCGCGCAGCAGGGCCACCGTGTCGGCGTCCAGGTCCCGGCCGGTGCGGCGGCTGAGCGCGTCCAGGCGGTTGACGGCGCGCAGCAGTTGGTCGCGGGCACCGGCCGAGGCGTAGGCGTAGAAGAGGTCGCGGTGCAGGAGTTCGACGTCCGGGGCGACGGCGAGGCCGCGGAAGACGGCGGCCTCGGCGCTGCGGTGGTCGCCGTACTGGAGGCGGCGGGCGGCGAGTTCGTGGGCGGTGTCGACGATCGCGGCGATCATGTCCTGCCGTTCGGACTCGGCCCAGCCGAACGCGGCGGGCGGTGCCTCCGCGAACGGGGCGCCCCGGACCAGGGCGAGGGCGTGGGCGAGGGCGGCGTCGGCGGTGGCACTGGTGCTGCGCATGCCGCGCCGGTAGAGGCCGCGGAACTCGTCCCAGTCGCAGGTGACGGCGGGGGCGAAGGCGTAGCCGTCGGAGGAGTCGGTGACCAGGAAGGACCGGCCGTCCGAGGAGGAGCCGAACCAGGAGGCCAGGTCGGCGAGCTTCTCGGGCAGCGGACTCCGGGCGTCGGCCGCGGTGGGGTGCGGGTCGAGGTGGGCCGCGCCGGGGTGCAGGTCGTGGTCGAGGGCGTGGTGGTCGGCGCCGGGGCGCAGGGCCAGGTAGACGGCGAGTTCGGTGAGCCGCAGGACGGTGGCGGGTTCGGCCGGGCCGCCGGTGCCGGCCACGTCGACCGGGCCGAGCAGACGGATCCGGGGCGCGGTCCGGGTGGCGTGGGCCTCCGGGGATCGCAGGATGGCGAGCAGGTCGTCGCTGTCGCTGCGGCCGGGGGTGGTGCGGGCCACCGGGGCGACGGCCGTCGGTCCGGGTTCCGTGACGGGGGCCACCGACGGCACGGGCGACCCGGGGGACGGCTCCGGGCGGGCGGGGAGCCGCGGATCGGCACCGGTGGGCGCGGGCGCCGGGTCGTGCGTCGGCAGCGGCTCGGGGGCGGGCACCGGCTTCCCGGCCGGGGCGGGTGCCGGCGTGACCGGCGTGACCGGCTGGACGGGCGCGACCGCACCGGTGGGCGTCCCGGTCCCATCGGGCACCCGGAGGTTCTGGGTGGTGTCCTCTCCCCCGGACGTCGTGCCGGTGTCCGGGCCGACGGGGAAGCCGGCGGCCGGGCCCGCCGGGGCGGCGGGTGTGGCGGCCTGTCGCCCGAGGCCGTTGACGAGGTGCCGCGGACCGGGGACGACGGCCACCGCCGCGGACGGCGGGACGGCCACGGCCGGGGCGGCCGGCAGAGCGGGCACGGCGGAGACGGTGGACCCGGCGGAGGCGCCGTTGGCCGACCCACCGGCCGACCCGTTGGCCGCGGCGGGCGCCGCCGGGTCGGTACCCGCGAACGGGCTGGCGCCCGTGCCGATCACGCGGGCGAGCAGGCGCGGGCCGGCCGCCTCGGGGGCGTCACCGCCCGTGCCGTCGCCGAGGTCGGGCTCGTCCGGCGATCCCATCAGGAATCCGCCGGAGGGACCGCCCGACGCCCCCACGCCGACCAGGACCGGTACGGGCGGGAGTTCGGCCGGTTCGAGGTCGTCGAGGCCGGGGCCGTCCAGGGTCCAGGCGGGAGCGGGGTGCTGGGTCTGGTCGTCGGCGGCCCGGAGCAGCTCGGCGACCTGCTCGTACTGGCCGGTGGTCAGGCGCTGCAGTTCCAGGGTGAGGTGCAGGCCGGGGATGGTGGCCTGTCCGATGGCCGGCAGGGTCCAGCGGGCGACCGGGCCGGTGCCGCGCTCGGGCGCCCGGGTGACCACGGCGACGCACGTCCGCGGGCGGCCGTCGAGGAGCCGGCCGAGCTCGGCCGGGACGTCCCCGCCCGGCTGGTGGCCGCAGAGCACGATCTCGGGGGTCCACGACTCGTCGGCCTGGCCGCGGCTGCGGGCCTCCCGGGGGCTGGTGGCCTCGGCGGCGACCAGGGTGGCCCGGGCCTTGGCGGTGCGCGGGCCGAGGGCGGCGAGCGCGGCCTCCAGGGTGGGGTGACGGTGGATCCGCTCGGCGGCCGGGCCGCTGATCGGAATCTCCTCCGCGAGGTCGACGAGGTGCAGGTGGAGGCGGTCGGCGAGCGGGCTGTGGGCGAGTTCGAGGGCGAGGGTGCGCAGGACGTCGCGGGCGTCGTCCGGGTGGCCGGAGAGGTGGAGCAGCCGGACGGTCTCCAGGTCGGCGAGGATCACCGAGCCGTCGGGCGAGGAGCCCAGGGTGACCAGGGCCGGGTAGGGGGCGGCGGTCTTGCGGGCCTGGGCGCGTGAGAGCAGCCCGTCCGAGTCGGCCGCGCACCACCAGATGTCAGGGGCGTGGGCGGCGCGGAACGGGGCGATCGGGGCGGCCGCGCCGGAGAGGTGCAGCTCGATCGTCCGGCCGGGGGTGATCCGGGCGGCGACGACGGCGGGCAGCCGCTTGCCGCCGCGGACGGTGTTGCGGGCCATGCTGCGCAGGGCGCGGTCGAGCAGGTCGAGACCGGCCTCGTCCTGGCGGGCCTTCAGTTCGGCCTCGAAGGCGGCGGCGGGGGCGGTGGGCAGGGCGATGCGGTGCCGGGGCCGCCGCCCCCGGAGCTGGGTGCCGCGCTTGCGGGCGACGGCGCCGACCATGACGGCCGCCAGCAGCACGCCGACGGTGGAGGCGGCGAGGGCGACGGTGTAGTCGTCGCTCGGGGCGTCCTCGGCGTGCGCGGCGGGCGTCTGGGCCGGGGTCTGCCCGGGCGCCGGGGCCTGTGCGGGAGCGGGGGTCTGGGCGGGCGCCTGGGTGGCGGGTGCCGGTGCCGGCACCTGGGTGCTCGGTGCGGGCGGCGGAGGGACCGGGGCCGGGGCCGGTTCCGCCGCCGGCGCGGGTGCCGGGGCGGGGGCGGGCTCGGGCGCCGGGGCGGGGGCCGGGGCGGGCGTCGCCGCGCCGGGCAGGCTGAGCACCATCCCGGGCACCACCACGTCCGGGTCGGTGAGTCGCTCCCCGTCCGGTGCCTGGACGCCCTTGTTCGCGTCGAACAGCTTCGGCCAGGCCTCGGCGTCGCCCAGCTCGCGCTCGGCGATGACCGACAGGCTGTCCCCGGGCTTCACCGTGACGGTGCCGGTGCCCTGGGCGCCGCTCGCGGGCGTACCCGCCTGCGTCGTGCCGGTCGCGGGCGCCGGAGCCGGAGCCGGAGCCGGGGTCCCGGCCTCGTCCGGCTTGGCGTCGCCCGGCATCACCAGTGCCCAGCCGGGGTGGATCGGCCGGTCCGCGTCGAAGCGGTTGCCCGAATCGTCCATCACCCGGCCGTCGTTGAGCTTGGCGATCTCCGTCCAGCGCTCGCCCGAACCGAGCTGGCGCTCCGCGATGGACCAGAGGCTGTCGGCCGGCCTGCTGTCCCGCACCGTGTAGGTGGACTGCTGGTCGGCGGCGGGGGCGAGGGAGGGTGCGGCCTGCGCGGCGGGCAGCGCGGCCCGCTGCGCCGCGGCGCCCGCCTGGACGGACGCGGTCGCCACCTGGGGGCGCTCGGGGGTGGCGGCGAACGCCGAACCGGCCACCGGCACCAGCGCGATCACCGCACCGACCAGGCCGGCGGCGGCGCGCTGGCTCCAGCCGAACGCCGGGATCCGCCGGGCCACCCGGCCGCGGAGCTGGGCCGGGATCTCCAGCAGGACGGAGAGCGCGAAACAGGCCCAGCCGACCCAGCCGACCACGACCAGCAGCCAGAGGAACAGCTGCCCGTCGTCGGGGCTGGTCAGCAGCGCGCCGAGGCCGTCCGGTGCGAGCGGGCCCATGTCGGCGACCGCGCGGGTGCCGTAGAGCAGCAGCGCCGGGACGCCGAGCAGCAGTCCCAGCAGGGTGATCAGGGCCGCGATCGCGGCGAGCACGGCGCCGCCCCGGCCCCGGCGGCCGCCGCTGCCGCCGCGGTGCGACGGCCGCGACGACGGCCGCCGGCCGGACGCGGGAGTGGCGGGCACACCCCGGGCCGGACGCCCGGCACGGGTCTGGTCCTTGGCGCGTGGCGCGGCCATCAGTCGGTCTCCGCTTCCTTGACTCCGTGGACGAGGGCTGCGCTTCCCTTGCCCGTGATCTTCCTGTTGGCGAGTTGGGTCAGCAGGACGGGCCGGTACTCGGTCTCCACCGTGATGGTGACGGCCGCCCCGTCAGGCGAGAACTCCACGAACTTCGCGGCCAGACCGTACAGCGCGAGGTAGCTGTTGGCGGCCTCCTCGGCGTACTCCCGCTTCACCCGGTACCCCTCGCCGCGCAACAGCGCGGCCTCGTCGAGCTGTTGGCCTGCCACCCGGGCGGCTTCCTGCGCGTAGGCGTCGGTGTTCTCCGCGACGCGCAGCTTGCCGCCGGCGTCGATGATGAGGGCGATGACCACGGCGACGAACGCCGAGCAGATCGCGACGAAGATCGAGAGCGTGCCCCGGTCCGAACGGGCACGGAATCGAGGTGCCCCGCGTCCGCGCGCCATGGCGCCCCCTCCCGACATGCCCGTCCACCCTCCCCCGGGCGCTCTCCGCTTGCGTTTCCCCCGCCCGGGGCGTCCCCAATCCCCGTCCGGGTACCTCGTCGTCACGACCTCGCCACCGCCCGCCCCACGGCCCGACACATCCCTGTCCGGGGAGGGCTCCGGCCCGCCCCGTTCGCTCCGGCGCACGCCCGTTCACCCGCCCCGGTAGCGGTCCACGACCGAGACGAAGCTGCCGGTGAGCGTCTTCGACACCGGCCCGTTCAGATTCGGCCCGCCGAGCAGGTCGGACAGTCCGACCTCGCACCGGACCGACACCGTGACCGTCGCCATGGTGGTCCCGTGACTGACCAGTTCCCCGTGCGCCACGGTGACCCTGCTGCTCGCGCAGTGCACGCCCTGCTGCTCCATCGCCTCCACGGCGGACTTCTTCGCCGCCGCGTCCATCGCGTCGACGCCACGCGCCAGCGAGGCGGTCCGGGCGGCCGAGCGGGCCGCGGCCTCCACCGTGCCGGCGGCGGTCTGCACCCGGCCGGCCGCGACGGTGACCAGGATCAGTCCCACCACGGCGGGCGCGACGATCGCGGCCTCGACCGCGAAACCGCCGCCGTCCCGGCCGAACGGCGACCGGGCGGACCGGGCCGCGGCGAACCCGCGCGCCCGTCCGACCGCCCACCCGGACGGCCGGTCCGCCGACTTCCCGGTCCGCCACCGGAACCGCCCGCTCACGGTCCCACCACCTGCGGCGGGACGAACCGCTCGCGCGGCGCCTCGGCGCGCTGGGTCACGGTCGGCCGCGTGACGAAGGGGATGACCACGGGCGCCGTCACCTCCACCGTGACCCGGATCAGCACCGGCGTGCTGCCGTCGGTGCTGATCGCGTGGTCCTCGCTGCCCTGGCGGCCGAGGAACGCCTCGGCCTGCTTCCGCGCCGCCTCGTTCTTCAGCTCGTCGCTCCGATTGCCCTGGACGCGGCCCGCGTCGACGCCCTCGCGGGCAGCGGTGAGGGCGAGTTGGCGGTAGTACCACCACAGGCCCGTCTGCGCGACGGACAGGATCAGGATCAGCACGACCGGGAAGACGATGGCCAGGCCCAGGCTCAACGACCCTCGGTCGGAACGGCGGAGACGACGACCTCTCATCACGGGGTGGCGCCGCTCCCGGGCAGGTTCGGGTCCTCGTTGACCTTGTCGACGACCTTCTTGTTCAGGCTGTAGAGCGCGGTCGCGACGAGGCCCGCGACGAACACCAGCGCGATGACGGCGAGCGCCAGTTCGATGCTGATGGCGCCCCGGTCACCACGCGCACGGGCCGCCTTCGCGCGGCCCATCCGGAAGTGGAACAGCAGCAGGGCGAACCGGACCGGCAGGAGGGTCGGCCCCGCCAATCGGGCCACCAGGTACGTGAGGTGGGTGTTCATCAGTTTCTCCCAGGGTGCGTCGTGGTGACGGAGGTTGCTGACCTCCGCGAGGGGTACCTCAGTTGAGCATCTTGTGCAACGCGGGATAGATGATCAGCACGGTCATCAGCAGGGTCAGCGCGGCCCCCGGAGCGACCATCCGCTCGCTGTCGGAGTTGGCCCGGGCGAGGTCCTCGGCGAGCAGTTCGCCCCGCAGGCCCTTGGCCCGGGCCCGCAGTGTGTCGTAGACGGCCGCGCCGTCGGTGCCGGAGATCCGCATGATGTCGGCCACGTCCTGCAGCGGCGTCAGCCCCAACTCGACCGCCAGCGCGTCCAGTCCGGCCCAGGGCGGCAGCCGGTCGGTGGCCGCGCGGTCCAGTGCGTCCCTGATCCGCCGGAACACCGCGCCCCGGCCGACCGCGGCGGCCCGCCGCAGCGCCTCCGCCGGACCGAGGTCGGCGGCCCGTTCCATCGCCACCAGCTCCAGGTAGGCGGCGACGCCGTGGAGGTACTCGACGCGGGCCTCCTTCGCCTCGCCGCGCACGATGGCGTCCGGGAGGAACCAGAACAGCCCGGCCAGCAGCGGGCCGACCAGCAGCGGGAGCACGAACGGCAGGCTCATGTCGAGCAGCATCGCCGCCACCACCAGGTAGGGCGGCAGGACGAGGCCGATCAGGGCGAACATCAGCTTGTGCGCCATGAACCGGGCCGGGGTACGGCCGATCAGCGCCAGGTCGCGTTCGGGGATGCGCACCCCGCGCAGGCTGATCGAGCGCTCGCCGATCCGGTCGAACCAGCGCGGCCGTTCCTCCGGGTCGGGGGTCCGGTCGGCGGGGGTGCGGTGCAACCGGTCCAGCGCCTGGCCCAGGTCGGGCGGGGCAGGGCGGAGCTCGGCGATCAGCAGGGCGATGCCGCCGGCCGCCGCGGCGCCGGCCAGCACGGACCACGGGGAGATCATCGTGCCTCCCCGAACAGCCGGGCGCCGACGTCGGCACCGCCGGTCGCAGCACCGCCGGTCGCGGCGCCACCCGGGCCACCGGGCCCTTCGGCGGCCCGGCCGCCCGCACCGCCCTCGGGTGCGTCAGCACGCCGCGCGGCCCGGCCGGTCCGGCTGCGCCGGTCCAGCTCCAGCAGGCGCGGGACCGGTGGATGCGAGGCCAGCGCCCGCATCCAGGCGATCACCGCCACGAACAGCGCGGCCACCACGGCGAGGACGCTCTGGCCGAGCACCGTGCTGTACGGGCGGGTGTACTCGGTGTTGAACGAACCGATGGTGACGACCAGCACGATGATGCCGACCAGCCAGCGGATGGTGGTGCGGTGCTTGGCCCGGTCGGCCTCGATGGTGCGGCGCTGGCGGACCTCCTCGCGCACCGATTCGGCCATGTCGGAGAGCGCCCGGGCCAGCCCGGGCCCGCTGTCCCCGGAGCGCAGCAGCAACGCGGCGAGCACCTTGTCGGCGGTGGCGTCGGCCATGCTGTCGGCGAAGGCGCGCAGCGCCTCCTCGGGCCGCCAGCGGGCCTGCAGCCGGGCGGCCAGCTCACCGACCTCCCCCTCGATCGCGGCGGGCGCGGTGCGGCGGCTGGTGACGATGGCCTGGTTGAGGCCGACACCGAGCAGCAGCACGTCGGCGATCCGCTGGGTCCACTCGGAGAGCGCCTCCAGCCGCTCGATCCGGTCGGTGTCCGAACGGGTGGTGTCGAACAGCCAGGGCAGGCCGAAGACCGCCAGCGGGACGAGCAGCGCGGTCAGCGGGATGCCGGTGAACAGCCAGCCGAGCGGCGCGCCGGCCAGCGCGAGCGGCAGCTGGATCCGGCGCAGCCGGACGATCCGCCCCGAGGCGGTGCCGGGCGCGCCGTACCAGAAGACGTGCAGCCGGCCGCCGAGCGGGTTGGAGGTCTCGCGGTCCCCGTCCGGTTCGGCCGCCGGGTCGCTGCCGCGGGCCCAGGCCACCAGGGCGACCAGGCCGCCCATGACGAGCAGGCCGCAGAGCACGAAGAGCGGCATCATCGGGCGCCACCGCCGATCCGGAGCTGGAGCGGTGCGGCCCAACTGCCGTACCGGGAGCCGAGCAGCGACGCGTCGAAGCCTGCCCGGCGCAGGTCGTCCAGGCACTGCGGCGGGGTGTGCGGGACGGCGCGCGGCTCGCCGAGCTCGGGGCGCGGGCCGAACACGGTGTTCAGCGCGGGCCGGCCGCTCTCGCCGAGACCGGTCACCTCCAGGACGTGCGAGACGAACCGGTGCCGGCGTCCGCCGACCGGCGTCTCGTCGACCATCGCCACGTGCACGATGAGGTCGACCGCGTTGGCGGTGAGCCGGTAGGCGAGCGCGTCGGTCATGTGCGAGCCGTACTCCAGGCAGAGTTCGGCGATGCGGTCGACCACCATGTGCGGGCCGCGGGCGTGCAGGGTGCACATCGAGCCGCCCTCGCCGTTGGTCATCACCCGCAGCATCGGGACGACCTCGCCGGAGCGGACCTCGCCGACGATGATCCGGGAGAGGGTCATCCGCAGCGCGGCCGGGATCAGGTCGCCGATGGTCAGCTCGCCGGCCGAACGGCCCTCGACGCGTTCGCCGTTGCCCTCCCGGGCCTCCATCGGCACGACCTGGCGCAGGTGGCCGAGGGTGTGCAGCCAGAGTTCGAACTCCGACTCCAGGGTGCCGATCCGCTCGTCGGGCGGGATCTCCGCGGCCATCGCGCGCAGCAGGCTGGTCTTGCCGACGCCCTGGGTCCCGGTGATCATCACGTTCTTCCGGGCCCGGATGGCGGAGGCCAGGAAGGAGGCCAGGGTGGTGTCCAGGGTGCCGAGCCGGACCATCTCGGGCAGCGTCGCGGAGGCCACCCGGTGCCGACGGATCGCCACGTAGGGGCGCGGGGTGACCTCGGTGAGCGCCTGGAGGCGCATGCCGCCCTCCAGGCGCAGCGCGAGGGTCGGGCTGGCGGTGGAGAGGGAGCGTTCGCCGCCGCCGTGCTGGCGGGCCAGGTCCTGGAGCAGTTCCACGAGTTCGGCGTCGCTGTCGGCCACCGGCGGGACCTGGCGCAGCGGCTGGTGGACCCGGGAGATCCAGACGTCGTCGCAGCCGTTGATCAGGATGTTCTCGATCTCCGGGTCGTCGAGGTAGGGCTGGAGCCGGCCGGCCCGGAAGAGCAGGTCGAAGACGGCCTCGGCGAGCGCACGGTCCTGGTCGCGGGTGGGCGGGATGCCGTGGGTCTGCGCGTAGGCGTCGGACCAGCGGGCGACGGCCTCCTCGATCAGCGCGCGACCGCGCTGGCGGCGGGTCGCGCGGTCGGGTTCGGTTCCCGAGCCCGCGGTCAGCCGGAGGATCTGCTGGTGCAGCTCGGCGGCCACCTGGCGCTTGAGCTCGCGCGCCACCTGCGGGTCGACGGCCGGGCGGGTGCCGGCGCCGCGCCGGTCGAGCGAGGGCAGCTGGGAGGGGACGGCGGTGGCCGTCGCGGCGCCGCCCTGCTGGGCTCCCGGCGGCACGGGCGCGGCACCCGCCGGGGCGGCCGGGCCGGGCCCCACCGGGCCTGCGGTCACCGGACCCGGCGTGACCGGGTTGGGCATGACGGGGCCGGGGAGGGGTGTCGACCAGGGCAGCGCGGCGGGGTCGGTGGCCGGCTGCTGGTGCAGGGGGCTACCGCGCACGGAGCACCTCCGTCTGGGCGAGGGGGTCGCTGGATGCGGTGCCGTACGGCTGGTGCGCGGGCCCGGTCGGCTGCTCCGGCGTGCCGGGGGCGGGCGGGGCAGCGTGCTGCGGGGCTGCGGTCCGGGCGCCGTACTGCGCGGCGCCGGACGACGGCGACCCGTACGTCGGGGCGCCGGACTGCTGGGACTGGAACTGCTGGGCCTCGTACGGCTGCGTCGCGTGCCGCTGCGTCGCGCCGTTCCGGGTCCCGTCGTCCGGGGTCCCGTACGGCTGCGTCGCCTGCGGCTGCGTTCCGAACGGCTGCGTTCCGTGCGGCTGGCCGGCGTCGGGCCGGCCGGGGTTCTGGGGGTACTGCGGGGCGGAGTGCCGGCCGCCGTACTGCTGGGTCTGGTGCGCCTGCTCCCCGGGTGTGCCGCCGTGCCCCGGGAAGGACGCGGGAGCGGCCGGCTGCGGTGCCAGCCCCGCGAGCGGGGCCACCGGCCCGGTGGTGATCACCGGCGGCACGGGCCCGTACGGCTGGGCGGGCTGCGGTGCCTGCGGCGGCGGGTACGCGTAGCCGGGCCCGTCGGCCGGCTCCGGCGCCGGTCCGGCCGTCCCCGACGGACCGGCAGCCGCCGGCCCCCGGTCCGGGGCGGGCCCCGTTCCCGGGGCGAGCTGTGCGGGTGGGGCCGGCTGGGAGGTGGGCGCCAGCCGCTGCCGCCGCCGGCGCACCGTCAGCTGGAGCTCGTCCGCCGCCGAACGCGCCGTCCGCATCAGCTCCGAGCGGACGAACCGCCGGTCGGTGACGTCGCCGCCGTCCGAGAGCACCCGGGCGGTGCGCTGCGCGTGCGGCAGCACCCCGAGCACCGGCAGCCCGAACTCGCGGGACACCTCCGCCCCCGAGTACGGCCCCTCCGCGACCAGCAGCAGGCCCAGCGCGTCCGCCCCGGTGCCGGCCGTGCCGAGGTCCTCGGCGAGCGCGGCCAGCCGGGGCCGCGACGCGCTCAGCCCGCGCAGGGTGGTGCGCACGGTGGCCGCCACCACGTCGGCCCGGCGGGCCAGCACCGCGCTGGTGCCGGTCGCGCCGGAGCGGCCGAGGTCGAGGAGGACGTCGTAGCCCTGCGGTTCCAGCCCGTGCAGCACCTCCATCAGCGGCTCCCACGTGTAGGCGAGCCCGGGTGCCTGGGTGGGGTCGGTGAGACCCGGCAGCAGGAGGCGCTCGGCGTTGCCCTCCGGCGAGAGGTCGATCAGCTGTTCCCACAGCGCCTGGGCGAGCAGCCCGCGCCGGTCGGCGACGGCGAGGTTGCGCAGCCCGTACACCGCCTCGACCCGGCCCTCCAGGGCGCCGGCCAGCACCGCGCCGCCGTCCGGATCGCACTCGACGAGCAGGACGCGGCGGCCGGGCCGCAGCGGCCAGGCCAGCAGCAGCGCCAGCGCCGTCGTGGTGGCGCCGGGTGCCCCCGGGCCGCCGACCACCGCGATGACCGCCATCTCAGGCCCCACCCGCCCCGGACGGCGCACCGCTCGCGGCCCCCGAGGACGCCGCGCCCGTCGGTGCGGGCGTCCCGACCCGGGCCGCGGACGGCGTGGCTCCCGAGGGCGCGGCTCCCGACGGCGCCGAACCCGACGGTGTCGCTCCGGTCCCCGGAGCCGCGGAACCCGCCGCGGAGGGCGCCGCCCCCGGGGCGGGGCGCGGTGCCACCACGATCTGGATGCGTCCGCTCGCGACCCACGCCGCCAGGCGGTTGGCCTCCGCCTCGGCGGCCACCACGTCGAAGACCTGGCTGCCGTCGCCCTCCACCCGGCCGACCGTGTACACGGTGGCGGAGAGCGACTCGATCCGGTTGCCGTCCGCGGTGTTCACCACGAGGACCGGCATGCCGGGCTGGAGCCTGGTGGCCGGCAGCTGGGTGCGCTTGACCGAGACACCGACCAGGAGCTGTCCCGGGCCGAGGACGAGCGTCTGGGCCAGGTCCCGTTTGGTGAGCAGCCCGCCGCGGTGGAGGTCGGTGGTGGCCCGCATGCCGACCGCCTTGTCCCGGTCGGCGGCGGCCAGCGGGGTGAGCGCCGGATCGCCGGCGATCCGCACCACCACGAGGTCGGCGGCGGTCAGCGTCTGCCCCCACTGCACGTCACGGGCGAGCGCCAGCACCGCGACCCGCTGGCCGGTGCTGTTGTAGAGGACGGCGCCACCCAGCCCGCCGGCGGCTATCAGGGCCACCGCCATCGCCAGTACGGCGGGCCGACGGCGCCGCGCCCCGAGCGTCCGCCCGGGGGCGTGCGGCGCGCCGCGTCCCTGCTCCGGCACGGCCACGGAGGCGGACCCGGCGGTCGCGGTCGCCGTGGCGGACGTGCCGGACCCCGGCGTGGCAAAGGTACGGTTCTCCACCGGGCTTCGGCCTTTCTCGCGTCGTTCGTCGGGTTGCTGTGCGGTGTGCCGGTCCGGCCGGTCGAGGTCCGGCCGGCCGGTCGAGGTCCGGGTAGTTGAGGTCCGGGTAGTTGAGAACCGGCTTTTGCGGACCGGCTAGTTGAGGACCTGCACCTCGGCCACCCGGAACTGGACGGCCTCGGTCAGCGGCAGCTCGATCGGGTCGACCTGCTGGGTCCCCCCGGTCACCGTGACCACACCGACCCAGTGGGCCGTGACGGTCCCGTGGAACAGGCCGTCCGTCGTGCGGCCCGAACCGGACTTGAAGACGTGGCCGCAGGTGGGCGAGGCGTTGGCGCCGTACTTGGGGTCGTACGGGGTGCCGGCCGCGGCCTTCCCCTCGCACCGCTCCTTCGTCCCGTCCCCGAACTTCCACTCCACCCAGTCCAGGCGCGGGGTGACCGTCACGGTGAGGGTGTTGCCGGAGACCGATACCGGGGCCGGGGGCTGCGAGCCCTCCAGCCAGAGCCAGACCGGCGCGCCCACCACGGAGTCGCCCTTGGGGGCGGTGACGGGCTTCGGCTTGGGGAAGGCGATCCGGTCCCTGGCCTGACGGGCCAGCTGGGCCGGGTTGTCCGGCGGCGGCCCGGCGGGCGCCTGGGCGGCGAACTCCGCCGGGGCCGGGGTCTGCGAGCCCGCACTGTCGAGGCAGGTCACGTTGTAGACCGAGCCCTCCGAGGGATCGTGCCCCTGCCAGCGCGGATCGCCCGCGGGAGGCTGTGGGCTGATCACCCGGAAGTAACAGCCCCGCGAGGGGCTGAACCAGCCCAGCTCGGGATCGCTGCACGCGAGGGGCATCCCGTTCCAGGAGCACACCTGAGGGCCGCTCGAACTCCCCCCGGTGCCCCCCGCCCCCCCGCCGCCCCCGGGGGTCGGCTTGGTGCCCGGGTCCTCGGTTCCCGAGCAGATCACGTTCACCTCGCAGCGGGTGGCACCCCCGGTGGGGGTCGGCTCCGCCGCCGCGACGGTTCCGGGGGATAACAGCAATGCGGTGAACAAGGGCGTACCGAGCACCAATCGCCGTACCGGTTTCAGCATGTTCGTTGCACCTCCCGCTTGAACTCGTGGATCAGCCAACGCGTTTCGAACTGTCGTAGGGAAACGGTCGCCGGGTACCGGGTGAGCCGGTTCGGCGGGTCCTTAACCGCGCGCGTGGTGGCGTCGGCCTGGTGCCAGCCCGACACGTCGAGGCAGTCCTCGATCACGGCGGTGTGCGGATCGGCGGCCAGATCGAGGTTCTTCACCACCGGCGAATTCCGCGGTCCGCCGGTCATCACCAGTTTGGCGTCGTGAAGTTGTTTGAGATTGACCAGGGCATCGGTGAGTGCCTTCCCGGAGGAGAAGGTCTCCAGTCGCGATCCGTCCGAATCCGTCCGCCCGTAGGCCTCCACCTGGGCTTGCCACCAGTCCTGATAGGCGCTCAGGGCGTCCCGGGCGGCCGCTCCTTCGGGTCCGTCCGTCGGCGCGTTACCGACGTTCGGCGAACCACCCGAAGGGGTTACCGGAGTCACCGCCGCGACCGTGGGCGCACTGGTCCCCAGACGCTCCACGGAACCACCGTCACCGCTGCTCCCGCAGGCGCTCAGCAGCAACGCCAGTACCAGTCCGCCGACCCCAACCGCCCCAGGGCGCAACACATTTCCGCGCTGCCGCATCGCCCCACCTCGTCGCAGCCGACCACGCGTGTGGCCCGTGGCCGCCAAAGAATTCCGCCGTCCCACCGATGTTGCCCCCGAGGGCATCGATTCTTCGCCAAACCGGTCCTTCACGGCAACACCCAGGGCCCCCTGACCTTACGCGGAAGGCGGATCCGTCGGGGCACTTTCCCGCCACAGAAGGGCCAACAGTTCTTCGGAAAGCGACAATCCGGCCAATGCACCCCGAACCGCGGCCCGATTGCGCATCAACAGACGCCCTCCCTCCGGCGGTACGAGCAGGCGCACACCCGGCGCGTCACCGTGGTTCGCCGGCGTACCGGCGGCACCACCGGGCCCGCCCCCCGCGGAGTTGCCCGGCCCTCCGCCCGCCGCGCCAACACCGCCACCACCACCGCCACCACCACCGCCGTCGAGGAGTGCGCCGACGGCCGGTTGCAGGTCGAGCGGGCCGACGGCGGCCGGTGCGCCCGGCACACCCTGCTGGAGCACCGTGGTGAGCGCCTGGCTGAACGAGCCCGCGCCGCCCGGCAGGACGGCGTCCCGACCACGCCTGCCGGGGGTGTAGCGGCCCGGGGCGTAGCGGCCGATCCGGCCCCACAGCGGGACCCGCGAGTAGTTGAGCAGTTCACCGAGACCGTCCTCGCCGGCGCTCCGCTCCAGCGCGGTCCAGGTGTCCTTGTCGACCACCGCGTCGACCAGCAGCAGCGCCTCCTCCTGGTCGCCGTGCACCATCGCGCTCACCACCCAGTCCCAGGCCAGCCCGCGCCGGTAGGCGTTGTCCGTGGTGGAACCGCCGGTCACCAGGGCGAGCCGTCGCCCGCGCGGGTCGGCCGCCAACTGGCCCACCAGGCAGACCAGCAGCCACCGGCCCGGGCGGGCGGCGGCCTCCCGGACGGCGGTCAGCATCGTGTTGGCGTCCGCCCCGGGCTCCACCACCGTGACCCGGCTCCCGGCCGCGCCGGCGTCGAAGCACATGCCGGGCAGGACACCTGCCAGCAGCCGGGCGCCCTCCGCCGCCTGCGCCGAGCCGCCGAAGCCCCGGTCCGGCCCGCCGTCCGCCCCGATCACCACCAGATCGACCCCGCTTGCCATCCGCACCGCCCCCTCCTGCCCGTCCCCGGCCGTCCCGGGACCGCCCGCCGCGCCACCGTCCGTCGATGCCCGGCCACGCACTGCTCGCCGATGTCCGTGGCACCCGCGCGCTGCGGCACGCCCCGCGCGCCCCGGTGCCACCCGCCGGGCAGGCTACCGTCCCGCGCGCCCACCGACGGGGCTCCCGACCCTGCCGCTCAGGGACCATGGGCCCTATCGGCCCGCTCCCGGCAGCGGGACGATCGGACCCATGGACCGTGACGACCAGCTGGAGGCCCTGACCGAGGCCGCGTGCCTGCGGCTGCTCAGCACCGTGCCCGTCGGACGCGTGGTGTACACCGAGCACGCACTGCCGGCCGTGCTGCCGGTCTCCTTCGACGTCACCCCGGACGGGCGCCTGTTGCTGGCGGTGCGCCGGGGCAGTGCCACCGCGCGCTGTCTGGACGGCACGGTCGTCGCCTTCCAGGCCGACCGGCTGGACCCGGTCACCCGGACCGGCTGGAGCGTCCTGGTGCACGGCCGGGCCGATCTGGTGCGCGAGCCGGAGCAGGTCCGACGGGCGCTCCGCTCGGGGCTGCGGCCGTGGGTCGGCGATTCGGACCCGCTCTTCGTGTCACTGGTGCCCGAGCTGGTCAGCGGTCGCCGGCTGCTACGGTCCGGCCGCTCGGTGCAACGTTCCTGACGCGGTGGTCCCCGCCCCGGAGCGGAGGCCACGCCCCCGTCACTCCTGACGGCCCCGCCACCCCGACCGCCCGACCCCGTGTGACGGTGCGACCGGTACGACCGCGGGCACCGGCACCGGCGCGATCGCTGACAGGTGACCGGCGAGTAGGCATACTCTGCGGAGTTCGCATCCCGCCCTCGCCGCCGCCCCTCAGGAGCGCACCGTGACGACCTTCGCCTCCCTCGCCGAACTGACCGCCGCCGTCGGCACCGAGCTGGGCACCAGCCAGTGGCACACGGTCGACCAGGCACGGATCGACCTGTTCGCCGAGGCCACCGGCGACCACCAGTGGATCCACGTCGACCCGGAGCGGGCCGAGGAGAGCCGGTTCGGCTCGACCATCGCGCACGGCTACCTCACCATGTCGATGATCCCGGTGCTGGCCAAGGAGTGCTACGGCGTCGAGGGCGTCCGGATGGCGCTCAACTACGGTTCAGAGAAGGTCCGCTTCCCGGCGCCGGTGCCGGTCGGCACGGCGATCCGGGCGACGGCCGAGCTGGTCTCCGCCACCGAGGTGGCGGGGGGCGTGCAGGCGGTGGTCCGGTTCACCATCACCAGCGCGGACAGCGGCAAGCCGCACTGCGTCGCGGAGACGATCACGCGTTTCTACGCCTGATCCCCGGGGAATCCGCCGGTCACCGGGCAGTACACCCGTCTCACCGATCCCACCCACCTCGTCGATCTCATCGACCTCACCGACTCCCGCCGGGCGGGCCGGACCGGCGGACGCCCGGGCGCGCGCCCTGGCGGGTACGCCGAACGGCGCGTGCCGGGTCGCTCGCCGGGTCCGAACGGCCGACGACGAGTAATCTCCGACGAGATGGTTGTCGTACCGCACCGGTGCCGTCGCCGGCGGTGCGCGCCCCGGCATGCCCGGTATCCATAGCCGTCCTTGGAGGTGCCGTGCCCCGCCCAGCCGCCCCCTGGTACACCCGTGTCCCCGGCCTCACCTCGATGCTCACCGCTCCCCCGGGCCGCCTCAGCGGGCTGCCCCGCACGGCCTGGCACCGGGTCCGGACGGACGCCTTCGGGGCCGATCCGCGCGGCGACCGGCTGTCCCGGATCCACCGTTCGCCGCAGTTCTCGGACGGTGCCTTCCGCAATCCGGTGCCCACCCGCCGGCTGGTGTACGAACGCAGCCCGCTGGAGATCACCCGCGCCCAGCTGGCCGCCGACCGGACCCGCCGGGTCCCGGCCGCCGCCGTGCCGCTGCACCGGCTGCTCCCGGTCGACCTGGCCGCCCCGCCCGCCTCCGGCCTGCGGCTCACCTGGCTCGGCCACGCGACCGTGCTGGCCGAGCTGGACGGCCGTCGGGTCCTCTTCGACCCGGTCTGGGGCGAGCGCTGTTCGCCGTTCGCCTGGACCGGGCCCAAGCGGCTCCACCCGGTGCCGTTGCCGCTCGACGAGCTCGGCCCGGTGGACGTCGTCGTCATCTCCCACGACCACTACGACCACCTCGACATGGGGACCGTCCGGGCGCTGATCGGCACCGGCGCGACCTTCGCCGTCCCCCTCGGGGTCGGCGCCCACCTGGAGCACTGGGGCGTGCCCGCCGGGCGGATCGTCGAACTGGACTGGTGGGAGTCGGCCGAGGTGGCCGGTCTCACTCTGACCGCCACGCCCGCCCGGCACTACTGCAGCCGCGGCCCGCGCACCGGCGCGCTCTTCCTGTGGGCGTCCTGGGTGGTGGCCGGCGGCGGCCGGCGGATCTTCCACAGCGGGGACACCGGCTACTTCCCCGGCTTCGCGGAGATCGGCCGCCGGCTCGGCCCGTTCGACGCGACGATGATGCAGGTCGGCGCGTACAGCGACTTCTGGCCCGAGGTGCACATGACGCCCGAGGAGGGCGTCCGGGCCCACCTCGACCTCGGCGGCGACGTGCTGCTGCCGATCCACTGGTGCACCTTCAACCTCGCCCCGCACCCCTGGGAGGAGCCCGCCGAGCGGGTGGTCGCCGCCGCGCGGGCGCTGGGCGCGCAGCTGGCGGTGCCGCGCCCCGGCAAGCCCTTCGAACCGGCCGACCCGCCCACCCTGCGGCTCTGGTGGCGGGCCGTGGCCGCGCTTCCGCAGGACGGCGCGCCGCTGGTGGTACCCGACGACGCGGCCCGCGCGGCGGCCGACCCGAAGACGGTCGACGGGAAGGCGGGCAGCGGGAAGACCACGGGGCGCGGCGGCCGGCCGAAGGCGGCGGAGGACGACGGCGTGCCGGTCTGAGCCCGCCGGCGGCAGGACCACGGGCGGGGCCGGCGCGGACGTGGGCGCCGGGCCCCGGCGGGACGGGGACCGCGGGGCGCCGACCGCGGGTACGGTCCCGCCGGGCGCTCAGGAGGCGGAGGCCGCGCGCTCCTCGGCCCGACGGCGGAGCAGCCGCCAGGCACCCTGCTGCACCAGCAGCGTGAGCACCCCCGCCACCACGATTCCGGCCATGTTCAGCAGCAACTGGAGGCTGGAGCCCGAGAACTGCCGGAAGTCGCCGTACCCGAGCGCGACCGCCGCGTTGGCGGCGGCCGGCACGGTGGTCACCGAGATCGCCACGCCGACCAGCATCCCGGCCTTGGCCGAGGTCAACGAGAGCAGCCCGGCGATGCCCGCCAGGAAGGCCACCACGAACGAGGTCGCGTCCGGCTGCCAGATGAACGAGGTGTTGGGTCGCGCCCCGTCGAACCTCTCCTGGCTGAACAACCCCGCCGCGTCCATCAGCAGCGAGAACACCACGGTCAGCGCCATCGCCACCGCGAACCCCGCCACCAGCGCGTTCAGCGAGCGCAGGGCCGGCCGTGACCGGCGCTGAACCAGCGCGACGCAGAGCCCGGCCAGCGGGCCGAACTCCGGCCCGACCGCCATGGCGCCGACGATGAGGATCGCGCTGTCCAGCACCGCGCCACAGGCCGCCAGCATCGTCGCCACGGTCAGGAAGGCCAGGTAGACGCCGGTGAGCGTGGACTCCTCGTGGGTGATCTCGGAGACGGCCTCCCAGACCAGCGCGTCCGCCCCCTCGCCGGGAGCGAGCCGTTCCGCCTCGTCGGCCGCTGCCGAGAGGGTCAGTTCGATCTCCTCGACGTCGATCGCGCCGCGCGCCGGAAGCCCCGTCGCCCGCAGCGCGCCCAGCACCTCGTCCGCCGACTCGCGCGCCACGTCGCAGAGCACCACGTCCCCCGGCGGCCGGACGGCCGCGTCGGGGAGCAGCACCACGTGGGTCACACCCACGCAGTCGTCCAGGCACTTCAGCACGGTGTCGCGCAGGTCGGCGGGAACGATCAGGCGCAGGTGCAGCACGGATGCTCCGGACGGGATGCGGCGGCGGGGAGACCCGATCACCATAGACGGCCGCCCGTCCGACGGCCCGCCGAGGCTGCCGGTCCGTCGCACGGCACGCCCACTGACCGGGCCACCCCCGACCGGACCGACCCCCGACCCGACCGACCGTCAGACGGGCCGGCCGTCGGGCGGACCAGCCGTCAGGCGGGCCGCTTGGCGAGTTCGACGAGGTCGACGGTGGCGCGCGGGTCGGCGACCTCGATGACCAGCCGGCTGTACCGCTCGTCGGCGAGCTCGATCACCACCGCCTTCTCCGGGTTCTTGACGTCCCAGAACACCCACTCGCCGCCCGAGCGGAAGGTTCCGGCGGTGATCAGCCCCGGGAAGTGCGTTCCGCCGACCCGGATCCCCTTGGGCTCGCGGAAGATCCCGGGGTCGACGGTGGCGCCCCGGACGTTGCCGATCGGGATCTCTATCCGGCTCCTGATCGCCCAGAGGCGGTCGAGGCCCTCGATCTCGACGACGAGGGTGTGGTCGGTGACGCTGACATGGGCCATGGAGGTGTTCCTCTGCTGGTGGTCGACGATGCTCTGGTTGTTCCGGGTGAGGACCTGCTCAACCCGTGGGTTCGGCCCCGCCGGCCCCGCCGGCCGCGCCTGTCCCGCCGAACCGGCCGGCGAAGGCCAGGAGCGACGCGGCCGACGGCCCGCCCACGCCCGCACGGGCACGCAGCCGCAGGCCGAGGACGGTCGCGGCGAGCATCTCCGCGCCCCCGGGCCCGGCGCCCTCGCCCCCAGCGGGCCCGGCCGCCCGGGCGACCGCGGTGTCGAGCGCGGCCAGGCCCTCGGCGACCAGTGCGCCGACCTCCGGATCGCTCCCGGCCCGTTCGACGGCGGCCGACAGCAGCAGTCCGCCGGCCGGGCCGCCGTCGAATCCGGCTGCCGCCTGCACCAGCAGCTCGGCCAGGCCGTCGGCGGTCCCGAGCGCCGCCGCGAGCGGCAGCACCTCCTGGTCGAGGTGGCGGCGCAGCGCGGCCAGGTAGAGGCCTCGTTTGCTCCCGAACACCTTGTAGAGGCTGCCCCGGTGCACTCCGAGACCGGTGACCAGATCGTCCACCGAAGTCCCTTCGTATCCCCGGAGGGCGAACAGCTCCGCCGCCGTCTCCACAGCTCGGTCCTCGTCGAAGGCGCGTGGTCTTCCCATGGCGATGACTCTAGGAGTTAAAGAACGCCCGGTCAAGAACGAACGTTCTTGAACCCTCCTCCTCCCCTCGCTCCGTCAGCCGGCCAGCACCTCCCGCAGGGCCCGGGCGTGCTTCACCAGTCGGCTCGACCCCGGCCGGCCCGCCACCTCCGCCAGCCCCGGCACCTCGCCGCGGGCACCGCAGCGGCGCGCGGCGTCCGCCGCCACCGCCAGCACGTCGGCCGCGCCGCGCACCCCCTCACCGCCGAGGAGCGCGGGCAGGACGGTGGCCAGCACCGACCAGACGGTGCCGTAGGCGCCGGTGTCCGCGACGGTGACCAGGGAATGGGCGAGCCGGTTGGGCTTCACCGTGCCGAGGGTGACCAGCTCGCCCAGCTCGCGACCGAGCAGCGCGCCGTCCAGGTCGCCCCGGGCGGCGAGGACCAGCAGCGCGTCCACCGCCGCCGTCCGGTCGTCGGGGAACCGGGCCCCGAGGCCGTAGGCCACGGCGAGGTGCAGCGAGAGCCCGGCCGGACCGCCGCCCTCGGCGAGCACCACGAGCATCCGCCCCGCACCGCGCCGCTCGCGGTCCGCGGAGTCGGCGAACCAGTCGAGCCAGCGGGCCGCCTGCTCCTCGCGATGGTGCGGGAGCATCGCGGCCCAGTGCGGGCTGGGCTCCCACTGCCACTCGTTCTGCTTGCGGGCCCGGTCGACGGTGGGCTCGGTGCCGTCCAGCAGCGCCCAGAACTCCGCCTCCAGGCGCTCGCCGGCCGGGCCGACGGGTCCGCCCCCGCTGCCGGTCTGGGTGACCGCCACCCGCTTCACCGTCTCCCACCAGCGGTCCCAGTAGCGTTGCCCGGTCCGGGCCTCCGGGCCGGGCGCGAAGACCACCCGCGCCGAGGGCTGCGCCGGCAGGCCGCCCTCACGCAGCCACCGGGCCGCCCAGCGGCCGGCGGGCGAGGTCAGCCGGTCGGCAGCCGCCCGGACGACCGCGTCGGTCGTCGGGGCCACCCGCAGCAGGGCGGCGCTCAGGTCGGCCCTCCCGACCGGGACGCCGGCCGCCTCGTGGACGGCCAGGCGCTCCACCAGCACCTCGGCCGCGACCGCACCGGTCGCATCGGTCGGGGTGGCGAGCAGCAGCGGCGGAAGGTCGGTGGTGACCCGCTCGGCCGCCTCGGCGAGCCGGGCGGCGATCGCCTCGCCGTACACCGTGTTGTGCGGGCCGCGCAGCGGGTGGCGGCCCTTGTCCTTGAAGACGGAGCCGCGCCGGTGGGGGTCGACCAGACCGGCCACGGCCGCCGCGACGTACAGCACCTCGCCGGGACCGCAGTCGCTCCACCGGCTGCCCTCGCGCCACGGGTTCACCCGTAGCACCGGCTCCAGCGCCGCAGTCAGCGCCGCCCGGTCCAGGTGGGCGTGCCGGACCAGGCCGTCCAGCACCCGTTCGAAGACGGCGACGTCCGGCCGGCCCGAGGCCAGCAGCACGGCCAGCTCCTCGGCCACCTCGGCCGGGGTGGCGAGCGGGTCCCCGAGCGGGGCGGGCACCGGGACCGGCGGGAGCAGTTCGCTCCACGCGGTGTCGTCGTCCTCGCCGCTGCCCACCGGCGCGCCGAACAGCTCACCGGCGCGGGCGTGGTGGGCGGGGTTGAGGGCCTCGGCGGCGAGCCGCAGCTCGGGCAGGACGGCCTCGCCGGCCGCCTTGAGCCGGCGGGCCACCACGTTGAGCGCGCGCTCCTGGATCACCGTGTCGGGGTGGCCGAAGGCCTCGGCGGCGGCCAGCACCACCGGGCCGGAGCGTTCGGGCGAGCGCCGGGCGGCCTGCTCCAGCCAGGCCAGCTGGGCGCGGACCAGCTTCTTCTCGCTGCGGAACAGCACCACCGACGAGGCCTCGACGAGCACCTCCGGTCCGACCAGTCCGGCCTCGTCCAGCCCGGTGAGCACCTGCTGGGCGTGGCCGGCCACCGTCGAGAGTCCGTCCAGCACCGCGACCAGGTCCCGGACCCGGGAGGCGTACTCCTCCGTCGTGGGCGCGAGGGCGACCAGGACGGCGAGGAAGGCCTTCTGGTCGGCCGGCCGGCCACCGCGGACCAGCCGGGCCACGCAGAGGTCGACCAGCTCGGCGCGGTCGAAGTGCGGGCCGCCCGCCAGCCCCGCGACCGCCTCCGGCCAGGAGTCCCCCGGCCGGGTGCTGTACCGGGAGTCGAACGGCCAGGCGACGTCGTCGAGCTCGAACACCCGCGGCAGCAGCACCGGTGTGAAGGTGTCCGCCCGCAGCCGCTCCAGCAGCGTGTCGTTGGTGCCCCGCGGGCCGGTCTCGGCGCCCGCGGCCGAGCGCACCCACTCGGCGACGAAGTCGTCGGAGGCCGGCACCCGGCAGCCCGTCCGCCGGACAACCCGCTCGATCAGCGGGAAGAGGTCCCAGCTCCAGCCGGATCCGCGCTTGGCGGCGAGCCGGCCGACCACCTCGATCTGCCACTCCTCCGGCTGGGCCTCGACCACCGCGCCGAGCGCCGGGTGGCGGGCCCAGGACCGGCCGGTGAAGTCGCGTCCGCCGATCCAGGTGGCGGCGCCCGCCGCACCGACGTGGCAGCCGGCTCCGGCGACCAGCAGCGCGCCCATCCGCTGGTTGGCCGCCTTGGACCAGTCGCTGCGGGCCTCCTTGCGCATCTCCTTGAGCACCGGGACGCAGGACCGCCGCTCGGCCGGGCCGAGCGCGGCGACCAGACCCGGCACCTGCGGGACCCGCCCCTCGCGGACCGCCGTCAGCAGCGCGTCGACCGCGGCCGACGCCCCGCCCGTGACGCCTGCGGCGCCCGTCCCGTCCGTCGCCCGCGCCGCGCTCATCGTGTCCGTCCCGCTCATCGCGTCCCCTCCCGAAGGATCCCGTCGTGACCGGCCCCGCCGAGGGCCGTCCCGCTCTCCACGGTCCCGCTCCCCGCGGCTCCGCCCTCCACCGCGCCGTTCTCCGGCGCGCCGCCCCGGAGGGCCGCCTCCCGGACCATCCCGACCGCCAGGACGTGCTTGCACGGCCCGCGCCCGCCGCGGTACTTGGCCCACCAGAGGCAGGTGCAGCCGAGCACGCCCGCCGCGTCCGTCCGCACCCGCTGGACGTGGTCGTCCACCGTCACGGTGGCGAGCGCGCCGCTCTCCTGGCGGACCGCCCCCGCCGCCACCAGGGCGCGCGCGGCCCGCAGCCGCGGGTTCCGGTCCTCGGCCCGCCCCGCGTCGTACGGCAGCTGGCGGTGGAAGTAGGCGGCCTCGGCGGCGTCGTAGCCGATCTGCCCGCCGGTGCCGAGCCGGGTGAGCGCCGCCCGCACCCGGGCCGGGGTGAGCCCGGACTGCTCGGCCAGGTCGGCGACCTCGATCCGCGGCTCCCAGGCGAGCAGCGCCGCGACCAGGTCGGCGTCCGGCTCGGCCGTGTCGGTGGCCAGCGCGCCGAGCACCCCGCCCTCGCCGGAGAAGCCCCGGGAGGCGTCCGGTGAGAGGGTGAGCGTCAGGCGCATCCCGGGCAGCACCACCTCCCAGGCGGAGGCCGCCGGGCCGTCACCCGCGACCGGGCCGTACACCCGCAGCGCCAGCGCGTGCCGCAGCACCCGCTGGAGCGCGGCCAGCCGCTCGGGGCCGGGCAGGCAGACGGCACCGGGCACCGGCCGGGTGGTCGGGCGCAGCGTCCGGCCGGCCGCGACCACCCAGAGGGCGGTCCGGGCACCGGCCCGGCCGCCGCCGCGCGGCAGCGACCGCAGGAAGCGGACCGCCTCGGCCGCGGGCAGCTCGGCCCGCAGGTCGAACCCGGCCGCGGTGACCTGCGTCTCGGCGAAGCCGCGCAGCCAGCGCTCCGGCAGCGGGACCTTCTTCTCGACGACCGGCCCGTCGAAGGTGGTGACCTCCAGGGCGTCCGGTCCGACGGCGAGGTGCAGCGGCTCGGCCCGACCGATCCGGGAGAGTGCCTCGCGCAGCGGGTTGTTGACGTCGACGTTGGTGGTGCCGTGACCGATCTCGTCGCCGTCCAGGCCGGCGGCGAGCACGTCGAGGCGGGCGTAGACGCCGCAGCAGCCGGAGAAGGACTCGAACCGGAGCCGGTCGCCGTTGGCGGTGACCACCGGGTCGAGCGAGGCGCGCAGCTGCGGCTGGTAGTAGCGGGCGGCGGCGACGTCGGCGACCGCGAGCAGCGCGGCGGCGGCCGGTGCGGGCTCGGCCAGGAAGCCCGCGAAGAAGCGGGGGTGGGTGGCCGCCCCGAGCGGGGTGGCGCCGCCGGAGGTCTCCAGGGCGAGGCGCCGGCCGGCCGCGCCGTCGAGGACGGCGGACGGGCGCAGATAGGCGTACGCGTGTGCGGATTGCGACATGCCGAACACGTTAGGTCAGGGCACTGACAGTCGGGCTCCGGCGCCCTCCCCCACCCGTCCCGAGCGGTCCCGACTGGAACAGGTTCTACCCGTGAGGTTCCCCCGAAAGGGTTACCCAGGTCACAACGGTCGGCGGGCGGCTTCTGTCACTATGGGCCCGTGACCGAGCTGACCGAACAGGAGAGACGGGCGACCGACACCGTCGGCCCGTTCGCCGAGCTGCTGCTGATCGAGCGGCTCGACGAGAACACGTTCCGCGGCCACTGCCACGCCGGAGCGCCGATGCGCGCGTTCGGCGGCCAGGTCGCCGCACAGGCGCTGGTGGCGGCCGGGCGGACGGTCGGGACCGACCGCGCGGTGCACTCGCTGCACGGCTACTTCCTGGTGGCCGGGGACCCGGCCCACCCGATCGACTACCGGGTCGACCAGGTGCGCCAGGGCTCCTCGTACGCCACCCGCCGGGTGACGGCGATGCAGAAGGGCGAGGCGGTCTTCACCCTCTCCGCGTCCTTCAAACGCCCCGAGCGGGCCACCGACCGGCACCGGGAGATCCCGTCCATGCCGGGCCCCGAGGAGTTGCCGGACGTCTTCTCCTCCTGGGACGAGGAGGCCCGCGCGGCGCTCGCCCGCAGCGGCTTCGGCGCCCTGGAGCTGCGGTTCGTCCCGCCGGACGCCCCGGGCGTGCCGCCCGCCGTCCCGGGCATGCCGCAGCAGTTCGTCTGGCTGCGCGCCGGTTCCCCGCTGCCCGCCGACGACCCGCTGCTGCACGTCTGCGCGCTCACCTACCTCTCGGACCTCACGCTGGCCTCGACGGCCGGGCTGCACCTCCAGCCCAACTTCTTCCAGCGCACCGAGCCGCCCCGGCTGCTGATGGCCTCGCTGGACCACGCGATGTGGTTCCACCGGCCGTTCCGGGCCGACGAGTGGCTGCTGTTCGCCCAGCGGAGCCCGTCCTCCTCGGACGGCCGGGGGCTGTCCCTGGGCGAGTTCTACGACCGGGAGGGACGGCTGGTCGCGTCCGCCGTGCAGGAGGCGCTGATCCGCGAACGCCTGGCCGCACCGCGCTGACCACGGCCCGGAGCCGACGGCGGGGCGGTCACCGGGGCGGGGCCGGCCCGCGGGCCGGCCCCGGTGACCGGGGGGAGAACGGCGGGCGGCCTGTCGGCGTCATATTCCTGAGCGGCCACGGCCCGTATCATGGTGCGGGTGACCAAGGTTGACCTGTCACCACGGCCGGTGGAGGCGATGTCTCCGCGTCAACTCGAACGCCGCGAGAGTCTGATCGCGGCAGCGCTCGCCCTGGTGAACGAGATCGGCGTCGAGCGGCTGCAGATGAAGCAGGTCTGCGAGCGGTCCGGAGTCGCCCTGGGGACGGCGTACCGCTACTTCTCCTCCAAGGACCACCTGCTGGCGGCCGCCATCGCCGAGTGGCACCGCCTGCTGCTGGCCGACCTGGTGGCGGAGCTCCGCGGACCGCGCGCCGGCCTGGGCGCCACCGACCGGGTGGTGCGGTTCGTCCGCGGCGGGATGCGGGCCTACCAGCGCCAGCCCGAACTGGCCCGGCTCCGGGTGGCCGTCGCCGCCTCCACCGACCCCTTCGCCAGCGAGGCCCTGCAGGGCATGGCCCGGGCCGACAGTGCCGCGCTCCAGGCGGTGATGGCCGAGGTCCCGGCCGCCACGAGCGACCTGGTGCGGCACATCGTCGGCCACGCCTGGCAGGGCGAGCTGACGGCCTGGGTGACCGGCCGCACCACGCTCGGCGACGCCCGGCGGCGGCTGGAGGACGTGGTGCGGCTGGTGCTGGCCCCGTACGAGACGCCCTACCCGGCCCCGTACGAGGTCCCGTCCAGCGCCTGAGCCCGGTGGGGGCGGCTGCGGCGGACCCCGGGCGGAGTCAGGCCGCCGTCACCGGGTGGACCACCACCGCGTCGAAGAGGTAGCCCTCGCGGTTGAACACCGCCACCTCGGGCTGGGTGTTGCCGCGGCGGTCGGTCGCCCGGGCCCGCAGCTCGTACGGGCCGGGCCGCTCCGGACGCCAGTCGATGCTCCAGCGCGTCCAGTTGTCGGCGCGGGGCTCGTCGAGCAGTTCGGCCCGGTGCCACCGCAGGCCGCCGTCGGTGGACACCTCGACCGTACGGACCGCCGCCGCACCCGACCAGGACCGGCCGTACAGCCGGTGCCGGCGACCGGCGGCCAGCACCGCCCCGCGGGCCAGCTCGAAGGCGCTCTTGACGACCTGGGTGGTGAGCGGGGCGCTGCCGCCGGCCGGGTGGTCGGGGCCGAAGAGGCGGTAGAAGTCGGTGTTCCAGGGCGAGTAGAGCGGGTGGTCGGCCACCTCGACCGTGCCGACCCACTTGATCGACGCGATCCCGATCCAGCCCGGCACCACCAGGCGGACGGGCGCGCCGTGGTCGGGGGTCAGCGGCTCGCCGTTCATCTCGTAGGCGAGCAGTACGTCGTCCAGCGCCTTCGCCACCGGCAGCGGGCGGCGGACCCGGCCGAGGCTGACGCCGCCGGACACGAACTCCGCGTCGAGGCCGCTGGGCAGCACGTCCACCGCACGACGGCTGATCCCGGCCCGGCGGAGCACGTCCGCCAGCCGGACCCCGCACCAGCGGGCCGAGCCGATGCCGCCGAGCGTCCACTGGGTGCC
The DNA here is from genome assembly GCF_036290945.1 of Streptomyces sp. BE303. Classification (NCBI taxonomy): domain Bacteria; kingdom Bacillati; phylum Actinomycetota; class Actinomycetes; order Kitasatosporales; family Streptomycetaceae; genus Streptomyces; species Streptomyces sp. BE303. Next base: position 169,139 of record NZ_JAQYWZ010000540.1, read on the forward strand.
GGTCACCGTCTGGTGCTGCTGGCCGGTGTAGAAGCTGCGGCCGTTGCCGGCGCACTCGACCAGGGCGCTGATCGAGTGCGCGGGGAGGTCGTGCAGGTCGTCGAGGGAGAACTCGACCGGCCGGTCGGCGGTGGGTGCGCCGCGCAGGCCGCTGCCGAAGAGCCGCAGCCGCCAGCTGCCGGCGTCGATCAGCGGCGTGCTGGTGTGGTTGCGGACGAAGAACCGCTCCACCGGGACGTGACGGCCGACCGGGCCGCCGTCCGCGCTCCCGCGCAGCGCGTCGAACCGCATCTCGGCGTTGGTGCCGCGCGGGACGAACCACTCGGCGGGCAGCGGCTTGAGGATCCCGGGCACCGGGCCGGCGGTGGGAGCGGCGGCGGCGAGGCCGGCGGACGACGGCGCGACGGGCTCGGCGCCGCCCGCGGACGGCGGAGCCGCGAGCGCGTCCGCCGGGGCGAGCAGCCCGCCGGCGGCCGGGGCGGCGAGCACCCCCGCTGCGGCGAGCATCCGCAGCAGGGTGCGGCGGTCGACGCCGTCCGCGCGGGCCTCGCCGGCCAGCCACTGGCGGCGGCGGAGCCGGTCGTACGCGGCTTCCGAGGGGGTTTCGGCGGGCATGGGCACACTTCCGTTCGGATCGTGGTGACGGTCGGACCATGGACCTGCGGGCGGCGCGCCGGTCCGCCGTCGGAACGCGGACCTGCGGGCGCGGGGGGCTGCGGTCAGCGCGAGGGGCGGCCGGGGCCGTGGTCGGCACGGCGCCGCGGCGGCCGTCGGGCGGCCGGGGGTGACCCCGAGGAGCCCGGGTTCACCCCGGGCGGCCGGACGGGCTCAGCGACAGCGACAGTGCAAGCAGCTTCGACAGCAGCTGTGACAGCGACAGTGACGGCGACAGGAAGGAGCGGCGCACCCGGGTGCGCCGACCGGTCCACCGGCGGCCCCGCGCACGGCGCAGGCGGCACGGGTGGCGGCATGGGCGGCGGCACGAGTGACGGCGCGGACGGCGAACCGTCCGGTGGTCCTCACTGCACGGGGCGTCCCGGTCACGATGCGGATCATAGGGCCGACCCCGACGCCGCGTCAGGCGATCCGGGCGAACCGGCCCCGGCGGACGGGACCGCGGCTTGACCTTCACACCGATGTCAACTCCTACCGTGCGGGGCGGGGCGGCCGACCGGCCGTCCCGCCCTCCCGCACAGGAGCACCGCCATGACCGCGCCGAAGCCCGCCCCCGCCCCGCTCGCCCGGATCGTCCGGGGCTCCGGCCCCGGCCTGCTGCTCGCCCACGGCGCGGGCGGCAGCGCCCGCGACAACTGGGGTCCGCTGCTCGACGACCTCGCCGCCCACCGCACCGTCGTCGCCCCCGACTACCCGGGCTCCGGCGACAGCCCCGACGAGCCGGGCGAGCCCTCGCTCGACGAACTGGCGGACCGGCTGGTGGCGGTCGCCGACGAGGAGGGCCTGACCGGGTTCGACCTGGCCGGCTACTCGCTCGGCGCCGCCGTCGCCGTACGGGCCGCGACCCGCCACCCCGGGCGGGTCCGCTCCCTGCTGCTGCTCGCGGGGGTGGCCGGCGGATCCCAGCGGTTCCGGCTGCTGGCCGACCAGGCCGTCACCCTCGCCGGGCAGCCGGCCCTGCTGGCCGACCAGGCCCTGACCGTGGTGTTCGGCCGCACCTGGGTCGACGCCCTGCCCGCCGACCGGCTCGCCGACCTGCGGGCCGCCCTCGCCGCCACTCCGGTTTCGGCGGGCTTCCGCCGGCAGTTCGAGCTGGCCGCCCGCGCCGACGTCCGCGCCGAACTGGCCGGCATCGCCGTGCCCACGCTGGTGATCTCCACCACCGAGGACACCCTGGTGGCGCCGGAGCAGCACCGCGCCCTGGCCGAGGGCATCCCCGGCGCCCGCCTGGCCGAGCTGACGGCCGGCCATCTGCCGATGGTGGAACAGCTGCCCGAGCTGCGGCAGCTGGTGCTCGGCTTCCTCACCGGCCACCCGGCCGCCGGATGACCGTACGGTCGAGCAGCCCTACCGCCGGCCGGTGGCCGGGTGGCCGGCCGGCGTCACCCCCGACGCCCCGGCCCCCGCCCACCTGCCGAATCCGTGAACGGCCGGACGCTCCGGGGGAACACCCCCGCGGAGCCCGGCGTTCGCCCGGACATGCGCATCGGAGAGCTCGCCCGTCTGACCGGGGTGTCCACCCGCCTGCTGCGGTACTACGAGGAGCAGGGCCTGCTCTCGCCGGCGCGTTCGGCCGCCGGCTACCGCGAGTACGCCGAGGGGGACGCGATCCGGGTGCGACAGGTCCGCAGCCTGCTGGCGGCGGGCCTGTCCACCCGGGTGATCGCGAGCATCCTCCCGTGCGCCCACGGACCGATCCCCGCCCTGGAGGCCTGCCCCCACCTGCTCGGCACCCTCCGCGGCGAGCTGGCCGAGCTCGACGCCCGCATCGGCGAGCTGACCCGCAGCCGGGGCGCCCTCGCCGGTTACCTGGACGCCGCCCTGCCCCCGGCCCGCGCGTACGCCGCCGCCTGACGGCCCGCCGCCGCACCGGACACCCGCCGGACCGCCGCACCGGACACCCGCCGGTCCACCCGTCCGACGCCGCCTCACCCCGCCCTCCCCGGCGTGCCCTCCCCCGCCTCCCGGCCGGAACTGGACATAGTGCGACATGTATCCCTTTGACGATCATGTCACCGCCCAGGGCGAACGCCGGAAGAGGTACCCCCATGACGAGTCAGCCGCCCGAGCCGCCGGACGAACCCGCCGCCACCCTCCCCGTCGACCGGGCGGTGTTCGGGATCAGCGCCGTCCTCGTCCTGGCGGTGGTCGCCTGGGGCATCTTCGCCGAGGACTCCCTCGGCCGGACCTCCAGCAGCGCCCTCGGCTGGGTCCTGCACAACTTCGGCTGGCTCTTCGTCGTCGCCGCCGACGTCTTCCTCGTCCTCACCGTCCTGCTCGCCCTCAGCCGCTTCGGGCGGATCCGTCTCGGCCGTGACGACGACGAACCCGAGTTCTCCACGCTCTCCTGGGTCGCCATGATGTTCAGCGCCGGCATGGGCATCGGCCTGATGTTCTACGGCGTCGGCGAGCCGCTCCAGCTGTTCGCCACCCCGCAGCCGGGTTCCGGCCTGGAACCGCAGTCCGCGGCCGCCGCCCAGCAGGCACTGGAGTTCTCGCTCTTCCACTGGACCCTGCACCCGTGGGCGATCTACGCGGTCGGCGGCCTCGCACTCGCCTACACCACCTTCCGCAAGGGCCGGGGCAACCGGATCTCCTCCGCCTTCGTCCCGCTGATCGGGCAACGCGGCGCGGACGGCTGGACCGGCCGGGCCATCGACATGCTCGCCGTGTTCGCCACCGTCTTCGGCTCGGCCACCAGCCTCGGCCTCGGCGCCCTCCAGGTGGCCGACGGCCTCGGCTACGTCTCCTCCGTCGAGAACACCGAGCGCACCCAGCTGATCATCATCGGCTCGCTGAGCGCCGCCTTCGTCGTCTCCGCCTTCTCGGGCGTGCACAAGGGCGTCAAGTGGCTCTCCACCGCCAACGTCGTGCTGGCCTCGCTGATCATGCTCTTCGTCTTCGTGATCGGCCCGTCCGTCTTCGTCCTGGACGCGATCCCGTCCACCGTCGGCGGCTACCTGTCCGACCTGGTCGCCATGTCCACCCAGACCGGCGCCTTCACCGACGAGAGCTGGCTCGGCTCCTGGACCATCTTCTACTGGGCGTGGTGGCTCTCCTGGGCGCCGTTCGTCGGCACCTTCATCGCCCGCATCTCCCGGGGCCGCACCATCCGCCAGTTCCTGATCGGCGTGCTGCTGGTGCCCAGCGGGGCCACCGTGATCTGGTTCTGCGTGATGGGCGGCACCGCCATCCGGCTGGACAGCACCGGCGCCGCCGACCTCGTCGAGACCATCCCGCAGGGCGCGGAGGCGTCCCTGTTCGAGATGCTGCGGTCGCTGCCGCTCGGCTCGGTGACCAGCGTGATCGCGGTGCTGCTGGTGATGCTCTTCTTCATCACCAGCGCCGACTCCGCCTCCCTCGTCCTCGGCTCGCTCTCCAGCCGCGGCTCGCTGCACCCCCGCACGTGGCTGGTGGTGGTCTGGGGCGTCCTGATGGGCGGGGTCGCCGCCGCCCTCCTGCTCGCCGGCGGGCTGACCGCGCTGCAGAACGCCACCATCCTGGTCGCCCTGCCGTTCGTCGTGGTGATGCTGCTGCTCTGCGTCGCGCTGGTGAAGGAGCTGCGCACCGACCCCGCCGCCGGTCCCTCCCGCTTCCACCCGGCCCACGGCCTGCGGGACGCCGTACGGGTCGCCGTCGGCGACGCCCTCGCCGACGCCGGACGGCGCGACCGGCGCCCCCCGCCCGAGTGAACCGGTGACGCCGGACCCGCCCGAGGAGGTCGGGCGGGTGGGGTGTGACCTGGGATGTTGCGTATTCCGCCCAACCCGACGCCCGCCCCCCATCCGGACTTCACCCGCACGTAGCGACCGTTAACGCCGCCCTGGAAACCTCCCTGTCATGAACGCCAACCCTCCGGCGACCCTCCAGGACCCGCGCTTCCCCCTGCCCAAGCGCCACCGCCGACTCCTGGCCTGCGCCGCCGTCCTCGCCTCCGTCACCCTCGGCACCCTCGGTGTGGGCGCCACCGTGGAGACCGTCCAGCCCGGCACCGTGGCCACGGCCACCACCCGGAGATGACGTGGTCGGAGCCACACGCCGCGACGGCACGGTCGGCGGTACGGCCACCACCAAGAAGTACGCCGTGACCCTGCCCGGAACACTCGCCGAGCAGATTCGCGCGAGGGTCGGCCCCCGTGAGTTCAGTCGTTACGGATCTCCGACGGGCGGCTCGAGGTGGCCCGGCTCCGAGCCTCAGGCGTGCTGTTCCGCCTTCGGGGCGGCCGGGGCCGGGATGGTGATCTCCGGGTCCCGGCGCGAGTGCCGGCCGGTGCCGGGCTCCGGCAGGAGGTGGGCGGGGGCGTAGCGGGCGGCGGGCGCGCGCAGGAGCCAGCCCGGGGGGCGGGTACCGCGGGGTGCGCGGACGATCAGTCCCATCCGGTGGAGCAGGTCGAGGGAGTCACGGCGCAGCGCCGTCCGGTCGGCCAGGTAGTCACGGCGCCACCCCGCCGGAAGCCCGTACTCGTCGGCGATGTCGCCGAGGACGCCGTCTATCAGCGCGTCGGGGACGGGCACGTCGGCGTCCGTGGACTCACCGGGGAGCGGCCGCACCTCCTCCACCAGGCGTTCGACCAGCAGCAGCGCGGCCTGGGCCAGGGTTCCGGCGCCCGGCAGGGCGAGGTCGGTGAGCTCCTCGGCGGGGTCGAGCAGGGCGACGCCCTCGGCGCGGTGCTCCGCCTCCAGACCGAGGAAGTCGGCGAGGGCGGCGGGGCCCGAGATCCGGTGGTCACGCAGCCAGTCCCGCCGCTCCTCCGACAGGTCCGCGATCAGGACGACCGGGGTCTCGGCGAGCCGGCGGCGTACGGCGGTGCCGGGCTCGGCCTCGGCGGCGTGGCGGATCAGGTCGGCCGCGTCGGCGGCGCGCGCGGGCGGGGCGGCCGGAACGGCCCGCGCGAGCTCCCGGTCGACCGTCAGGACGGTCTCGTCACCGGCCGGATCCGCCGGATCGACGGGGACGTCGAGCAGCACCTGCCAGTCGGCCAGGACGGCGAGCGCCATGCAGAGGTCGGCGCGGGCGGCGTCCGGCGCGGGCGCGGCCTCCGGGCCGACCGTGCGCATCGCGGCCCGCAGCCGGCCGAGCGGCAGTTGCTCGGGCGCGTCGACCAGCAGGGCCAGCGCGAGCGCCAAGCGGGCGTACCCGCCGGGGGTGAACGGGGCACCGGTGGCCGGGTGTTCGAGCCGGCGGGCGGCTCCGGGGCCGAGGCCGGCCTTGTGCAGGCGGGCGTGCCAGGGGCCGACGAGCAGACGGTAGCCGAGCAGGGTGTCGAAGCGCTCGGTGAGCCAGTCACGATGACGGCGGATCAGCGGGAAGCCGTCGGCGTGCGGCCCGGAGGCCGTGACCAGGGGGTGGGCGAGCAGCAGCCGGGCCGCGATCCGCCGCTCGGCCGCGGTGGCGGCGGCGGAACGGTCCTGAGCACCGACGGTGGCGGTCCGGGAGCGTTCGGGCTTGCGGTGCTTGCCCGGCCTGCCCGGCTCGGCGCCCGAGAGGACGACGGGCAGCGCGCCGGCGTCCCGGCGGGCCCGGCGCAGGCCGCGGACCGGGCGGGCCTCGCGGGTGCGCTGCTGCACGGGGGTGTGGGCGGTGGGGCCGTGCCACCAGCTGACGTCGGACGCCGGTTCGGCGGGGGCGGACCCGGGCAGACCCGGTCCGACGGGGCCCGGTCCGACGGGGCCCGGCTCGGCCGGCGCGCCGAAGTGCCGGGCCGGGTAGAGCCCGAAGGAGGCCGCCCAGAGGTCGTCGGCGGTACCGGCGTCGGCCTGCGCGAACCACTCGGCGAGCCGGAGCAGTCCCGGATCCGGCGAGAGCCCCGGAGTCGGCACGGAAGACGGTGCGGGAGTAGTCGGTGCGGGAGTCGGTGCGGAGGGCGGAACCGGAGTCGGTGCGGGGCCGGCAACCTCGGCCACGTCCACCTCCACGTCCACCTCCTGCGGGTCGTCAGTCCCCGGCGCACGTACGGCAACGCGCGCGGACCCGGGCACGGCCGCGGACACGGCTTCGCGTACGGCGACGACGGCGTCGAGGGTGCTCCGCCCCGCTCCGCCCGTACGCCCGTCCGACGCGCCACCGGCCGCCAGCGCGGCGCCGGTCACGTCCTCCTGCTGCTCCATGTCGTGGACCAGACTAGACGGTGGGCGCGGCCCCCGCTGGCAGCTGCCGGGTCCCGTGGGCACCGAACCGCGCCCCACCGCGCGTCGCCCGGCGATCGTCGCCCCACCGCCGCCCGGCCGGAACCTACGCGTCGGTAACCTGTCCTTCCCGGACCCCGCTCCGGTCGCCCGGGGTGCCCAGCACGGGCCACCCGCTCCCCATCCCCCGGAGGACACCGCCGCATGAGCATCCGTACGACCACCCGCGCCGTTCTCGGCGGCCGCCTGCGTTCGGCCACCGGGCTGCTCACCGGCTACGCCACGACCTCGGCGGCCCACCTGGGGGCGATCCTGGCCGACACTCAGGTGCTCCGGCACGCCACCAAGCCGGCGCTGATGCCGCTGCTGGCCGCCCACAGCGCGGTCGCCGCCGCCGCGGCCGGCCGCGAGGCGCCCAGGCTGCTGACGCCTGCGCTGCTGCTGAGCGCGGGCGGGGACGTCCTGCTCCAGCTCGGCAACGACACCGCGTTCCTGGCCGGCATGGGTTCGTTCGCCGCGGCGCACGTCTGCTACGTCACGATGTTCGTCGGGCAGGGGGCGCTCACCGAGCGGCGACGGGCGCTGCTGGTGGCGGCGGCGTACGCGGCGGCCTGGGCGACGATGGTGAGCCGGCTCTGGCCGGACCTCGGGGACCTGCGGGTGCCGGTGGCCGGGTACAGCCTGCTGCTCGCCTCGACGGCCGTCACCTCGGCCGGGCTGGGCCTGCGGACCGGGCTGGGCGGGGCGCTGTTCCTGCTCTCCGACACGCTGATCGCCACCAAGCTGGCCAAGTGGCGGGAGCTGCCGGGCCACCAGTTCTGGATCATGGCGACGTACGTCCTGGCGCAGTACCTGCTGGCCAGTGGTGCGCTCAGGGCCGCCGCCGAGGCGGGGGACGCCCGGGGGCCGGAGGACGCGGACAGCGCGGAGGACGCCGGACACGCCGGTCGACCGCAGACGGTCTGACCCCCTCCCCGCCGGCCTGACGCCCTGACGGACACGGAGGTGCCGCCGGACGGACCGTCCGGCGGCACCTCTGCGCGAACCCCTCCGGGGCCGGCACGTCTTCAGGCGGACCCGGTACCGGCCCGCCGCCGCAGCAGCCAGAAGCCGCCGACGCCGCCGGCGATCAGCAGCGCGCCACCCGCGAGCTCCAGCGGGTCGGCCGCCACCGAGCCGCCGAGGCCGGTCTTCACGGCGCCGTGCGGGGCGACCTGCTGGCTGCCCGCGCCCGACTGACCGAGCGACCCGGCCCACTCGCCGGCCGCCTCGCTCCACCCGCCCAGACCCGAGGGCGTGGATCCGGCGCCGGAGGACGAGACCGTCACGGTGGTCACGGTGACGGTGGTGGCGAAGGCCCCGCCGTCCGGACAGGTGCCGTCGACCTTGCTGTCGCCGCTGTGCTTGCCCGCCAGCCGGGCGGAGCCGGTGTGCTTGCCGTCCGAACCGAGCGTGAGGGTGGCCGGCCCGCCCTCGAAGGCCGGGGAGTTGGCGGTGATGGTCTTGGCTTCGGGCTTGTCGGACTTCTCGCAGGAGACCGTGACCGTCACGGTCTGGCCCGGTGCGGCCTGGGTCGGGCTGACCGTGGCGGCGCCGTCCTTGGCCAGCGCGGTGGGAGCCGTCAGGCCGGTCAGCACCGCTGCGCCGATCAGGGCGGCGGCGGCCGTACGCGTGGGGCGCATGCCGGAACCTCCGGGATTCTCGGGCGCAGCCGCGGACTCGGATGTCCACGTGATCGAACAACTACACCCAGTTACTCACCGACGGTAGGCACCTCTCCCCCGCCCGGCCACCGCTCGGAGCCGTTCGAGCGACCGGCCGTCACCCACCGTGACTCAGAGGTCGAGGTCCACGACGACCGGGGCGTGGTCCGACGTGCCCTTGCCCTTGCGGGCCTCGCGGTCGACGTAGCTGTCGGTGACGGCGTCGACGAAGGGCTTGTTGGCGTAGGTGAGGTCGATCCGCATGCCGCGGTTCTTCGGGAAGGCCAGCTGCCGGTAGTCCCAGTAGGTGTAGGGGTGGTCGTACTTGAGCGGGCGGGGCACCACGTCGTGCAGGCCGGCCTCGCCGAGGGCGGCCAGCGCGGCCCGCTCGGCGGGGGTGACGTGGGTCAGGCCCTCGAAGGCGGCGACGTCGAAGACGTCCTCGTCGGCCGGGGCGATGTTGAAGTCGCCGAGGACGGCGAACGGGCGGCTGCCGGCCGCGTCCTCCAGCGAGGCCTGGCGCAGCGCCTCCAGCCACTCCAGCTTGTACCGGTAGTGGGCGTGGTCGACCTCGCGGCCGTTGGGCACGTAGACCGACCAGACCCGGACCGGCCCGCAGGTGGCGGCGACGGCGCGCGGCTCGACGTCGGGCAGCAGCGCGTCGTCGGCGAGGTAGCCGGGCTGGCCGGGGAGGTCCCGGACGACGTCCTCCAGGCCGATCCGGGAGACGATCGCCACGCCGTTCCACCGGCCGGTGCCGTGCGCGGCCGTCTCGTAGCCCAGCTCGCGGACCGGCTCGTACGGGAACGCGTCGGCGGCGCACTTGAGCTCCTGGAGGCAGAGCACGTCGGGCTTGGCGCTCTCCAGCCATTCGAGGAGCTTGGGCAGCCGCGCGGTGACGGAGTTGATGTTCCAGGTGGCGATGCGGACGGTCACGGCGGGCGGCCTTCCCGATGGCGGTACGGACGAGGGGTGGACGCCCTGGCAGGCGTCCACCCCGAATCTACCGAACGGCACCGACAATCCGGCCCGGCCGCAGGGCCCGGGCCCTGGTCGGGCTCTGGTCGGGCCCGGGTCGGGGGGCAGGTCAGGGAGCGGGGCGGACCACCGCCGCCGAACCGCCGCCGCGCCGCACCGGTTCGGCGGCCGCGACCCAGCGGCCGTCCGGCAGCCGCTCGACGCCGGTCGCGGCGCCGATCTCCGGCGTGCTCGCGAAGACGTGGCCGAGCGCCTCCAGCCGAGCCCGCTCGGGCAGGGCCAGGAAGGCCGGCTCGGCCTGGGTGGCGGCCGTGTTGCGCTGGCTGGCGCGCGGTGCGGCGATCGCCTGCTCCAGGCTCAGCCCCCGGTCGAGGCGACCGAGCAGCACCTGGAGGGTGGTGGTGATGATGGTCGCACCGCCGGGCGATCCGACCGCCAGCACGGGCTCGCCGTCGCGCAGCACGATGGTCGGCGAGAGCGAGGAACGCGGGCGCTTGCCGGGGCCCGGCAGGTTGGGGTCGGGAACGCCGGGGACGAGCGGCGTGAAGTTGAAGTCGGTCAGCTCGTTGTTGAGCAGGAAGCCGCGGCCGGGGACGGTGATGCCGCTGCCGCCGGTCTGCTCCAGGGTGAGGGTGTAGGAGACGACGTTGCCCCAGCGGTCGGCCACGGTGAGGTGGCTGGTGCTCAGACCCTCGTACGGCTCGGCGGTGGGCGCCACGCCCTCGCTCGCGCAGTCGGCGGGGTGACGCGGGTCGCCGGGCGGGAGCGGGCTGGTGAGGGCGCGGTCGGGGCTGATCAGGCAGGCGCGCGAGGCGGCGTAGCGCGCGGAGAGCAGCTCCCGCACCGGGACGTCGTTGAACGCCGGGTCCCCGACCCAGCGGTTGCGGTCGGCGAAGGCGATCCGCGTGGAGTCCAGGAAGTGGTGGTAGTACTGCGTGGCGTCGTAGTCGCCGACCTCGCCGTCCTCCAGGATGCCGAGGGACTCGCCGACGGTGGTGCCGCCGGAGCTGGACGGGGCGATCGAGTAGAGGTCGTAGTCCCGGTAGGCGACGTGGGTGGGCTGCTGCCGGCGGACCTGGTAGCCGGCCAGGTCCACGGCGTCCACCTTGCCGGGCCTGGCGACGCGGCCGGAGGCGGGGTCGACCGGCGGGTGCTGGACGGTGCGGACGATGTCGGCCGCGAGGTCTCCCTGGTAGAGCGCCTTGACGCCCTCCCGGCCGAGCTGCGCGTACGTGGCGGCGAGGTCGGGGTTGCGGAACGTCGAGCCGACGACCGGGAGGCCGCCGCCGGGCAGGAAGAGCTTCGCGGTGTCCGGGAAGTCCTTGAACCGGGCCTGGTTGAGGGCGGTCTGGTCCTGGAACGTCTGGTCGACGGTGAAGCCCTGCTCGGCGATCCGCCGGGCGGGTGCGAGCGCCTCGGCGAAGGGGCGCTTGCCCCAGAGCCGGACGGCGGTCTCCCAGGTGGCCGGGGAGCCGGGCACGCCGACGGAGAGGCCGCTGGTGACGGCGTCGGCGAACGGCAGCGGCTTGCCGTCCTCCAGGAACAGGGACGCGTCGGCGGTCCGGGAGGCGGTCTCCCGGCCGTCGATGGTGTGCACCCGGCCGGTGTCGTGGTCGTAGTAGACGAAGTACCCGCCGCCGCCGATCCCGGCCGAGTACGGCTCGGTGACGCCGAGCGCCGCGGCGACGGCCACGGCGGCGTCCACCGCGTTCCCGCCCTTGCGCAGGACTTCGATCCCGGCGGCCGTGGCGTCGGCGTCCACACTGGCCACCGCCCCGCCCCGGCCCACGGCCTCGGGCACCTTGGCCGGTGTCGCCGACGGCGGCCCGGCCGCCCCGGCAGGGCCGGCGACCGAGCACACCAGGGCGGTGGCAAGCAGCAACGGCGGGGCGATTCGAGCCAGCGCTCTCATCCGAAATCCTCCTGAATAGGCGTCAACTCCGTTGTTTCACAGGAGCCATGACCCCGACAACAGGGCCACGGCGCTACCAACGGGTAGTTGACGCGCGGCGGCCGGCCCGGAGGAGACGGACGGGCACGCTTCGGCTCCGGTCCGCCGGAACGCACGGGCAGCCGCCCGTGCGGCCGGTGGCCGGCGCGCGTACCCGTCGAATCCCGGCACGAAGGGCGCGGCCCCTCCGTGCACCCGGCCCCGCCGCCGCCGCTCCCCGGCGCCGCCCGTCCTGCCCCGCGCCCCTGGTGGCATCGGCGCGGGGCGCACGTCGGCCGGAGGGACCACCACGACGGGCGGAGGCTCCACCACCCCGGGCAGTTCCTCGGCCGGCTGACGCGTCCCTGCGGGGCGCTCCCTGAGCAGGAAGTCGGCCGGGCCGACTTCCTGTGCTCCGGCCCGCCGCCCGGCCGCCTTGCAGGGCCTACGGGAGGGTGCGTTCGACCCGGCGCCGCTTGATGGTGCGGAAGCGTCGGGCGACCTGGCGGGCGAGGTCGGCGGCGCCGACCAGGCCCGCCTCGTTGCCGAGCGCGGCGTGCACGATGGTCGCCTCCGGGCGGAAGCCGCGGCCGGTCAGGGCGCGGCGGAAGGTGTCCCGCGCGGGGCCGAGGAGGAGGTCACCGGCCTCGGAGACGCCGCCGCCGATGACGAAGCGGCCCGGGTCGAGGGCCGCGGCCAGATTGGCGATGCCGACCCCGAGCCAGGTGCCGACCTCGTAGAGCAGTTCGGTGGCGGTCGGGTCGCCGGCCCGCGCGGCCTCGGTCACCAGCGGGCCGGTGATGCCCTCGATCACGCCGCCGGCCCGCGCCAGCAGCGGCTGGACCACCGGGGACTCCTCGACCACCAGCTCGCGGGCGTCGCGGACCAGCGCGTTGCCCGAGGAGTACTGCTCCCAGCAGCCCCGGTTGCCGCACGGGCACCGGTGACCGCCGGGCACCACCTGCATGTGCCCGAACTCGCCCGCCAGCCCGTACCTGCCCCGGTCGACGAAGCCGTCGCGGACGACGGCGCCGCCGATGCCGGTCCCCAGGGTGAGCATCACCATGTGGTCCTCGCCCCGGCCGGCGCCGAACCGCCACTCGGCCCAGGCGGCGGCGTTGGCGTCGTTCTCGACGATCACCGGGAACCTCAGCCGTTCGCTGAGCGCCTGCTGGAGCGGCTCGTTGCGCCAGTTCAGGTGCGGGGCGAAGAGCACCGTGGCCCGGTCGGCGTCCACCCAGCCGGCCGCACCGATGCCGACCGCGTGGACGTCGTGCCGGTCGGCGAGCCGGAGCACCAGCTCGACGATGACGTCCTCGACCACCCGGGGGCTCTTGGACTTGTCCGGGGTGTCCGTGCGCAGCTTCTCCAGCACCTTGCCCTCGCCGTCGACCACGCCGGCGACGACCTTGGTGCCGCCGATGTCGACGCCGATGGTCGGCAGCCTCAGCAGGCCGGCGGGCAGGGAGCGGCGGCGGCGTTCGGCGCGCGGGCCGAGGCCGAGCAGGGTGGGCAGGACCGGAGGCCGGGTGGTGCCTTGGGGGCTGGTCACGGCTGCGGGCGCTCCTCGGCTGAGTCGGTGGACGCGGGATCGGCGGACGCGGGGCGAGGGGACCGCGGGTCGCCGGACGCGGGATCGGCGGACGCGGGGCGGGGGGACCGCGGGTCGCCGGGCGCGGGATCGGCGGCCGGGCCGGGGGCGGTGGGCCGGGCCAGCTCGTGGGAGAGCTCGGCGAGGTCGGAGCCGCCGGCCATCTCGGTGGTGAGCTGTTCGAGGCCGATCTCCGCCCTGGCGTGGCTGCCGGCCATCCGACCGCGCCTGAGCAGGGTGAAGTGGTCACCGACCAGGTACGCGTGGTGCGGGTTGTGGGTGATCAGCACCACGCCGAGACCGGCGTCCCGGGCGGCGGTGACGTACTTGAGCACCACTCCGGACTGCTTGACGCCGAGCGCGGCGGTCGGCTCGTCCAGGATGAGCACCCTGGCGCCGAAGTGCACGGCGCGGGCGATCGCCACGCACTGGCGCTGGCCGCCGGAGAGGGTGCCGATCGGCCGGTCGACGTCGGGCAGGTCGATGCCCATGTCGGCGAGCGCGCTCCGGGTGGTGGCGCGCATGCCGTCGGCGTCCAGCCGCAGCCCGCCCCAGCGCTTGTAGCCCTGCTCGGAGCCGAGGAAGAAGTTCCGCCAGACGGGCATCAGGGGCACCACGGCGAGGTCCTGGTAGACGGTGGCGATGCCGCGGTCGAGGGCCTGGCGCGGCGAGTCGAAGCGGACCTCCTCGCCGCCCACCGTGAGGGTGCCCGCGTCGTGCCGGTGCAGCCCGGCGATGATCTTGATCAGCGTGGACTTCCCGGCGCCGTTGTCACCGAGCACGCAGCTGATCTCGCCGGACCGCAGGGTCAGCGAGACGTCCTCCAGCGCACGGACCGTGCCGTACGTCTTGCCGACGCCTTCGAGGGCGAGCAGCTCGGTGCCCGGGGCGGGCGCCGTCGTCGTGTCAGGCACGTTCATCGCGGCCCCCGTTCGGCACGGCGCTTCACCCAGGAGTTGAGCAGGGCCGCGAGCAGCAGCATCCCGCCGAGGAAGAACTTGAACCAGTCCGGGTTCCACTGGGCGTAGATGATGCCCTTACTGGCCATGCCGAAGATCAGCGCGCCGAGCGCGGAGCCGGCCACCGAGCCGTAGCCGCCGGTGATCAGGCAGCCCCCGATGACGGCCGCGACGATGTAGATCAGCTCGTTGCCGACGCCCTCGCCGGACTGCACGGTGTCGAAGGAGAACAGCAGGTGCTGGCCGAGCACCCAGGCGCCGAAGCCGACGAACAGGTAGAGCACGGTCTTCGTGCGGGCGACCGGGACGCCGACCGCGCGGGCCGCGTCCGCGTCGCCGCCGACCGCGAACACCCAGTTGCCGAAGCGGGTGCGCAGCAGTATCCAGCTGCCGACGAGCAGCAGGCCGAGCCACCACCAGACGGTGGCCTTGATCGTCAGGCCGCCCACCGTCACCTCGGAGGCGAACAGCCAGCGGCAGGAGGCGAAGCCCTCCATGTCGGAGATCGGCTTGGTGGAGACGGTGCCGGAGACCAGCTTGGTGACGCCGAGGTTGGCGCCGGTGAGCATCAGGAAGGTGCCGAGCGTGACGATGAAGCTCGGCAGCTTGGTGCGGGCCAGCATCCAGCCGTTGAACAGGCCGACGGAGAGCGTCACTCCCAGGGAGACCAGCACGCCCACCCAGGTCACCGCGGTGAGCTGGTAGGAGACCATCGAGGAGGTGAGCGCGGCGGTGGTGACCAGCACGCCGGCGGACAGGTCGAACTCGCCGCCGATCATCAGCAGCGAGACCGGCACGGCCATGATCCCGATGGTGGAGGCCGCGTACAGCACGGTGCCCAGCGAGGAGACCCGCAGGAACGGTTCGGCGACCGCGGCGAAGACCAGGAAGACCGCGGCGGCGGCGATCAGCGCGCCCAGTTCGGGCCGGGCGGCCAGCCTGCGCAGCGCCGCCGGGCGGTCCTGGGCCAGGACGTCCGAGGTGCTCAACGCGTCCCCCTCGCCACGTACTCGGCGAGCGCGTCGGCGTTCTCCCGGGTGAGGATCTGCGGGCCGGTGGCGACCGGCTTGCCCCCGCCGAGCATGTCGAGGTTGGAGCGGTAGAGCCAGAGCAGGTCGACGCCCTCGTAGCCCTGGAGGTAGGGCTGCTGGTCGACGGCGAAGCCGACGGAGCCGGACTTGAGGCCGGACACCACCTGGGTGCCCAGGTCGAAGGTGTCGAGCTCGACCTGGCGGCGGGCGTCCTGGACGGCCTGCAGGCCGGTGGCGGCCATCGGGCCGGAGAGGGTGAGCACGGTGTCGATGCCCTGGTCGGACTGGAGCTTGGCGGAGATCGCCGCGCGGGCGTCCGGCATGTTGACGCCGTCCACGTAGAGCACCTGGAACGGGCCGCCGGACTTGGCCTGGGCACCGGAGCAGCGCTGTTCCTGCCCCACGTTGCCCTGCTCGTGGATCACGCAGAGGACGTTCTTGCGGCCGCGGGCGGCCAGCTCGGCGCCGGCGGCCTGGCCGGCGGTGGACTCGTCCTGGCCGATGTGGGTGAGCGCGCCGAACCGGGCGGAGTACTCCTGGCCCGAGTTGATGGTGATCACCGGGATGCCGGCGGCCTTGGCCTTGCCGAGCACGTCGGCCATCGCCTCGCCCTTGGCGAGCGTGACCAGCAGGCCGTCGACCCGCTGGTCGATGGCGGCCTGGACGAGCTGGACCTGGTTCTGGGTCTGCGCGTCGTTGGAGTACAGGAAGGTGATGTTGTCCTTGGCGGCGGCCTGCTCGGCGCCCTTGCGCACGGTGTCCCAGAAGGCGTCGCCGGCGCCCGCGTGGGTCACCATGGCCACCTTCCAGCGGGGGGTGGTGACGGCGCCGCCGGCGGCCGAGGCCTGGGCGCGGGCCTGCTCGGCGCGTCTGCCTCCGGTGCTGCTGCAGCCGGCGACGGCGACCAGGAGGGCCAGGACGGCGCAGGCGGGCAGGAGCCGGCGGAGGGGACCAGTGCGGGTTGTGCTCATCCCCCTAGTCTCGCTGCCCGGCGGACGCGGCTTCGCACCGCCTCGCCCGGCGACCGGATCCGTACGGGCGGTATCGTGCCCTGCGGGGGATTCCTGGGAGTCCGCTGGACGCGACGTCCGGGCAGAGGCTGCCAGGGTGGCAGACTAGGGCGGGCCCGAAAAGGGAGCAGCGCGTAAACGTGATGTTCCTCTCAGGTTTCGCACAGATTCGGACGGCAACCGATCCCCGTTTCAGGCCGTCTGATGCCATTGAGGTGGCGTTCCGGGCGAGTGGGGCCCGGGCGGCTTCCAACCCGGATACGAGAACTTCATGCAACTGACAGGTACGCCATTCTTCATCTGCACGGTCATTCTCGTGCCGATCTCCATCGCGGTGGCGATGCTGCTCTGGGGCAAGGTCCGAGGGCCGCAGCCGGTGCGTGTCCTGTCCAGGCTCGCGATGCTCGTGTTCTGCCAGGTCACGGCCGTGATCATGGTCTTCGTCATGGTCAACAACGCCAACCTGATCTACGGCAGCTGGGACGACCTGCTCGGCACCGGCAAGCACGTCCGGGCGGTGCCCGCCGTCCCGCCGGCCGACCCGGGCGCGGCGAACGGCACCGGGCCGGCCCCGACCCCCGGGGCCACCGGCGCACCGGCGGGCGGCGGGGACGCCAAGCCGCCGGCCACCAAGGTCCAGCAGGCCTTCCGCGGCGTCGACGACCCGAAGGTGCCGGGCGACGTCCAGAAGACCGACCTCAAGGGCCAGCTCTCCGGCGTCGACGGCGAGGTGCTGGTCTGGCTGCCGCCGCAGTACAACGACCCGGCGTTCAAGGACAAGAAGTTCCCGGTGGTCGAGCTGATCCCCGGCTACCCGGGCTCCTCCTCCACCTGGTACGGCACGCTGAAGGTCTCCGAGCAGCTCAAGCCGCTGATGCAGCAGGGCAAGGTGGCGCCGTTCATCCTGGTCTCGCCGCGCACGCTGCTGCTGGGCAACCGCACCGACGCGGGGTGCACCGACATCCCGGGCAAGGTCAACGCGGACACCTGGCTGACCCGTGACGTCCCGCAGATGATCCTGGACAACTTCCGGGCCGACCCGTCCGCCGACCGCTGGGCGATCGCCGGGTACTCGGCCGGCGCGCACTGCGCCTCCAAGCTCTCGCTGGCCCACCCCAACCGCTACCGGGCGGGGATCAGCCTCTCCGGCTACAACGACCCGGCGACCGAGAAGGACTCGCTGGTCGGCAAGGACCCGGCGCTGCGCGAGGCCAACAACCCGGTCACCATCGTCAAGCACGCCGCCCAGCCGCCGAAGGTGGCGCTCTACGTCTCCGGCAACAAGGGCGACGGCTTCGAGGACGGCCAGGCCATCGCGGCGGCGGCGAAGGCGCCGACCACCGTCCAGGCGGTCGAGACCACCGGCCCGCACTCCAGCGACGTCTGGAAGGACATGGTGCCGGGCGTCTTCGAGTGGCTGACCGGCGTCATCCCGGTCCAGTAGCCCCCCGACGGGTCACGGTCCGCCCGGCGGACACGACGGACACCCGGACACGACGGACACGACGAACACGCGGTCATGGCGAGGCCCCCGGAGCACGGTGCTCCGGGGGCCTCGTCTCCGTCCGGGCGGCGGCCGGCCCGGTCAGGCCAGTTCGAGGGCCAGGTAGAAGTCCACCCGGTCCTCCAGCCGGGACAGGTCGCGGCCTGTCAACTCCTCGATCCGGCCGATCCGGTAGCGAAGCGTGTTGACGTGGACGTGGAGCTGCGCGGCGCACCGCGTCCACGAGCCGTCCGACCGGAGGAACGCCTCCAGGGTGCGGACCAGGTCGGCCTGGTGCTCGATGTCGTAGGCGATCACCGTGTCCAGCAGCCGGCTGCGGAACGCCCGGCGGACCTCGTCCGGGACGGCGGCCAGCAGCAGCACGTGCGAGGCGAGTTCCTCCGGCCCGGCCACGCAGACCCGGCCGACCCGGGCGGCGGCGATCCGGCGGGCGTGCCGGGCCTCCTCCAGCGCGCCGCGCAGGCCGCCCGCCTCGGAGGCCGGGGCGGAGACGCCGAGGGTGATCCGGCCCTCCGAGCCGAGCCCGGCGTCCAGCGGGGCGAGCAGTTCGCGCAGGGTCTCGGCGGGCACCGCGCTCTCCAGGGCGGGCATCACCACCACCGCGCCGGTGCCGGCCCCGGCGACCAGCGCGCGGTCGGTGGTGCCGTTGAGAGCTTCCTCCAGGATCGCGCGCACCGCGCCCTCCGGCAGGCCGGTGCCCTCGGCGCTGAGCACCAGCCAGGAGCCGTCCGGCGTCTGCGGCCCGGGCTCGGGGCTCTCGTAGCGGGCGGCCATCGCCGAGGACGCGTACAGGGTGCGGCTGATCTCCGCCGGGTCGGCGTCCCGCTGGAGCAGGGTCAGCACCTCGTCGGCGAGGCGGCGGCGCAGCCGGCGCCCCTCGTCCCGGCGGTGCCGCTCGGCGGCGACCAGCCGGGCCAGGTTCTCGGCGAGCTGCTGGCGCTTGCCGGTCCATTCGGTGACGTCACCGGCCACCACCAGCACCCAGTCGGCGAGCGGCGCCTGCGTCTCGGGGGCGACGGGCGCCGGCAGCAACGAGTACGGGCCGACGGCCAGCCGGGCCCGGTGCGGCGGGCGGCGGCGCTGGCGCTGCGCGGCCAGATGGGCGCGGACCAACTGGTCGCGGTCCGCCGCGGGGAGCCGGTCCGCGGGGCCGGCGATCACCGCGCCGGTCGGGGTGAGCACCCAGCAGTCGAGGTCGAGGTCACCGCCGAGCAGGTCGAGGACGGCGTCCAGGCCGCCGCCGCCCGCGGCGGAGACCAGCAGCCGGTGCCGGTCGACCAGGGCCGACAGGTCGGCGGCCCGGTCCGCGGAGACCTGGCGGCCGACGAACTCGGTGACGGTGCCGAAGGCGATGTCGTCGGGTACGGCCAGCAGCGGCATCCGGTGCCGCCGACAGGCCTCCACCAGGTCCTCGGGGACCGGCCCGACCTCGGCCTCGCCCGCCGCCAGGGCGACCGCCCCGCCCGCCACGATCGTCCGTACGAACCGCTCGGAGTCGGCCGGTCCGGTGCGCCAGAGCATGCCGGTGAGGACCAGCTCGCCGCCGTGCAGGTACCGGCCCGGGTCGTGCAGGTCGGTCGTCATCACACCGCTGACCTGCCGGTCCAGCTCGTCCTCGGCCGCGAGCAGGCGCAGGCGCGGGGCGCCGGGGGCGAGCAGATCACGGACACGCATCCGCGGGCTCCTAACGGGCTGGGGGTGGGGGAACGGGACCGGGCGTCCGGTCCGGGGTGACAGTGTGCCCGAACACGCGTGCTCGGTGTTACGTCCCAACGGGTGCCCGGATCACGGGGTCGCGGCTCGGAAATCACGGCCGGATCACGGTCGTGGGTGGCACTCGGCGCACGGCTGGGCTGCGACGTCGTTCTCCTTAGAGGAACGTACAGGATGCCGGGCGGGACCACAGCCGGGGCTTCATGCCATCGGTGACTGCCAGTGGGCCCCGTCACAGCGGTTCACTGGCCACACGCCGCCGGACACACTCCGGTGACCGGGGCCCGACGCGGAGGGAACGACGCGGCGAGCACGGCCCGAACACACGGTCCGGGCACTGTGCCCACCCGTCCGGCCGGAAACGACTTGAGGAGACACCCGCATGGAGTTCCTTCGGCCCGCCACCTGGGACGAGGCGCTCGCGGCGAAGGCCGAGTACCCGGCCGCGCTGCCCATCTCGGGCGGCACGGACGTCATGGTCGAGATGAACTTCGACGTGCACCGGCCACCCGCGATTCTCGACCTGAACCGCGTCACCGAGCTCACCGAGTGGACCGACGACGGCGAGGTCGTCCGGCTCGGCGCAGCCGTCCCCTACAGCCGCATCATCGACGAGCTGTCCGGCCCGCTGCCGGGTCTCGCACTCGCCGCCCACACCGTCGGCTCGCCGCAGATCCGCAACCGGGGCGGCGTGGGCGGGAACCTCGGCGCGGCCTCGCCGGCCGGCGACTCCCACCCGGCGCTGCTGGCCGCCGGCCGCGACGTGTTCGTCGAGGCGGCCTCGGTGCGCGGCACCCGGCTGATCCCGATCGACGACTTCTACGTGGGGGTGAAGCGCAACTGCCTGGAGGCCGACGAGCTGATCCGCGCCGTGCGGATCCCGGTCGCGGACGGCCCCCAGCAGTTCTCGAAGATCGGCACCCGCAACGCGATGGTGATCGCGGTCTGCGCGTTCGGCTTCGCCCTGCACCCGGGGACCGGCACCGTCGGGACCGGGATCGGCTCGGCCGCCCCCACGCCGCGCCGCGCCGTCGAGGCCGAGGAGTACCTGCGGGACGTGCTCGCCGAACGCGGCCTCTGGGAGACCGGTGAGCTGCTGGGCGCCGAGGTCGTCCAGCGGTTCGGCGAGCTGGTCAAGGGCGCCGCCTCCCCGATCGACGACGTCCGGGGCACCGCCGACTACCGGCGGCACGCGCTCGCCGTGATGGCGCGGCGCACCCTCACCTGGACCTGGAACGACTACCGCAAGCAGATCAGGAGCGCGGCATGAGGGTCACTTTCACCGCCAACGGCCGGCCGGTCGAGGCCGACGACGTCTGGGAGGGCGAGAGCCTGCTCTACGTGCTGCGCGAGCGGGTCGGCCTGCCCGGTTCGAAGAACGCCTGCGAGCAGGGCGAGTGCGGTTCCTGCACGGTCTACCTGGACGGGGTGCCGGTCTGTTCCTGTCTGGTCGCGGCCGGCCAGGTGCAGGACCGCGAGGTGCGCACCGTCGAGGGGCTCGGTGGCGAGGACGGCGAGCTGGGCCTGGTCCAGCAGGCGTTCGTCGACGCCGGCGCCGTCCAGTGCGGCTTCTGCACCCCCGGCCTGCTGGTGCAGACGGACGCGCTGCTGGAGGAGGACGCGCAGCCGTCCGACTCCGACATCCGGGAGGCGCTGTCGGGCAACCTGTGCCGCTGCACCGGCTACGAGAAGATCATGGACGCGGTGCGGCTGGCGTCCGCCCGCAAGTGCGCGGGTAAGGCGGTCGCGGAATGACCACGCGTTCGAGCGCGCGGAACGCCGCGCGCAGCATCCAGGGGCAGAAGAACCTCCAGGACATCCGGCAGTCCAGCAAGGACGGCATCGGCGGCTCGCCGCTGCGTCCCGACGGCACGCTGAAGGTGCGCGGCGAGTTCGCGTACTCCTCGGACCTCTGGCACGAGGACATGCTCTGGGGCACGGCGCTGCGCTCGCCGCACCCCCGGGCCACCATCCTGAGCGTGGACGTCTCCGAGGCGCTCACCGTGCCCGGCGTCTACGCGGTCCTCACCCACGAGGACATCCCCGGCACCAAGTACTACGGACTGGAGATCGCCGACCAGCCGGCGCTGGCGATCGACAAGATCCGCTACCACGGCGAGGCGATCGCGCTGGTCGCGGCCGACCACCCGGAGACCGCCCGGCGCGCGATGAAGAAGATCAAGGTCGAGTACGAGGTGCTCACCCCGATCGTCACCGAGGAGCAGTGCCTCGACCCGGAGACGCACGGCTACGTGCACGAGCCGCACGAGTACAAGTCGCACGCCCACGGCAACATCTGCCACGAGCAGCGGCTGGTCTCCGGCCGCGGCGTGACCGACGAGGTGCGGGCGCTCGCCGACGTCGTCGTCACCGGCACGTACGAGGTCGGCATGCAGGACCAGGCCTTCCTCGGCCCGGAGTCCGGGCTGGCCGTGCCCGCCGAGGACGGCGGCATCGACCTCTACGTCGCCACCCAGTGGCTGCACGTGGACCGCCAGCAGATCGCGCCGGTGCTCGGCCTGCCGGAGGAGAAGGTCCGGCTCACCCTGGCGGGCGTCGGCGGTGCCTTCGGCGGTCGCGAGGACCTCTCGATGCAGATCCACGCCTGCCTGCTGGCCCAGCGCACCGACAAGCCGGTCAAGATCGTCTACGCCCGGGACGAGTCCTTCTTCGGCCACGTCCACCGCCACCCGGCGAGGATGTTCTACGAGCACGGCGCCACCCGCGACGGCAAGCTGGTCTACGCCGACGCCCGGATCGTGCTCGACGGCGGCGCGTACGCCTCCGCCTCGCCCGCCGTGGTCGGCAACGCGGCCTCGCTCGGACACGGTCCGTACGTGATCCCGAACGTGCGGATGCACGCCGTCGCGCTGTACAGCAACAACCCGTCCTGCGGGGCGATGCGCGGCTTCGGCGCCGTCCAGGCCGCGTTCGGCTACGAGACCCAGATGGACCGGCTCGCCGCCGAACTCGGCATGGACCCGGTCGAACTCCGGCAGCTCAACGCGGTGCAGCAGGGCGACCTGATGCCCACCGGCCAGGAGATCGACGCGCCCGCACCGGTCGCCGAACTGCTCCGGCGGGTCAAGGACATGCCGCTGCCCCCGCCGCTCGACCTCGACGACCTGGACGTCCGGCAGCTGCCCGGCGCGCTCTCCAACACCTCGCACGGCGAGGGCGTCGTGCGCGGCGTCGGCTACTCCGTCGGCATCAAGAACGTCGGCTTCTCCGAGGGCTTCGACGACTACTCGACCGCCCGGGTGCGGCTGGAGGTGATCGGCGGCGAGCCGGTCGCCCTGGTGCACACCGCGATGGCCGAGGTCGGCCAGGGCGGCGTCACCGTGCACGCGCAGATCGCCCGCACCGAGCTCGGCGTCGAGCAGGTCACCATCCAGCCGGCCAACACCGAGGTCGGCTCGGCCGGTTCGACCTCGGCCTCGCGGCAGACCTACATGACCGGCGGCGCCGTCAAACTCGCCGCCGAGGCGGTCCGGCACGCACTGATCGAGAAGGGCCGGGGCCGCTACGGCTGGTCCCAGAACGACATCACGCTGGTCGGCGGCAAGGTGGTCTCGGCGTCGGCCGGCCCGCTGGTCTCCATGGTCGACCTGCTCGGCGACGAGGCGATCGACCTCACCCGGGAACACCACCACCGGCCGACCGTGCCGTTCGACAAGGAGACCGGGCAGGGTTTCGGCCACGTCCAGTACACCTTCTGCGCGAACCGCGCGGTGGTCGACGTGGACATCGAGCTGGGCCTGGTCAAGGTGGTCGAGCTGACCGCCGTCCAGGACGTCGGCAAGGCCCTCAATCCGCTCTCCGTGGTCGGCCAGATCCAGGGCGGCTGCACCCAGGCGCTCGGACTGGCCGTGATGGAGGAGATCATCGTGAAGGACGGGAAGGTGCGCAACGCCTCCTTCACCGACTACCTGATCCCGACCATCCTCGACACCCCGCCGATCCCGGTCGAGATCCTCGAACTCCCCGACCCCAACGCGCCGTACGGGCTGCGCGGAGTGGGTGAGGCGCCGACCGTCTCGGCGACGCCGTCCATCGTGGCCGCCATCCGCAACGCCACCGGCCTGGCGCTCCACCGGATCCCGGTCCGGCCCGAGCACCTGACCACCGAACGGCCCGGGGCGCTGTAGCCACCGGACCCGAGGACCTCCCCGGGGCGGCGACCGTCTTCCCCGCCGCCCCGGGGCCGCACCACCGGCACGTCACCGAACCACCGCACCCCTGCGCCCTCGCACCCTCGCGTCACCGCACCCTCGCGTCACCGCAGCACGGACCGCCGCCTCCCACGCCGGGGCTCGGCGGCGGCCCGGACCACCCGCGCACCAGTGAGTCGAAACGTCCCCCTGTGCCACAGCTTCGTTGACTGGCTGTCAGGTCGGCTCGCCCACCCCAACCCCCTTTGACACTTGGGAGTGGACATGACCAGGATCCCCACGGAGCCCGGCACCACTGAAGACAGACCCACCGAGTCCACCGAGGACGGCGCCCCCACGCCGGCCGCGGCCGCCCCGCCCAGGAACGCCCTGGACGCCTACTTCAAGATCTCCGCCCGGGGATCGACCCTCGCCAACGAACTCCGCGGTGGCGTCACCACGTTCATGGCGATGGCCTACATCATCCTGCTCAACCCGCTCATCCTGGGCGGCGCCGACGTCACCGGCGTCAAGCTGGACCACGCCGCGCTCACCACCGCCACCGCGCTCGCCGCCGCCGTCACCACGATCCTGATGGGCGTGGTCGGCAACGTCCCGCTCGCGCTCGCCGCCGGCCTCTCCGTCTCCGGCGCCATCTCCGCGCTGGTCGTCCCGCACACGACCTGGCCGCAGGCGATGGGCCTGTGCGTCATCTACGGCCTGCTGATCGTGCTGCTGGTGGTCTCCGGCCTGCGCGAGAAGATCATGAACGGCATACCCCTGCCGCTCAAGCACGCCATCACCATCGGCATCGGCCTCTTCGTCACCGTCATCGGCCTCTTCAAGGCCGGGTTCACGCACACCGGCGGACCCACCCCGCTGTCGCTCGGCCCGGCCGGCGAACTCGCCGGCTGGCCGGTCCTGGTCTTCTGCGTCACCCTGCTCGCCATCTTCGTCCTGATGGCCCGCAACGTGCGCGGCGCGATCCTCATCGGCATCGCCGGCGGCACCGTCCTCGCGGTGATCGTCAACAAGGCGGCCGGCGTACCCGCCGGGGCCTGGCGCAACTCCGTGCCCGTCTGGCCCGGATCCCCCGTCTCCGCACCCGACTTCGGCCTCTTCGGCGACGTCGACCTGTTCGGCGCCTTCGGCGGCTCGGGCATGGGCGCGATCAGTGCCTCGGTCGCCGTCTTCACCCTCGTCCTCGCCGGGTTCTTCGACGCGATGGCCACCATCATCGGCGTCGGCACCGAGGCCGGCCTCGCCGACAAGCGGGGCCGGATGCCCGGCCTCTCCAAGGCGCTGTTCATCGACGGCGCCGGCGGCGCGGTCGGCGGTCTGGCCGGCGCCTCCGGCCAGACCGTCTTCGTCGAGTCCGCCACCGGGGTCGGCGACGGGGCCCGCACCGGCCTCGCCTCCACCGTCACCGGCGGGCTCTTCGCCCTGATGCTGTTCTTCTCGCCGCTGGCCGGCATCGTCCCGGTCGAGGTCGCCTCCGCCGCCCTCGTCGTCATCGGCTCGATGATGATGAGCCAGGCCCGGCACATCGACTGGTCCGACCGCGACGTGGCCATCCCCGCCTTCCTCACCTGCGTCCTGATGCCGTTCACCTACAGCATCACCGCCGGGGTCGCGGCCGGCGTCATCTCCTACACGGTGATCAAGGCCGGCCGGGGCAAGTGGCGCGAGCCCGGCGCGCTGATGTGGATCCTGACCGCCCTCTTCGTCGTCTACTTCGCGCTCACCCCGGTCAAGTCCTGGCTGGGTGTGCACTGACCGACCCGTCCGAAGCGGTACCGCCGCCGTACGGGATCGTTCTCCCGTACGGCGGCCCGGTCCGTCGGCCGACCCTTCCGTCCGTGACCCTTCCGTCCGCGCCCGCCGGTCCCTCTCCGGCTACCCTCGAAAGCGACAAGGAGCTCCCGCCATGCAGGACATCGCCGAGCAGCTGCAGGCCTGGCACGCGTCCGGCCGCGCCTTCGCCGTGGCCACGGTGGTCGGGGTCTCCGGCAGCGCGCCGCGCGACCCCGGTGCCGCGCTCGCCGTCGACGAGGCCGGCGAGGCGATCGGGAGCGTGTCCGGCGGCTGCGTCGAGGGCGCCGTCTACGAGCTCTGCCGGGCCGCCCTGGAGTCCGGCCGGCCCGTCCTGGAACGCTTCGGCTACAGCGACGAGGACGCCTTCGCCGTCGGCCTGACCTGCGGCGGCGTCATCGACGTCTTCGTCCAGCCGGTCGTCCCCGGCGCCGACCCGGCCCTCGACACCGGCCTCGCCGCCGTCGCCGCGGGCACCCCGGTCGCCCTCGCCCGTGCCGTCGCCGGCCCCGCCGCCCTGCTCGGCGCCACCCTCACCGTCACCGCCGACACCCACCACGGCGCCCTCTCCCCCGCCCCCTCCACGGTGGCCGCCCTGGAACGGGCCCTGGTCACCGAGGCCCGGGCCATGCTCGACGCCGGCCGCACCGGACAGCTGGTGCTCGGCCTCGACGGACGCCCCTGCGACGAGCAGGACCGGGGCACCGTGACCTTCTTCGTCGAGTCCTACGTGCCCCCGCCGCGGATGCTGGTCTTCGGCGCGATCGACTTCGCGGCGGCGGTCGTCCGGATCGGCAAGTTCCTCGGCTACCACGTCACCGTCTGCGACGCCCGCCCCGTCTTCGCCACCCGGCAGCGCTTCCCCGACGCCGACCGGGTCGTCGTCGACTGGCCGCACCGCTACCTCGACACCCAGCTCGACCGGCTCGACGGCCGCACCGTGCTCTGCGTGCTCACCCACGACGCCAAGTTCGACATCCCGCTGCTGGAGCGCGCGTTGCGGCTGCCGGTCGGCTACGTCGGCGCGATGGGCTCCCGCCGCACCCACCGCGACCGGGAGGCCCGGCTGCGCGCGAGCGGCCTGTCCGACGCCGAGATCGGCCGGCTGCGCTCCCCCATCGGTCTGGACCTCGGCGCCCGCACCCCCGAGGAGACCGCCGTGTCGGTCGCCGCCGAGATCGTCGCCCACCGCAGGGGCGGCAGCTGCCTGCCGCTCAGCGCCGGGGACGGGCCGATCCACCACGACCTGGCGCTCGCGGACGCCCCGGCGGACGCGGCGGAGCCGGGGAGCGTGCGGAAGCCGCACGCGGCCTGACCCGACGGGCCGCATCGGGTCGGGAACAGGTCAGGCCCGGTCAGGAACTGATCGGGTCGGTCAGGTCACCACGCTGTAGGCCTCGCAGATCAGCGGGGGCGCCGACGGGATCCCGATCTCGCGGAGGATCGGCAGCAGCACCGTCCCGAACTGCTCGAACGCCTCCCGGGACTCCCAGACGTCGGTGACGTGCCAGCCGCGACCGTCCGGATTCGGCCCCGACACGTGCAGCACCAGCCCGCGCACCGGCCAGTCGGCGGGACTGTTCAGCCCCGCGCCGCCGGTCAGCCGGTCCACCGCCTCCTCGTACTGCGCCTGGGAGAGTTCGGGGAAGTCGAAGGTCACGATGATCGCCATGAGGTGCTCCTGTCCGCGCCGGGGTGGCGATCCCAGTGCAGCCCGCGACCCACCGGGCGGCCATCCGGCGCCGCCGCCCGGGTGACGTTGCGTGGCCGCCGGGGCAGCGGGAGCCTGGAGAGGAGGACTCACCGCGAGCCTGCGGAAGGAGCACCGCCATGCGTGCCCTGCTGGAGATCGAGCTCGACACCGCGACGGCCAACCAGGTCGTCAGGGACGGCGCCGTCGCCGAGAAGTTCGACCGGATCATGGCCGGTCTGAAGCCCGAGGCCGTCTACGCCTTCGCCCGCAACGGCCGGCGCTGCCAGATCGCCGTCATCGACGTACCCGACGAGGCCGCGCTGCCGTCCGTCTGCGAGCCGTTCTGGCTGGAGTTCAACGCCTCCGTCGACGTGCACCTCTGCATGGACACCGACCAACTGCGCGAGGGCCTGCGCCGTCTCGGCAGCTGAACCGGCGACGCTAGGGCGTGTCCGAGACCGCCAGCCGCACGCCGAAGCCCAGCACCACCAGCCCGGTCACCCGGTCCATCGCCCGGCGCGCGGCCGGCCTGCGCAGCCAGCCGCGCAGCACCTGGGCGAAGCCCACCAGGACCGCCGACCAGAGCAGCCCCTCCGCGACGTGCACGCAGGTCAGCGCCACGCCCGCGGCGAAGTGCGGCGCCCCCGCCGGGATGAACTGCGGCAGCACCGCCACGTAGAAGACGCCGACCTTGGGGTTGAGCAGGTTGGTCAGCGTGCCGCGCCGCCAGCCGTGCGCCAGCCCGCCGCCGGACGGCTGCGCCTCCTCCGGCTCGGCGTCGCCTCCCTTGCTCCGGAGCATCCCGATCCCCAGCCACACCAGGTACGCGGCGCCCGCCCACCGCAGGATCTCGTACGCCAGCTGGGAGGCGGTGAGCAGCGCGGTGACGCCCGCCGAGGTCAGGGTGCCCCAGAGCAGCGTCCCGGTCTGGATCCCCAGCACCACGCCCCACGCCTGCCGCCGGTGCCCCAGCGCGGACGTGCGCAGGACCAGCGCGGTGTCGAGCCCGGGCGTGAGGGTCAGCAGCCCCACGACGAAGGCGAAGGACCAGAGTGCGGTGCTCATCTCCATGGTCCGTGATCGTACGGGCCGCCCCGCCCGCACACGGACGCCCTGCGCGGCGGCCCCGGCGGCGGGGCGGACGAGCGTCCGCTCCCCGCCGGGCACGACGTCAGTCGGCCGTCCCGGGTGGAACGACCCGAATGCGCAGGGCATCCGCCTTGGAACGGGCGCTGTGCACGATCTCCAGCTCGACAGCACCGCAGACGGCGAGCAGCCCGGCGTTGTGGAGCGGTTCGATCACCGCTCGAACCGCCGGCTTCGGGTACCGCGCGAATGCCGACTTGTCGATCAGAAAGCGCTCACTCACCGTGGTCCGCCGAACCGGTGAGGTCAGGCAGACCCCCTTCGGCAAGCCAGTTGAGGAAGGACTCACGCTTCCGACGGTTGACCGCGTCCTCCAGGGCGGCATTGACCGTCGCCACCTTGGTGGTCGTCCCGAAGATCTCTGCGGCCTCGGCCAGCAGCTCGTCCTTGACGTCTATCACCGTGCGGGTCACAGCGGACCTCCGGGGATCGAAGAGCCTGTGGTGATATCGAAATTCACCGTATCCGATATCTCGGCCGCGGGATCAGGTCACGTTGAGGCGGGCGGCCAGGCGGAGCAGGCCCGGGGAGAGGCGGGAGAGGAAGCGGGCGGCCTTCGCCTCGGGCGTCACGGGGACGACGGCCTTCCCGGTCCGTACCGCGTGCAGGACGGCGGTGGCGACCTTCTCGGGCGGGAAGCCGCGGCGGGCGTAGAGCCTGGCGGCACGGGCCTGCTTGGCGGCCTGCTGGTCGGCGGTGGTCGCGGAGAAGGTGGAGGTGCGGGTGATGTTGGTGTTGACGATGCCGGGGCAGATCGTGGAGACGCCGATGCCGTGGCCGGCCAGCTCGGCACGCAGGCAGTCGGAGAGCATGAAGACGGCGGCCTTGCTGGTGGCGTAGGCGGTGAGCGCCTTGGACGGCAGGTAGGCGGCGGCCGACGCCAGGTTGACGATGTGACCGCCCTCGCCGCGGTCGGCCATCAGGCTGCCGAACGCCCGGCAGCCGTGGATGACGCCCCAGAGGTTGACGTCGAGGACGCGCTGCCACTCCTTCTCGGTCGTCTGGAGGAAGGTCCCGGAGTGGCCGATGCCCGCGTTGTTGACGATCACGTCCGGCACCCCGTGCTCGGCGGCGACCTGCTGGGCGAAGGCGTCGACCGCGGCGCCGTCGCTGACGTCGACCCGGTAGGCGTGGGCGGGCGGCCCGATCAGGGCGGCGAGTTCGGCGGTGCGGCGGGCCGCGTCCAGGTCGAGGTCGCAGACCACCACCCGGGCACCGTCCTCGGCGAAGGCGAGCGCGGTGGCCCGGCCGATGCCGCTGCCACCGCCGGTGACGACGACGAGCCGGCCGTCCCCGGCGGCAGCGGCGGCGCGGTCCTCGGGGGCGTCCTGGCCGGCCTCGGTGCGGGCGACGTGTTCACGGACCATCCGGGCCACGGCGGTTCCCTTCTCCAGCAGTGCGGACCAGTGGGTGGCGTGCAGGGTCCGGCGGGTCAGCCGCGGCACCCAGCGCTCCAGGCCCTCGGAGAGGTAGGTGCCCACGTAGTGGTCCCGGGTGAGGGTGATCAGCTGGACCGGCACCTCGGTGGGCCGTTCGCGCGGGTTGCGCAGCGCGGGCCGCATGTTGGCCCGGTACAGCTCGATGCCTCGCACCGCGTCCCGGCGCAGCGTGGGCTGCGGGTGGCCGGGGCGCGGGCTGACGCCCTCCAGGTCGCGCAGCACCCGGGGCCAGGCGCGGGCGAGGCCGAGCCGCCAGACGCCGGGGGCGAGGAAGGGCAGGTGGAAGGCGGTGATGTACCAGGAGTGGGCGCCCTGGGCGAGCAGTTGCCTCAGGTGGCGCGGGGTGGGGCGGCGGAAGCGGTCGCGGAGCCAGAACCCCATGTGGTCCAGGCAGGGCCCGGACATGGTGGTGTAGGAGGCGAGCCGTCGTTCGGCACCGGGGGTGGTGACGGCCTCCCAGGACTGCAGCGAGCCCCAGTCGTGGGCGACGACGTGCACCGGGCGGTCCGGGCTGACCGCGTCGGCGACGGCGAACAGGTCGTCGGCCAGCTGTTCCAGGCGGTAGCCCTCGCGGCCGGCCGGGACGCCGGAGGCGCCTGCGCCCCGGACGTCGTAGCGGACGACGTGGTGGTCGCGGGCGAGGTCGGCGGCGACGTCGTCCCAGACCGCGTGGGTGTCCGGGTAGCCGTGGACCAGCAGGACGGTGGGGGCGCCCGGGTCGCCGTCCTCGAAGACGGCGAGCGGCAGGCCCCCGGAGTGGACGGTCCGGCGGCGGGAGGCGGCACGGTGCGGCACCCGGGGGGCGGGGTGCCCGGCGCGTCCGGTGTCGCGGCTGGTCGTCATCGGGTCGCCTCCTGAGCGGTCGCGGTGGTCGCGGTCGCGGTGGTCGTGGTGGTCGCGGCGGCGCCTGCCGCGGTCCAGCGGCGGACGTGCGGGAGGTCGTCGTCGAGCCAGTACGCGTCGTCCTCGGTGACCACCAGCAGCTCCTCGAACTTGATGCCGACCTCCCGGAAGCCGATGTGCGGCTCCACCGCCCAGAGGCCCGGGGTGGGCGCGTGCCGGGAGGAGCGGCCGTCCGCCCAGAGCGGGGAGCGGCCGTGCAGGCGCTCGCTGATCAGCTCGCGGCCGAGCGTCTGGAGTGTACGCACCCCGAAGCCGAACACGTTCACCCCCGCCGGGCCGCGGGCGGTCGTCCGGGTGACCTGATGGCCGATCACCCGGCCCGGGTAGACGCGGTGGCGGTTGTCGTAGCCGTGCGCCTCGATCTGCGCGTCGACCGCCGCGTACACGTCGGCGAGCGGCCTGCGGGCGCGGACCTCGGTGAGGATCAGCTCGCGGTAGACCCGGAGGTCGGCGGCGAGGCGGTCCCACACGCGGTTCTCGCCGACCTTGCCGCCGTAGCCGATGTCGGCGGTGTAGCCGTCGACGACGGGCGCACAGTCCAGCACGTACGGCATGCCCTCCGTCAGCCGGCGGTTGCCGGCGAAGAACTGCAGCGGCGTGTGGAAGTGCCGGAACGCCGTCCGGTCGCCGAACCAGGCGAACGGCACGTGGAAGAAGTCCTGCACACCGGCCGCGACCAGCCGGCGGCGCAGCCGGGCGGTCGCCTGCCGCTCGGTGACCCCGGGTTCGATCCAGGCGGCGACCTCCTCGGCGCAGTGGTAGGCGAGCTGCTGGGTCTCCCGGAAGCGGGCGAGGTCGTGCTCGGTGTAGGGGAAGGCGGGGGTGCGCGGCACGGCGGGGGCTCCTTCTGGGGGATCGGCGGCCTACGGCCGGTCGGACGGGTCCTGCGCCCGGGGCCGGCCGGGCGCACCGAGGTCGAGCACCAGGGTCTCGCCCGCGGCGGCCCGGGAGACGCAGGGCAGCAGGGCGCCGGCGGCCCGCTGTTCGGCGGTGAGGCGGCGGTCGCGGTGGTCGGGGGTGCCGGCCAGCAGCCGGACCTCGCAGGTGCCGCAGAAGCCCTGGTGGCAGGAGTACGCCAGGTCGGGGCGGGCCTCCCGGAGCACGTCCAGGGCCGAGCGGTCGGCCGGGACGTCGAGGGCCGGTCCGTCGGTGCCGAGGCGGACGGTGAACGGCTCGCCGTCGGTGATCGGCGCGGCGCCGAACCGTTCGAAGTGCAGGGAGGCGGCGGGCGATCCGTCGAGGGCCCGCTGGACGGCGGCGAGCATCGGGGCCGGGCCGCAGCAGTAGACGGCCGCACCGCGCGGGGCGCGGGCGAGGAGCTCGGCCCCGGTGGGCGGGCCGCCGTGCTCGTCGTCGGTGCGCAGGTGGACCCGGTGCGGGTCGAGGGCCCGCAGCTCCTCGGAGAACGGGAGGGTACCGGCGCTGCGGCCGACGTGGACGAGGTGCCAGTCCAGGCCGTGCCGCCGGGCCTCGCGGGCCATCGGGAGCAGCGGGGTGATGCCGATGCCGCCGGCCACCAGGAGGACCGCCGGTTCGGCGCAGAAGGCGAAGCCGTTGCGGGGACGGCGGGCGGTGAGCCGGGTGCCGGGGTGGAGGGTGTCGTGGACCTCGGCGGAGCCGCCGCCGCCCGCGGGCAGGTGCCGGACCGCGATCCGGTAGGCGGCGGGGTCGGCCGGGTCGCCGCAGAGGGAGTAGTGGCGCTCGCGGCCGGACGGCAGCACGAGCCGCAGGTGGGCGCCGGGCTGCCAGGGCGGGAGGGGACCGCCGGAGGGGTCCGCGAGGGTGAGTTCGACGACGTCGGTGGCGGCCGGGCGCCGGGCGGTGACGACCAGTTGGAGCGCCGGGGTGGGGCGGCCGGGCGGGCGGCGGGGGTTGCGCCGGAGCAGCGGGCTGCCGAGGGCGGGGCTGTAGCGGTCGCCGAAGGCGGTGAGGAAGCGGAAGAAGGTGTCGGCGCGGGGGCGGCCGTAGAGGTCGGGGGGTGGGGTGCGCAGATCCATCCGGCGGGGTCCTTGGGTCCTTGGGTCCTGGGCGGCGGGTGGGCCGGGGGCGGGTGGGCCGGCGGCGGGCCCCGGGGGCGGGGACCGCCGTCCCCGTCAGCGGCCGGCGGCGGCGCGGGCGGCCGGGGAGGTGGCGAGGTAGCCGAGGGCCTGGCTGGAGGACCCCTCCTGGGTGGGGTGGTAGCCGGGCCGGAGGTAGCGCAGGCCGGAGCGGATCGAGGTGAGCGGGTCGGGCAGCAGTCCGCGCCTGGCGATCCGGCCGGCCTCGCGCCAGGTGGGCCTGATCCGGCCGTCGAGGGTCGGGTCGGCGGCGAGCAGGAAGCGGGCGCCGCGCACCCAGAGGTGGACGAGGAGCGGCCCGGAGATCGCCATGCCGCGGATCCGCCGCAGGTAGCCGGGGTCGAGGTGGACCATCAGGTCGTAGGCGACGCTGCGGTGCTCGACCTCCTCGGCGCCGTGCCAGCGCAGCAGGTCGAGCATGGTCGGGTCGGCCTCGGCCCGGTCCAGGCCCGGGGAGTTGAGCGCCCAGTTGCCGAGGAAGGCGGTGAAGTGCTCGATGGCGGCGACGAACGCGACCCGCTCGATGATGTTCTCGCGCTGCCGGGCGGGCGTCAGCCCGGGCTTGTCGCCGAGGACCCGCTGGAACAGCCAGGAGATCTGACGCACGTACGGGCGGGGGTCGAGGCCCTGCCCGAGCAGGTGGTCGAGGACCTCCTGGTGGGCCTCGGCGTGGATGGCCTCCTGGCCGATGAAGCCGAGCACCTCGTCCCGCAGCTGCTCGTCCCGGATCATCGGCAGGGCGTCCTTGAACACCTTGACGAACCAGCGCTCGCCCTCCGGGAGGAGGAGGTGCAGGACGTTGATGACGTGGGTGGCCATCGGCTCGTCGGGAATCCAGTGCAGCGGCAGTCCGGACCAGTCGAAGCGGACGTCGCGGGGCTCCAGGACGAGGCTCTCGTGCACCCGGACGGCCGGCGCGGCGAGGGCGGGAACGGGGGTGGGGCTGGGCATGACGGGGCCCTCCTGACCTGCGGGTGGCGGCTCGTGGCGGCTCGACCCGGCAAAACGTACTCGCGGGTAGTGCGCGCCACAAGAGGTTCGACACCTCTTATCGACATCGAGTCTAATAAGTGATGTGCACCGCGGCGGGCCCGGCGAAACACCCGGGGCCGACGGCCCGGCACCCCGGGAAACACGAGGACCCCGCCGCGGCGCGACGGGGTCCTGCGATCCTCCGCGGTGCTTCAGACGGCCATGGCCAGCATCAGCGGCGCGGCCCGGACGGCGAGCAGCTCGGCGGCGGCCTTCAGCCGGTGCACGTTGTCCACCGGCATCGAGGTGGCCAGGCAGCCGACCGTGCTGCCGGCCGTGACCGGGACCGCGGCGCAGACCGTGCCGAGCGCGTACTCCTGGATGTCCAGCACCGGAATGGTGGCCGGCTGACGCTCCAGACGGTGCATCAGCTGGTCCGCGTCGGTGACCGTCCGGGAGGTCAGCCGGGCCACCGGGTGCCGGGCGAAGTGGTCCCGGCGCGCGTCGTGGTCGAGCTGGCTGAGCAGGCACTTGCCGATCGCGCTGGCGTGCGCGGTCGCCCGGAAGTCCACCCACTCCTGCACCGCCGGCGCGTGGTCGCCCGCCGACACCGCCTCCACCGACAGCTCGCCGTCGTGATAGCGGCTGAAGTACACCGCCGCGCCCAACTCGTCCCGGAGCTCCTCCAGTTTGCGATCCAGCCGGACCCGCACCAGCTGCTCCCGGTTCTGCTGCCCGAGCAGCGCGAAGGTGCCGCCGAGCACCCAACCGCCGTCCTGGCACATGAGGTAGCCCTCGATCTCCAGGATCTCGGCGAGCCGACGGACCGTCGGCAGCCCGAGGGACGTCTCCCTGGCCAGCGTGACCAGCGTGGCCCCTCCGGGGTGCCGGTCGACCGCCTCCAGCAGTCTGAGGGCGTGCTGCAGGGAGGTGAACGGACCGGGCAGGCCCTGGGCCGGCGCGGCGTGGCGACCGGGGGCTGGTGTCGACATGTCGTCCCCTTCCGATGTCCCCCCGCAGGTGTGACCGGCGGGTGGTGTCCAGCCTATCCACCGCTGTACACCGCCATCCGCCCCTCTGCGGATTTTCGTGCAGGTGCGGTGAAGCACTTGACGGGCATATGCCCCGCCGATGCCCCCGCGTACCCCCGCCCGCCGGGTGGCGCAGCGGCGGACGTTCCTGACCGTCGATCGGCGGCAGGGCGCCTGCGGCGGGCGGTGGCGGGCGTCCGGGCGGCGGACGGGCACCGGGCCGCTCCCCCACTGCCTGGGGGAACGGCCCGGTCGGGGGGCGGCGCCGGGGTGCGGGCCCCGGCGGCCGGGGAGGGTGGTCCGGTGGATCAGCCCTCGTCGCCGGCCCGGAGCCTGGTGACGGCGGCCTCCAGGCGGGCGCCGTACTCCTGGTCGGCGGCGTGGAAGTGGGCGAGGTTCCGCTCCACGACGTCGTCGCGGGAGACCTGGGCCAGGAAGCCGGCCAGGTTGTCGATCAGGCGGGCCCGCTCGGCCTCCGGCATCAGCCGGTAGAGCTCACCGGCCTGGAAGAAGTCGTCGTCCTTGGTGTGGGCCGGGGTGGTGTGGGTGCCGGTCCAGCCGCTCAGCCCGGTCGGCGCGGCGAGCGCGGCGCCGGTCTGGGCCGGCCCGTCGTAGGAGTTGGGCTCGTAGTTGCGGGCACGGCCGGCCGGGTTGAGCGCGCCGAGGCCGTCCCGGCCGTAGTTGGCGGCCTCGGTCGCGCGCGGGGCGTTGACCGGCAGCCGGGTGTGGTTCACCCCGAGGCGGTAACGCTGGGCGTCGGCGTACGCGAACAGGCGGCCCTGGAGCATCTTGTCCGGGGACGGGCCGATGCCGGGCACGAAGTTGTTCGGCGAGAACGCGGCCTGCTCGACCTCGGCGAAGACGTTCTCGGGATTGCGGTTGAGCACCAGGCGGCCGACCTTGACCAACGGGTAGTCGGCGTGCGGCCAGACCTTGGTCAGGTCGAAGGGGTTGAACCGGTAGTCGGCGGCCTCGGCGACCGGCATCAGCTGGACGTAGAGGGTCCAGGACGGGAACACCCCGCGCTCGATGGCCTGGTGGAGGTCGCGCTGGTGGCTGTCGGCGTCGCCGCCGACCGCCTCGGCGGCCTGGGCGGCGTCCAGCGAGCGGATCCCCTGGTTGGTCTTGAAGTGGTACTTCACCCAGTAGGCGTCACCCTGCTCGTTGACCCACTGGTAGGTGTGCGAGCCGTACCCGTTCATGTGGCGGTAGGACGCGGGGATGCCGCGGTCGCCGAAGAGCCAGGTGATCTGGTGGGTCGACGCGGGCGAGTGGGCCCAGAAGTCCCAGACGTTGTCGGCCTCCTGGACACCGGTGTACGGGTCGCGCTTCTGGGAGTGGATGAAGTCGGGGAACTTCAGCGGGTCCTTGATGAAGAAGACCGGGGTGTTGTTGCCGACGAGGTCGTAGTTGCCCTCCTCGGTGTAGAACTTGAGCGCGAAGCCGCGCGGGTCGCGGACGGCGTCGTTCGAGCCCAGGTTGCCCGCGACCGTGGAGAAGCGGAGGAACACCTCGGTGCGCCTGCCGACCTCGCCGAGGAAGGCGGCCCGGGTGTACGGCGAGACCTCGTCCGTGACCTCGAAGTAGCCGTACGCGCCGGAACCGCGGGCGTGCACGACGCGCTCCGGGATGCGCTCACGGTTGAACCGGGCGAGCTTCTCCAGCAGGTGCTGGTCCTGGACCAGCAGCGGACCGTAGGCGCCGGCCGAGGCCGAGTTCTGGTTGTCGGCGACCGGGGCGCCGGACTCCGTGGTCAGGATCTTGGACATGACGGGTCCTTCGGATGTCGATAAGGGTGTGACGCTTGGGGGAATGCGGCGCCGCCCCGGGCCGCGGCCGGAGGGCTCCGCGGGTGGCGCGGAGCCACCGCGGCCGCGGCCCCCGGCCTGCGGCGGCGCCGGTCGGGACACGGGCTCCGGCGCCGGTCGGGACGCCGGCTCGGGCGCCGGTCGGGACGCCGGCTCGGGCGCCGGTTCAGATGCCGAGCAGGCGCCAGGCGGCCGAGCGGCGGCGGGAGGAGTGCTCGCCGTCGGGGCCGTCGGCCGGGCTGAGCGCGGCGACGGCGGTGCGGGCGGCGTCGGCGTCCACCAGCGGGCGGGCCGCGGCCAGTTCGGCGGCCTCCCCGGCGGTGAGACCGGCCTCGACGAGGGCCGCGGCGGCCTCGTCGACCGGGACGGCGTCGAACCAGCGCAGCGCGAGACCGGCCCGGCCCGCCTCGGTCGGGCGGCCGGTGAGGCGGAGGCGGGCGAGGCCACCGTCGGGGTACACGTTGATCCGCACATGGGTCACCGGGCGGGCCGGGTCCAGCCGGAAGCGGTGCCGGGTGTCGGGCTGGAGGCGGGTGCGCGGCAGGAGCGCGAACCAGCCGTCCGGGTCGGCGGCGGGGTCACCGCCGGCGGAGGCGTCGTAGCCGACCAGGTCGGCCCAGCCGGGGGCGTTGGCG
This sequence comes from Streptomyces sp. BE303, assembly GCF_036290945.1. NCBI lineage: Bacteria > Bacillati > Actinomycetota > Actinomycetes > Kitasatosporales > Streptomycetaceae > Streptomyces > Streptomyces sp. BE303. Next base: position 206,006 of record NZ_JAQYWZ010000540.1, read on the forward strand.
ACGAAGTGGGTGGTGTCCACCTCGGCGGCCAGGACCTCGCCGCCCCCGGCCAGGGCGATCCGCACCCAGTCGTTGGCCTTGTCACGCCGACGCCGGGTCTCCCAGCCCTCACCCATGACGGAGGCGCGGCCGGGAGCGTTCAGGTTGTGCGGGGAGGAGAAGTAGCGGTCGGAGGCGGCCTCCGCGACACCGCCGTGCTCCTGGGCGGCCAGGTCGAAGGTGAGGCCGTCCAGCTCGCGCGGGTCGGGAAGCACCTCGCCGTGGACGCGGAGCCGGGCGACACCGCCGTCCGGGAAGATGTTGAGCCGTACGTGGGTGAACCGGGTGGCGCTGCTCACCTCGAACGCGTGGGCGGTGTCGCCCCGCAGCGGGGTGCGCGGCAGGATCTCCACCCACGCGGCGGCCGCGACCTCGGCGGGCGAGGGGTGGCCGGGTATCGAGGCGGCCTCGACGGAGGCGCTCTCCGGGTAGTTCCCGGTGAAGTGCGCGGTGTCGACGACCAGGCCGCGGATCACTCCGGCGGCGCCGAGCCGGACGACCGCCCAGTCGTGGTCCTCGTCGGTGGGGTGCGGCTGTTCGGCACCCGTGCCCCGGCGCCGCCGGGACTCCCAGCCGTCCATGATCTGGCCCTTGTGGCCGAAGGTGTGCGGGCGGAACACGGCGGCCTCGGCGACCAGCAGGTTCTCGGCGTCGGCGAAGGTGTCCTCGTTGGTGGCGACGACACCGGCGCCGAGCCGGCGGGAGGCCAGGTCGACCAGCTCGGTGAACGGGGCGTTCGGGGTGGGGACGGTGGTCACTGCGACTCCTCGGGGCCGGGGGTCGGACGGGTGGACCGGGCGGGCCCGGGACCGGTGGACACGGGGCCGGTGGGCCCGGAGCCGGTGGGCCGCGGGCGGGTGAGCTGGACGCCGAACGGCTCGCCGGCGACGTCGACGACCCGGCCGCGCAGCCAGGTGGTGCGGACGGCGCCGGTGAGCGTCCGGCCCGCGTACGGGGTGACGGGGTTGCGGTGGTGCAGGTCGGCGGCGTGCACGGCGAAGCGGCCGTCGGGGTCGAAGGCCACCAGGTCGGCGTCGTGGCCGACGGCGACGGCGCCCTTCGTCCCGGTGAGGCCGGCCAGCCCGGCCGGGCCGGCGGACATCCAGCGGACCACGTCGGAGAGGGTGTGACCGCGCCGCCGGGCCTCGGTCCAGACCGCGGGCAGGCCCAGCTGGAGCGAGGCGATGCCGCCCCAGGCGGCCGCGAAGTCCCCGCTGCCGCCGCGCTCGGGCAGCAGCTTGAGGTCGGGGGTGGACGGCGAGTGGTCGGAGACGACCGCGGCGAACTCCCCTGCGGCCAGGGCCTCCCAGAGGGCGTCGCGATTGGCCTCGTCACGGATCGGCGGACAGCACTTGAACGCGGTGCCGCCGTCCGGGACCTGCTCGGCGGTGAGGGTCAGGTAGTGCGGGCAGGTCTCGGCGGTGACCTCGACACCGTCCGCGCGGGCCCGGCGGAGCAGCGGCAGCACGGCGGCCGAGGAGACGTGCAGGACGTGCACCCGGGCGCCGGTGCGCCGGGCGGTGTCGAGCAGCCGGGCCACCGCGGCGGTCTCCGCACCGGCGGGTCGGGAGGCGAGGAAGTCCCGGTAGTGGACGCCGGGTTGCTGCGGTGCGGCGGAGAGGACGGCCGGGTCCTCGGCGTGGATGATGGCGAGCGCGCCGATTCGGGCCTGTTCGGCGAGGGCGGCCTCCAGATCGGCCTGTTCGAGGTGCGGGAACTCGTCGACCCCGCTCGGTGCCAGGAAGGACTTGAAGCCGAACACGCCCGCACGGTGCAGGGGTTCGAGGTCGGCGAGGTTTCCGGGCACGGCCCCGCCCCAGAAGCCGAGGTCGACCCAGGCCTGACCCTCCGCGGTCTTCCGTTTGACCTCCAGCCCGGCCGGGGTGGTGGTGGGCGGCACCGAGTTGAGCGGCATGTCGATGACGGTGGTGACACCGCCGGCGGCGGCCGCCCGGGTGGCGGTGGCGAAGCCCTCCCACTCGGTGCGGCCGGGTTCGTTGACGTGCACGTGGGTGTCGACCAGGCCGGGGAGCAGCGCGGTGTCACCGAGGTCGGTGAGCGCGTGGCCACCGGCGGGGAGGGAGCCGTGCGCGGCGATCCGCGCGATCCTCCCGTCCCGGACCAGCACGTCCGCGGGGCGCTCGCCGTCCGGCAGGACCACCCGGCGGGAGCGGATCACCGCGGTCTCGCTGATGGGCATGGGGGACCTCCGAAACCTGGTCGAGGGGTGGGGTGCGCCGAAGGATGGCCCGGAGCCTAGGGCCGCCTTCAACAAATCGTCAATGGAGGAAACTACGAGGGTCCGCGCCGGTCACCGGTGGAGGAACTCCGCCGCCAGTCGCTCCCCCGCGACCTCGGCGAGCTCTCCCGCCCTGGTCAGGCCGTCACCGGGCTGCTCGCCCAACTCGCTGAGCGCGTACGCGGCGGCGAAGCCGGCCGCCCGCCACTCGCGTTCGGACAGTTCCACCCGTCCCGCCACGGCGGCCACCCGGACCCCCGCCCGGGCGGCGGCCGCCGCGACGCCGGCGGGGGCCTTGCCGTGGAGCGTCTGCGCGTCCAGGCAGCCCTCGCCGGTGACGACGAGGCGTGCCCCACGCACGGCCGCGTCGAAACCCAGCAGGTCGAGCAGGAGCTCGATGCCGGGTCGCATGGTGGCGCCCAGCAGGGCGAGCGCCGCGAAGCCGACCCCGCCCGCGGCCCCCGCGCCGGGGGCGTCGCGCACCTCGCGGCCGACCGTCGCGCCGACCGCGTCGGCGAACCGGGTCAGAGCTTCCTCCAGGACCAGCAGGTCCTCCCCGCTCGCGCCCTTCTGCGGGCCGTAGACGGCCGTCGCGCCGCGCGGACCGAGCAGCGGGTTGTCGACGTCGCAGGCGACCACGATCTCGACGCCCGCCAGGGTGCCGGCGAGCCGTCCGGGGTCGATCCGCTCCAGGCGCCTCAACGCCGCTCCACCGGGCGGGAGTTCGACGCCTTCGCCGTCGAGCAGCGAGACGCCGAGCGCCTGGACCATCCCGGCCCCGCCGTCGGTGCAGGCGCTTCCGCCGAGGCCGAGCACGATCCGCTTCGCCCCGAGCCCGACGGCCCGGCCGATCAGCTGGCCGACCCCGTAGGAGCCGGCCGCGAGCGGGGCGGTCCGGCCGCCGGGGAGCCGGGCCAGCCCGGAGGCCTGGGCCAGCTCGACCACGGCGGTGTCGCCCCGGACGGCGAGCGCGGCGTCCACCGGCAGGCCGGTCGGGCCGGCCACCTTGGCGGGAACGCGGGCGAAGCCGGCCGCGAGCGCGGCGGCCAGGGTCCCCTCGCCGCCGTCGGCGACGGGCAGTTCGCGGACCTCGGTACCGGGGGCGGCACGGCGGATGCCGGCGGCGATCCGGGCGGCGGCCTCGGCGGCCTCCAGGGTGCCCTTGAACTTGTCGGGAGCTACGACCACATGGCCCTGGTGGGAGGTGGGGGGCATGGCGTGGGCCTCACTTCTGGTCTGGCGATGGTCCGTCAAGCATGGGCCCCGGCAGGCCCGGGGCGGCTCCCTCCCCGCCGTTCCCCTCGTCCCGCTTCCGGAGGGCGAGGGACTCCCCTCGACGGGGGAGGGAGCCGGGCGACGCGCCGCTCGGCACGACCGGAGTGCCCCTGGAGGGTGGGCGCGTCACCGTCCGGTCGACCGGCGGGCGGGCGGATGAGCCCCGCACCGCCCGCCGGTCGGGCCGGTCGCCGCCCCGGCCGCACGGGTGCGCACGCGGCCGGAGCGGCAGGTGGCGACCTCCCGGTGGCGCGGGCACGACCGGACAGGTACACGCCACCGGGAGGAGTCGAGGGGCCGGGAGGGCTACTTCACCTCGCGGCCGGAGAGCCGCTCGACGCCGCGCAGCAGCGCCGAGTGGTCGAGGGAGCCGTCGCCGTTGGCACGGGCGGAGGCGACCAGCTGGGCGACGACCGCGCCGACCGGGAGGGCGGCGCCGACGGCGCGGGCGGCCTCGGTGACGATCCCCATGTCCTTGTGGTGCAGGTCGATGCGGAAGCCGGGGGCGAACTCGCGGTTCAGCATGTTGGTCTTCTTGCGGTTCAGCACGGTCGAGCCCGCCAGGCCGCCGCCGAGCACGTCCAGCGCGGCCCCGAGGTCGACGCCGGCGTTCTCCAGGAAGACCACGGCCTCGGCCACGGCCTGGATGTTGACGGCGACGATCAGCTGGTTGGCGGCCTTGACCGTCTGGCCGGCCCCGGCCGGGCCGACGTGGACCACCGTGGTGCCGAGCACGTCGAACAGCGGCTTGGCCTCGGCGAAGTCCTCGGCGGCGCCGCCGACCATGATCGAGAGAACGGCCTCGACCGCGCCCGCCTCGCCACCGGAGACCGGGGCGTCCAGCGCACGGACGCCCTTCTCCCGGGCGGCGGCCTCGACCCTGATCGAGGTCTGCGGGGTGATGCTCGACATGTCGATGACGAGCGTGCCGGGCCGGACGTTCTCCAGGACGCCGCCCTCGCCGAGGACGGCCTGCTCGACCTGCGGGTCGGCCGGGACCATGGTGATCACGACCTCGGCGTCCCGCACCGCGTCCGCGATGCTGGTGGCGCCGTGGCCCCCGGCCGCGACCAGGGCGTCGATCTGCGGCCGGGTGAGGTTGTAGCCGGTGACGTGGTGGCCGGCGCCGACCAGGTTGGCGGCCATCGGGCTTCCCATGATGCCGAGGCCGATGAAGGCGATCTTGCGGCTCATCGCGTCGTTCCTTCTGTCCGTGGAGCGGGGAGGGTGGGGTGGGCGGCCGGCGCGGCCGGGCACGGCCTAGGCTGCGCGGTGCTCGCGCGGGAGCCACCCGAAGCTGTCGGCGCTGACGCCGGTGGACGGGCGGTACTCGAGGCCGATCGGGCCGGTGTAGCCGGCGGCGGTGAGCCGGGCGAAG